>NZ_OZ244111.1:177500-502812 GCF_965215655.1 Nioella sp.
GGCGCAGCGAAAGCGAGTCTTAATAGGGCGCATGAGTTAGATGGATCAGACCCGAAACCGAGTGATCTAGGCATGATCAGGATGAAGGTAAGGTAACACTTACTGGAGGTCCGAACCCACACCTGTTGAAAAAGGTCGGGATGAATTGTGCCTAGGGGTGAAAGGCCAATCAAACTCGGAGATAGCTGGTTCTCCGCGAAATCTATTTAGGTAGAGCGTCATCCGAATACCCCGGGGGGTAGAGCACTGGATGGGTAATGGGGCCCCACAGGCTTACTGATCCTAACCAAACTCCGAATACCCGGGAGTACTAGATGGCAGACACACGGCGGATGCTAACGTCCGTCGTGGAGAGGGAAACAACCCTGACCTCCAGCTAAGGCCCCTAATTCATGGCTAAGTGGGAAAGCAGGTGGGACGACCAAAACAACCAGGAGGTTGGCTTAGAAGCAGCCATCCTTTAAAGATAGCGTAACAGCTCACTGGTCTAAACAAGTTGTCCTGCGGCGAAGATGTAACGGGGCTCAAGCCATGAGCCGAAGCTGAGGATGCACATAGTGCATGGTAGCGGAGCGTAGTGTGAATAAACCCATTCCTCCTTAGCGTCTTCGGGCGCATTGGAGGACCGGGTTTTACTGTGAAGCCGGCGCGTGAGCGATCCGGTGGAGTGATCACTAGCGAGAATGATGACATGAGTAGCGACAAACAGGGTGAGAGACCCTGTCGCCGAAAGTCCAAGGGTTCCTGCTTAAAGCTAATCTGAGCAGGGTAAGCCGACCCCTAAGGCGAGGCCGAAAGGCGTAGTCGATGGGAACCAGGTTAATATTCCTGGGCCAGGAGGATGTGACGGATCTGAGCCGTTGTTCACACTTATCGGATTGTGTGGGCAGCCAACGGGTTCCTGGAAATAGCCCTCCATGAGATCGTACCCTAAACCGACACAGGTGGACTGGTAGAGAATACCAAGGCGCTTGAGAGAACGATGTTGAAGGAACTCGGCAAAATACCTCCGTAAGTTCGCGAGAAGGAGGCCCGGTTCCAAGGCAACTTGGAGCTGGGGGCACAAACCAGGGGGTGGCGACTGTTTACTAAAAACACAGGGCTCTGCGAAGTCGCAAGACGACGTATAGGGTCTGACGCCTGCCCGGTGCCTGAAGGTTAAAAGGAGGGGTGCAAGCTCCGAATTGAAGCCCAGGTAAACGGCGGCCGTAACTATAACGGTCCTAAGGTAGCGAAATTCCTTGTCGGGTAAGTTCCGACCTGCACGAATGGCGTAACGACTTCCCCGCTGTCTCCAACATCGACTCAGCGAAATTGAATTGCCTGTCAAGATGCAGGCTTCCCGCGGTTAGACGGAAAGACCCCGTGCACCTTTACTACAGCTTCGCACTGGCTTCAGGCACAGCATGTGCAGGATAGGTGGTAGGCTTCGAAGCAGGAACGCCAGTTCCTGTGGAGCCTCCCTTGAGATACCACCCTTGCTCTGCTTGAAGTCTAACCGCGGCCCGTTATCCGGGTCCGGGACCCTGCGTGGTGGGTAGTTTGACTGGGGCGGTCGCCTCCTAAAGCGTAACGGAGGCGCGCGAAGGTTGGCTCAGAGCGGTCGGAAATCGCTCGTTGAGTGCAATGGCAGAAGCCAGCCTGACTGCGAGACTGACAAGTCGAGCAGAGTCGAAAGACGGCCATAGTGATCCGGTGGTCCCGAGTGGAAGGGCCATCGCTCAACGGATAAAAGGTACGCCGGGGATAACAGGCTGATGGTGCCCAAGAGTCCATATCGACGGCACCGTTTGGCACCTCGATGTCGGCTCATCTCATCCTGGGGCTGGAGCAGGTCCCAAGGGTACGGCTGTTCGCCGTTTAAAGAGGTACGTGAGCTGGGTTTAGAACGTCGTGAGACAGTTCGGTCCCTATCTGCCGTGGGTGTAGGATACTTGAGAGGAGTTGCCCCTAGTACGAGAGGACCGGGGTGAACGATCCACTGGTGGACCTGTTGTGGCGCCAGCCGCAGTGCAGGGTAGCTATGATCGGAAAGGATAACCGCTGAAGGCATCTAAGCGGGAAGCCCCCCTCAAAACAAGGTATCCCTGAGGGCCGAGGTAGACCACCTCGTCGATAGGCCGGAGATGTAAGCGCAGCAATGCGTTCAGTTGACCGGTACTAATGGCCCGATAGGCTTGATTTGATCCAGTAGAAGCCAGACTTCATGGCCCTACAATCAATCAAAAGCAGAAACTACACCAACACAAACAGTCACTTGACCTGGATGAAGATGTTTGACCCTTTCCCCCGATCAAAAAGGGGAAAACAGGGTTTGCTTGTTCGGTTTGGTGGTCATAGCGCGAGTGAAACACCCGATCCCATCCCGAACTCGGCCGTTAAGCACCGTTGCGCCGATGGTACTGCGTCTCAAGACGTGGGAGAGTAGGTCACCGCCAAACCTAACAAGCAAACCCAAATCTCTCGAAAACGATACCACACTCAGCCCAGATCAAAACAATATCCGGGCAAGTGGCGCGGGGTGGAGCAGCCCGGTAGCTCGTCAGGCTCATAACCTGAAGGTCGTAGGTTCAAATCCTACCCCCGCAACCAAAATAAACACACAAAACAATCACGTTACGCCCCGCAATCGCAGGGCTTCTTGCGTTCGCACTACCGCGGTGGAAGCACTGTGGAAGAACGCGGAGCAAGAAAACCGCTGTGGCACTCCAGCCTCAGCCAACCCACGCCCGTCCCAATCCGAACAGCACTGGCAGGCCGCACCTTCCCTCGCTTCACAGGGAGCGTCCACCCGCGCACCGTGATCTGATGCACCGCATCGCGCTTGAACTCGTCGCTGTAATTGCTTGTCCCCATGTCGGCCTCCTTGCCTAAAAATTAGGGGGCAAAGCGTCTACAAATCTAGGGGCACCTCACCCGTCCTGTTCGACGCTGCACCGAAGGCCAACAGACAAAGCCCACGCCCGACGTTCGCAGGGAAGGAGGATTTGCGCCTGCGGTCTCCCGCAGGCGCATTGTCTCACTCGCTGCGAACGATTTCGCTGTAGGCACCGCGCAGCTGCAAAGTGACGGTCACGTCGGAATCGTCGCGGTTGCGCCAGAACCAGCCGTGTTCGCCGGGGAATGGCGCCTCGATGCTGCCTGCGCCCTCGGTCGCGCCGCGGCCGCGGTCGTAGTCCACCGACTGGCCGTCGCCATGGGCGTGCAGGTCGAAGTTGATGCGCCCGCCTTCAGCGACCCACGAATATTCGACGATATCGCCTGCGGCCATAACCATCTTGACCTCGGTGAACGCGTCCGGTGCCAGCGTGAAGGTCACCGTGTCGTTCCAGGCTTCCTGTGCATGGGCCGCGCCGACGAAGAGGCCGAAAATGTCTTCCATGAGGCTCGAGGACTGTTCGCCGTCACCATGGATCAGCTCATCCTCGGCCGCCTCGCGGGCGAGCTGCTGCTTGATCTCGCCCATCTCGGTGAGGCCGAGGACATTGCCGACGCCGGTCGGGTCGATCCCGTATTCGGCCGGCAGGTAGACGCCGACCCCGATGAAGGCCGCCCCGATCACGGCGGCGATGGTCGAGCGCCGGAGTTGCCGGGGCGTCGGCAGGAGGGCTGGATCGGGCTTCTCCGCGGTCAATTGCATCGTGTCACGCATTCTATCGATGAGTTGCATATCCGTTTCTCCTTATGCGGCCGTGAGGAAGCCGTTGATCTGGTAGACGGTGAGCCAGATGCCAAGGCCCACCATGATGACGTTGGCGACGACGGCCTGGCTCATGAAGCGTGCGGACCGACGCCAGTAGCCCATCACGACGAGGATCGCGAAGAGCGCGAGGATCTGGCCGACCTCGACACCAACGTTGAAGGCCAGCAAGTTCCATAGGAGGCCATCCTCGGAGATGTCGTATTCGATGATCTTCGAGGCGAGGCCGGTGCCGTGGAAAAGGCCGAAGATCAGCGTCGCGGCCTTGGTGTTGGGCTGGAAGCCGAACCATTTCTGGTAGGCGCCGAGGTTGTCGAGGGCCTTGTAGACGACCGAAAGGCCGATGATGGCGTCGATGATGTAGGCATTGATGCCCAATCCCCACCAGACGCCGGCCAGCATGGTCACCGAGTGGCCCACGGCGAAGATGCTGACATAGATGGCCACGTCCTTCATCCTGTAGAGGAAGAACACGACGCCCAGAAGGAACAGGATGTGGTCGTAGCCCGTCACCATGTGCTTGGCGCCGAGGTAGATGAAGGAGATGATGTGCACCCCCCAGATTTCCTGGATGTAGCCCGCGTCACCGGGGGTGACGTCATGGGCCAGCACCTGCGCCACGCTCGAGGCGTAGAGCGCAAGGGCTGTCAGAAGGATGGCCGTGACGCGTCGCGACGCGAGAGTGTGCAGGGCCGATGAGTTGGAACTCATGAAATGGTCTCCGTTCGTGCGAAAGAATGATCGGTGAGGCCGCGCGCTGGCGCGGTGCCGATCAGGCACGCGGAGGTCGTTCGATCCGGAATGTGTGGCGCCCACCGCCAGGCGAGGCCTGCAGCCGCCACGCATCCCGGTAGGCGGCAGTAGGATGGCTTCGGTCCCCGAGGACCAGGAGCGCCTGGCTGTGGTCGTGGTCGGCCGCATCATGGCTGTGGCCGTGCATCGCCCAGTAGAGGTCTTCCTCGAATCCATGCGAATGCCCGTGATCGGCGATCATCTCCAGATGATCCTGGATCGTCTCGAACACGGCCGGCGTGTGGGTCGCGCTCGGCACGACAGACCAGACGACCATCGACAGGCAGAGAAGCGCTGCAAACGTCTGTCTTCCGAATGTCGCTAGCGGTCTCATCGGTTTTGCCTGTCTGCCCGCTCGTTTGAGTGACCCCTTAAGAGGCCATCTTGTTCTATCCCCCCAGGGGGATAGCGTCTTTCTATGACAAAGCTCGATGTCCACGCAACCCATCCCGCCCTGATCGCCCGGCTGAAACGTGCCGACGGTCATCCGCGGGCCGTGATCGGCATGATCGAGGACGCCAAGCCTTGCCTCGACATCGCCCAGCAGCTGCAGGCGGTCGAGAAGGCCGTCGCAAACGCCAAGCGGGCCCTGATCCACGATCACATGGACCATTGCCTGGATGAAAACCATTCCCCCTCGGATCGCGATGAGCTGAAGGCCATCGCCCGCTACCTCTAAGATCATCGATGCTGGAAATCCTGGCCGACCGCACCTACCGCCGCCTGTTTCTGGCTCAGGCCGTGGCCCTGCTGGGCACCGGGCTCGCGACAGTGGCACTCGGGCTGCTGGCCTATGACCTCGCGGGCGATGGTGCGGCGATGGTGCTGGGCACGGTCTTCACCATCAAAATGGTGGCCTATGTCGGCATCGCTCCCATTGCGGGAGCCTTCGCCGACCACGTCAACCGCCGCGCGCTGCTGGTGGGTCTCGACTTGGTGCGGGCGGGGGCGGCACTCTTCCTGCCCTTCGTCACCGAGGTCTGGCAGGTCTACGTGCTGATCTTCCTGCTGCAATCGGCCTCGGCGGCCTTCACGCCGACCTTCCAGGTGACGATCCCGGACGTTCTGCCCGAGGAGGCGCGCTACACCCGCGCACTGTCGCTCTCGCGGCTGGCTTACGATCTGGAGAACATCGTCAGCCCGACGCTGGCCGCGCTTCTGCTCGCCGTGATGAGCTACAACTCTCTCTTTTTCGGCACCGTCGCGCTCTTCGCTGCCCAGTTCGCGCTGAGCCACGCCTGCTGTTTTGTCACCTATCCGCTGTCGGGCTGGCTCATGACGCAGTTCGGCCCCGTAACTGCCCTTGGGTGCCTCGCCGCACTGGCCGGTGCCGTGGCACTGACGGTGCTGTGCCTCTGGCGGAAGGAGGATCCCGAAATCCTCGAGCATACTCATGAGAACCTGCCGCTCGACCCTCCGCATCTCGAGGGCGCGCGCCGCCATGCGCATCCCGTCGTCGTGGACGACCAGCACCCCCGCTAGGCGTCTCAGTTCTGACTCCGGTGTCTTCGAGCGGTAGCGATGTCGGCGCGCTTCATACCTTCTTAAGGCTCAAGCGCATTCTCTGGGTCCAGCTCTTAGTCCCAGCCTGAAGGTCTCGTGCACTTATCGTATGGAGAAACCGGGTCAATTCCCTCGCGTCCAGAACCCCTAATGCTTCTCTGACACCGGGACTTAAACTGTTGCGCTGTGATCCGATGCTATTCCAGAAACTACGCCACAAGCTGCGGGACCACGCTCTTGACTAGTCGCAGAAATCGTGAGCTGCGAGCCCCCGCAACCAAAAAAATAATCACAAAAGCATCACGTTACCAAACGCCCAAGGGCGGCAGTGCGCGGTGCTGCGATCCCCGTGAGAAAGCGCGCGAATGCAGGTCGCGGCTTTTCGTGCAATCCAGAAAACGCCATCTGGAACAAGGTGTTGGTTGGAGGGTTTGCGTCCGTTCGGGGCGCGGACAGAAAGGATGGAACGCTCGAAGAATGCCTCTTCCATGATGCTCTTGCCAATGGCGCCTGCAATGGCTCAGTCCGTCGCCCGCCATCAGACCTCCTGCCAAGCCGGTCTCCATAGCAGATACCAGCTTGAATCACGCTCAGCAAACGATGTGAATCCCTTTTGCCAACACGGTCTGGACTTCTGCGCATCGCCGGACCTGCCAGCGGCCATGTCGTCGCCGCAGAGAAAGGCCTGATGCTTGACAGCACTTCCGCTTTCCCCGGACGGACTCATCCTATGGACTCCGTGACGGGGTTGCTAAAAGCGGCAATGCGGTGCAGCACCGTGAACCGGGGCTGGAGCTCAGCGACCTGTCGGCAAAACCATTCGGCGCGGGTCGGCAAGGAGGCGCGCGTAATGGGTCAGGAAACGTGCCGCGTCGGCGCCGTTGATGACCCTGTGATCGTAGCTGAGATCGAGAGGCACCATCTGAACGGGGGACCAGTCTCCGTTCTCCCAGACCGGCACGGTTTCGGTGCGGGTCAGGCCAAGGATCGCCACCTCTGGCGGGTTCACGATTGGCGTGAAGGCTGTGCCGCCGATGCCGCCGAGGTTGGAGATCGACATTGATCCGCCGCCCATCTGCTCGCCCGACAGTTTCCGTGCCTGCGCCCGGCCTGCAAGGTCGGTGATATCGGCTGCGATCTGCCACAGGCCCTTCTTATCGGCGTCCCGGATGACCGGCACCATCAGGCCATGGGGCGTGTCGACCGCAATGCCGATATGGACGTAGTCCTTCAGCACCAGCGTTTCGCCATCCGCTGTGAGTGAGGCGTTGAACCGCGGGAAGGCGCGCAGGGTCCGTGCCAGCGCCATCACGTGGAAGGCCAGCGCGGTGATCTTAACCCCGCGCGCCGCGCCTTCGGCTTTCAGCGTCTTGCGGAAGGCCTCGACCGCGCGCATGTCCGCCCGGTCGTGATGGGTGACCTGCGGGATCATGCTGTTGGCTGCCGAGAGGTTGGCCGAGGCGATCTGCGCGATGCGCGACATCGGCTCCTCTGTCACCGGGCCATAGGCCGCATGATCCACGTCCCAGTAGCGGCTGGCGTCGGGGGTGCTGGCGGCGGGCGCATTGCCGCCCCCGCTTAGATGCGCGTCCACGTCCTCGCGTCCAAGCGTCGTGCGGCCCGTGGCCTTGGCCACGGCTTCCAGATCGACGCCCTTGTTCGCGGCGTAGTGCTTGGTGCTTGGGCTTGCCTGAATGTCCATGATGCCCCCTTACCAGCTGGCCGAGATATACTGGGTTTCCATGAACTCCAGCATACCCTCGTGCCCGCCCTCACGGCCAAGGCCCGATTGTTTCACACCGCCGAACGGCGCGGCGGGGTCCGAGACGAGGCCACGGTTGAGGCCGACCATGCCGTAGTCCAGCCGCTCACAAACCTGGATCGCGCGCTTCATATCCTCGCTGAACACATAGGCCACCAGCCCGTATTCCGTGTCATTGGCGCGGCGGATCACGTCTTCCTGATCGGTGAAGGTCTGGATCGCGGCGACCGGGCCGAAGATCTCGTCCTGCACGCAGTCGGCGGTTTCCGGCACGTTGGACATCACCGTCGGCGGGTAGAAGAAGCCCTTGCCGTTCGGCACCACGCCACCGCATTCCAGTTTCGCGCCCTTGGCCAGCGCGTCCGATACGAACTCCGCCACCTTGTCGCGGGTGTCGGCATTGACCAGCGGCCCCACATCGACAGAGGGATCGGTGCCGTCGCCCACCTTCAGCGCTTCCATGCGCTCGGTCAGGCGGCGGGTGAATTCCTCGGCCACGGCCTCATGTACATAGATGCGGTTGGCGGCGGTGCAGGCCTCACCCAGATTGCGCATCTTGGCCAGCATTGTGCCCTCAATGGCGGTGTCCATATCTGCGTCGTCAAAGACGATGCAGGGCGCGTTGCCGCCCAGTTCCATCGCCGGTTTCAGCACCTGGTCGGCGGCCCCTTTAAGCAGCTTGCGGCCCACACCCGTCGACCCGGTGAAGCTGATCACCCGCACACGCGGATCGTGCATCAGGTGATCGACCAGCGCACCGGTGCGGCGCGAGGGCAGGACGTTCACGAGGCCCGCTGGCACGCCCGCCTCTTCCAGCAGCGGCATCAGCGCCAGCATGGTCAGGGGCGTTTCCGAGGCGGGCTTGATGATCACGCCACAACCGGCGGCAAGCGCGGGCGCGATTTTCCGGGTGCCCATGGCGGCGGGGTAGTTCCACGGCGTGACCAGCACTGCAAGGCCCGCAGGCTTGTGCTGCACGATGATCCGCGCGCCGGAGGCGGGGGCATGGGTGATCAGCCCGTCGGCGCGCACGGCCTCTTCCGCGAACCAGCGAAAGAACTCGGCGGCATAGGTGGCTTCGCCCTTCGCATCCACGCCCGCCTTGCCGTTTTCCAGCGTGATCAGATTGGCGAAATAATCGAGCCGCGCGGTCATCAGTTCCCACGCCTTGCGCAGCACCTCGGAGCGTTCGCGCGGGGTGCGCGCAGCCCAGTCCTTCATCGCGGCTTCGGCGCCATCGAGCGCGGCATCGGCATCGGCGATTTCAGCGGAAGCGACGGAGGCCAGAACCTCCTCGGTCGCGGGGTTCAGAACGTCGAAACGGGCCTTGTCGGCACCTTCGCGCCATTCGCCGTTGATATAGAGATCGGTGTGTTCCATGTCGGTCCTCGCGGGGGTCAGAGCAGATGGCGGAGCGGCTCGGCAAGCCGGCCGGCGAATCCGCCGATGAGGGAAAGCGCTTGCGGGGTAGAGAGCTGCCCGGGCGCACATTCGAGCGTGATGGTCAGGGTGTCGCCCATGTCGGTCAGGGTCAACACCGGGGTCGCTTCCGCCCCGAGATTGACCGAGGTGATGGGCGTCCCTGCAAGATCGCGGATGGTCAGGGCCGGTTCCGCATCCTCGGGCATCACGCGGGTCTGGCCATGGGTGTCGACGGCAATGGCCGCCAGCGGATCGCCAATGGACGCCGCGGCAAAGCGGGCCAGCAACGCGGCGCGGTCCACAGGTGCGCCGATGTCCTCAGTGGCCCATGCACAGAAATCCGCGAAAGCCTTGGCGGGAACCTCGGCTGTCAGGTGACGGCTGGCAGCGGCGGCTGTGGTCGGGGTGGGCTCGGCGGTCGCGTCGGGCAGGCTTCTCAGCACCTCCAGATCCGCGACATGGTAGGGCTGTGGATGCCCGACCGCGACCAGCCGTTGCAGGTCCAACCCTTCCTCCAGCGCGATCTTGCGGGCCTTGGGCGAGGCGAGGATTCGCCCCCCCGTGGCAACCGGCGCGGCAGCCTTTGCCACCGGTTCGGCGGCGGGTTTCGGGGCTGGCGCGGGTTTGGCCTGTTCGTTCACCGGGGCGGGGGTTGGTTGAGCGCCACCCGACCAGCTGCGGCTGACAGGGTTGGCCGGGGCCTCGGCAGAGATGATGGCGATGACTTCGCCCACGGGCGCTGCCTCGCCCGCTTCGGCCAGAAGCGCCGCGACAAAGCCGTCATGGCCTGCCTCCACCTCCATCGTGGCCTTGTCGGTTTCCACCTCGAACAGGATATCACCAGAGGCCACGGCGTCGCCGGGGGCCTTGTGCCACGCGACGATCACGCCTTCGTCCTGCGCCATGCCAAGAGCGGGCATGATGACGCCAGTGCCCTCGGACAGGTCGTCGCTGGCAGGGGCGTCGGCCGCCGGGGCAGGGGCCGCGGTGCCACTGCCCTCCGCCGTGTCCGAGATCAGCGCGATGACATTGCCCACCGGCACGTCGTCGCCATCGCCTGCGGTCACGTCTGTCAGGAACCCGTCCGCCGGAGATTCGACCTCCATCGTCGCCTTGTCGGTTTCCACCTCGAACAGCGCATCGCCCGCCTTGACCACGTCGCCAGCCTGTTTCAGCCAGCTCACGATCTTGCCGGTGTCCTGCGCCATCCCGAGGGCGGGCATGATCACCTCATGCGGCATGGATCATCTCCCCGGACATGAGCTTGCGGGCGTTCTCGACCACCGCCTCGGGCGTCGGCACGGTGATGTCCTCCAGCGCGGGGCTGAAGGGCACCGGCACATCCATCGCCCCCATGCGCAGCACCGGTGCATCAAGGTGATAGAAGGCCTTTTCGTTGATCCGGCCCGCGATTTCGCCAGTGATGCCAAAGCTCTGGTGGCCTTCATCCACGACGATCACGCGGCTGGTCTTCTTGGCCGACTCGATCAGGGTTTTCTCGTCCAGCGGCACGATGGTGCGCGGGTCGATCACCTCGGCGCTGATGCCTTCGGCGGCCAGAATCTCGGCGGCCTTTTCACAGACCTGCACCATGGAAGACGTACCGATCAGGGTGATGTCCGTGCCTTCGCGCTTGATGTTCGCCTCGCCGAAGGGGATCAGGTATTCCTTTTCGGGGACCGGGGCCTTGTCGTTATACATCAGCTTGTCTTCGAAGATCACGACCGGGTTGTTGTCGCGGATCGCGGTCTTCATCAGGCCCTTGGCCTCATAGGCCGAAGACGGCAGGGCCACTTTCAGGCCCGGAATATGGGCCACCAAAGCATGCAACGATTGCGAATGCTGCGCGGCGGACCGCCTTGTCGCGCCAAGGTTGGTGCGCAGAACCAGCGGCACGCTCAACTTGCCGCCTGACATATAGTGGGTCTTGGCGGCCTGATTGCAGAGCTGATCCATGATCAGGTAGATGAAATCGCCGAACATCAGATCCACCACGGGGCGGGACCCGGTCATGGCGGCGCCGACGGCCAGCCCCATGAAACCCGGCTCGGCGATCGGCGTGTCGACGACGCGCGCTGTGCCGAATTCCTCGACCAAGCCGGACAAAACCTTGAACGGCGTGCCCGCCTCGGCCACGTCCTCGCCGATGATGAAGACGGTGTCGTCGCGGCGCATTTCCTCGGCCAGCGCCTCGTTTACCGCCTGGGACAGGGTGATATTACGCATGTGTCTTTCTCCTCAGGCCGTATCGCGCGCAAGCGCGTGTTCAATGTCGGTGTAGACATGCATGTCCACCTCGGAGACGTCCGGGTATTTGGCGTTCAGCGCGTATTCAACGGCGTCCGCCGCGTCCCGCTTGATCTCTGCGGTCATCGCATCGAGATCCTCTTCGCTGGCGATGCCCTCCTCGACCAGCCAGGAGCGGAAGCGGATGATCGGATCGCGGTTTTCCTTCCAGTCCTTCTCTTCTTCCTTGGACCGGTAGTATTCGCGGTTGATGTCGCCCACATGGTGCCCGTGATAGCGATAGGTCATCAGTTCCATGAAGAACGGGCCTTCGCCCTTGCGGGCACGATCGACGAGCTTCTGGGTCAGGGCATTGACGGCGAGAACGTCCTGCCCGTCCACCTGATGCGCCTCGATGCCGAAGGCCTCGGCCCGTGCGGTGATGGAGCCGGCAGCGATCTCGTCGGTTCTGGTATACTCGGAATAGCCGTTGTTTTCACAGGCATAGATGACCGGAAGGTTCCATAGCGCGGCCATGTTCATGACCTCGTACATCAGCCCCTGCGCCGTGGCGCCGTCGCCAAAGAAACAGACGGTCACATCGTCTTTGCCGAGCAGTTTGGCAGAGAAGGCCGCGCCCGTGGCGATGCCCATGGAGCCGCCGACAATGGCATTGGCCCCGAGATTGCCGTTGGACTGGTCGGCGATATGCATCGAGCCGCCCTTGCCCCGGCAATAGCCCTCTTCCTTGCCCAGAAGTTCGCAGAACATCTCCTTGAACTCAGCGCCCTTGGCCACGCAATGGCCGTGGCCCCGGTGGGTCGAGGTGATCTTGTCGGTAACCTTCAGCGCTTCGCAGATGCCCACGGCGACGGCTTCCTCGCCAGAATACATGTGGGTAAGGCCCGGCATCTTGGCTGACAGGTAGAGTTGGTTGGCATTGTCCTCGAAGGTCCGGATACGCACCATCTGGCGGTACATCGTCAGGTAGTCTTCGGTATTTGTTTTCGATTTGGCCATAGCGGGCTTCCCCCTTGAACGGGCGCCGGGCGCACGGCCCGGCCTGCATCGTGGCAGGTGGCCGGGTTTTTCACCCGGCCACCCGTCTCAATAACGGTTGGCGATCGGCAGTTCTTCGGCCGGGAAGAGGCTGATCACCTCGCAACCGGTCTCGGTCACCACCACTTCTTCCTCGATCCGCGCCGCCGAATATCCGTCCGTCGCCGGGCAGTAGGTTTCCAGCGCGAAGACCATGCCGGTCTTGATCTCCATCGGGTGGTCCATGCTGACCGCGCGGGAGATGATCGGGCGTTCGTGCAGCGCGAGGCCAAGGCCATGGCCGAATTGCAGGCCGAAAGCGGCGTCTTCGTTGGGGAAGCCGAGGCTTTCCGCGGTCGGCCAGACTGCGGCCACCTTGTCGGTGGTCACGCCCGGTTTAATCATCGCGATGGAGGCGTCGATCCATTCCCGCGCCTTCACATAGGCGTCGTTCTGGGACGGTGTCGCGCGGCCGACGTTGAAGGTCCGGTAATAGCAGGTCCGATAGCCCTGATAGGACTGGAGAATATCAAAGAATGCCTGGTCGCCGGGGCGGATCAGACGGTCGGTGAAGTTATGCGGATGCGGGTTGCAGCGTTCGCCGGAAATGGCATTGATCGCCTCAACATCGTCCGAGCCCATTTCGTAGAGCAGCTTGTTGGACATGGCGACGATGTCATTCTCGCGCACGCCGGGTTTCAGCTCTTCATAGATCATGTGGTAGACGCCATCGACCATGGAGGCCGCCTGCGTCAGAAGCTGGATTTCATCCCAGTTCTTGATCTCGCGCGCCGCCAGCATGATCTGCTGACCATCAACCACGTGAATGCCTTCTTCCTGCAGGGCGTGGAACATGGCAGTTTCCGCATAGTCCACGCCCACGGGCATATCGGCCATGCCCGCATCCTTGATCAGCTGCGCGATCATCTTGGCATATTTCTTCATTAGGCCGAATTCCGGCGGGATCGTGCCGCGCATGCCGACGACGCCGGCCAGGCAGTGATCGGGCTCCAGCCAATCCGAATAGCGCTTGTGATGCACCGCCGCCGAACCGAAATCCCAGACATAGGGGCTGTCATCGCCGGTCAGCAGGCAGAAGCGGCACATCTTGTCCCGTTCCCATTCACCGATCTTGGTCGCGGATACGTAGCGGATGTTGTTCACATCGAACAGCAGCAGCGATCCGGCGGGGGAATTCTGCAAGCTCTGCCGCGTGCGGGCCAGACGGTAGCGGCGCAGGCGGTCATGGTCGACCCGCTTTTCGAAATCGACCGAGGTGTGACCCCAAGCCGGGATCTTGTCACGCCATTCCCAGTTGGTTTCAAGATCCTGCGGGGTGAGCAGGTTTGGCATGAGTGCATTGCCGGGGCGTTCTGACATCGGAAACTCCTTTCGGGTGCGGCCATGCGCACCCGGTTTGTTGCTGAAAGGTGTGGTGTTGCGGGCCTATTTCGTGACCCAGCCACCATCGATCGAGATCATCTGGCCGGTCATGTAGTCGCTGTCGTTGGACGCGAGGAACGATGCGGTGCCGGTGATGTCATCGGGATAGGAGACGCGCTTGATCACAAGGTTGTTCTCGACGATGTCGTCATAGGCCTGACCGGCGCGTTCCTTGAAGCCGATCTCGACCAGGTCCTTGTCGAGCTGTTCCCAAAGCGGCGTCACAACCACGCCCGGCGCATAGCCGTTCACGGTGATGTTGTGCTCGGCCAGACCAAGCGCGCCGCATTCGGTCAGCGCAAGGCAGCCATATTTGGAGGTGCAGTAGACGGTCACGTCCACCAGCGGCTTGCGCGAGGCGATACTGCCCACGTTGATGATCTTGTAAGGGTGATCTTCCATCGGGCCCTGGGCGATCATCTGGCGGGCGGCTTCCTGCATGCCCAGCCACATGGCCTTGGTGTTGACGGTCATGATCATGTCCCAGTTGTCTTCATCGATATCCATGAAGAACCGGGGCTTGTTGAGGCCCGCGTTGAACAGTGCCACGTTGATGCTGCCAAAGGCCTCGACACAGGCGGCCACGGCGGCTGCGTTGTCCTCGCGCTTTGTGACGTCCATCTTGACCGCAATCGCCTTGCCGTTGCCGGCCGCGTTGATCCTGTCGGCAACCTTCTGCGCTTCGTCGAGATCAAGGTCACCGAGGCACACATTGGCACCCTGTGCCGCGAAGGCCTCTGCGTTGCCTGCGCCCATGCCGCGCGCGGCGCCGGTGATCAGGATATTCTTGCCGTTGAGTCGATTGGGGTCCATTGGGGTTCCTCCTCTAATCCCTGTGTTGTCGCATGACCTGTTCGGCGCGGGACTGAACCCGTGCCAGGGTCTCGCGCGGGGCTGAGACACCCCGCAGCATGTCGTGAAGCTCCTCTCCGCAGATCGCGATCAACTGGTTGATCTGCGGGACCGGCGGGCGGGGCCAGAATTGCAGTTCGTCATGCCAGGACATGGCATCGACGGCCTCGAAGATGGGCGATAGCTGGCGTACGTCGGGATCCGCGCCGACCGAGTAGCGGGGCGCTGTGCGGCTGCCATGCTGGACATAAAGCTTCTGCGCCTCGGGCGAGGTGAAGGCGACAAGCGCCTTGGCCGCCTCTCGCTTCCTCTCATCCGGCAGGTTCGATGGAATGCACAGAACATAGCCGCCCACGGGCGCGATCGGGTGGCCGGACGGACCGGCGGGGTGCGGCAGGTAGCCGGTGTTGCCATTGGCGGGCGATTTCTCGTCCAGCTCGAAATAGGGGGCCAGCAGGGTATAGCCGTAGGCCATGGCGATCTTGCCCGCCGCATAGGGGCGGACGCGTTCGTACCACGACATCGACAGGATATCGGGCGGCGAGAATTCCAGCAGCGCCATCAGGTAGTCGGCCGCCTCCAGCGCACGCGGCGTGTCGATGCTTGGCACCAGGTCGTCGCGGTTTAGGCGACCCGCGTCGAAGCCCCCCGCGATTTCCGCAAGATTCAGGATCGGCTGGCCGAAATCGGCGCAGGTCATCATGAATGTATGGCCAAGCGCGGTGCCGCGCGCGGCGTTCCATGCGATGCCGTAGCGGCCCTTTCGCGGCTCGTGAAAGGTCTTGGCGGCCTCCAGAACGGCGCCTGTGGTCCGTGGCGGTTCGAGCCCGGCCTCGGCGAACCAGTCCTTGCGGTAGAACATCAGTTCGGGCGTGGTCTGGCTTGGTACGCCATAGGGCTGGCCCGCCCAATGCGCCGCTTGCCAGCCCGCGGTATGGAAGTCGCCCGGATCGAGCGACTCGATATCCAGTATGTCGGTTAGCGGTGTCAGCAGGCCCTTGGACACGAATTCACCGATCCAGGGCAGGTCCACGGCGATGATGTCATAGCGGCTGGCCGGACGTTCGCCGTTGCGCAATGCTTCTTCATGCAGCCGGTCGATGGAAAAGGCCCGTTGGCTGATCTTGGTGCCGACGACCTGCTCGAACTGGCGCTTGAGGCTTTCCATCACCATGAAGGTGGGATCGCCATGAACGAGGATGCGCAGGCCGCCGCTCAGCGAAAGCGGCTCTGGCAGAACCTTGGGCGGCTGGATCGAACGGCCAATCTGGTAAGAGCCGCCGAAATAATACTCCGCCTCGGACCGGGAGCTGCCACCTTCGCCAACATGCTTCTTCGCCATGCGCAGCAGCCGGTCCGCCAATTGCCCCCAGTTCTGCATGAGCAAGGCACTGGGATGGAGAGAAAAGCTCTTGCCGGTCTTGGTGCGCGGGCGGGTTTCGATCAGCCCGGCCTCTTGCAGTTCTGCCAGTTTGCGCCGCGCGGTGGCATAAGGCACGGCAGAGGCCGCGATCACCGAGGACGCAGTGCTTATCCGGCCCTCCAGGTGGTTCTTCACAAGGTGAAGCGCCATGTTGAGATGCGGATTGGGCGAAGCAACATCCAGCATGGACTCGATCTCGGAGGAAAAATCCTCTATCAGATCAATGACCTGCAACATATCCGACGAGACATAGGGCGGCTTGCCGGGGGTCACCGGACTGCCACCTAGCAAATATTCGTTTTGAATATTTTTCATGTCCCTGTCGTCTTCGGATATATGTGCTGCGGGTCTGCCCACGGGGGGATTCGGCTGTCGCATGTCTCGCCTCAGTTGCTTTTGACGGATTGGGAAGGCCGCAAGAACAGCACAGATATCCGTTTTGAACAACAAAATGTTCGAAATGAACAAATCCAATGCGGACCAGAAAGCCAAAAAACGCGACCAATGCGTCATTCGGCAGCCCGAGGGTGATTCCCTCTGGACGGGCGGCCGGGGACATCGAGATTTGAGTCATCTAAGGGAGGAACCAGGATGAACATTCGCACCAAGGCCATGATCGCGGGCACCACCGCGCTGGCGGGCATCGCTCTCGCAAGCGCAGCGTCTGCAGACGCACATGGTGGCACCTTCACCATCGGCATCACCCAGAACAACGTGGGCGTCGACAGCTATCAGACGACCTATGAAGAGGCGTTCATCGCCGCGGCAGAAGCAGATCCCAATGTCGAGGTCGTCGTGCTTGACGCGGGCGGCGACGTGTCCCGCCAGATCGCGCAGATGCAGGATCTCGTGCAGCAGGAAGTCGATGCAATCATCATCTGGCCCACCAACGGTCAGGCCGTGATCCCCGCCGTGCGCGAAGCGTACCAGGCCGGCATTCCGGTGATCGTCACCAACTCCAACATCGCGGAAGAAGGGTTCGACTTCGTCTCCTCCTTCTCCGGCCCCGACAACATCACCCAGGGTTCGCGTTCCGCGGAAATCATGTGTGACCGCTTCATCGAGCTCGGCATCGAGAACGAAGCGCGCGTCGTGCAGATCTCCGGTCAGCCCGGCTACACCACCGCCATCGAGCGGGCGCAGGGCTTCGAAGATCGCCTGCCCGAGGTTTGCCCGAACGTCACGCTGGTCGAAACCCAGCCCGGTAACTGGAACCGCGAAGACTCGCAGCGCGTGATGGAAGCGTTCCTCGTGCAGTATGACGACATCGACGGCGTCTACTCGGGCGATGACAACATGGGTGTTGGCGCCCTGAACGCAGCGATTGCCGCAGGCCGCGCCGAAGGCATCACCTTCGTCGGTGCCACCAACTTCGCCGTGGGCTACGACGCCATGGGCCGTGGCGAATACTGGGGCTCCATCTACCAGTCGCCGGTCGATGACGCAGAGGCCGCACTGGCCACCGCGATCGCCATCCTGAATGGCGAGGAAGTGCCCTTCCTGAACTACTTCGACACGCCGAAGATCACTCAGGAAAACATGGACGAGTTCGACCGTCCGGTCTTCTGATCCACTGACAGGCCGGGGCCGGACCGAACGTGTCCGGCCCCGTGCCGCCTTGACCGCCAAACAAGAACAACGACAGACCGGGGGAGGGCGTCATGGGACGAGTCTCGGGGCGTGCCTGCATCGTGACAGGCGCTGCGCAGGGCATTGGCCGCGCCATAGCAGAGGCGTTGCTGGACGAAGGCGCCGATGTGTGTTTTGCTGATATCAATGCAGACAAGGTCGCCACGGTCGCGGCCGCGAACGAAGACCGCGCCAAGACAGGCGGCGGTCGCGTCATTTCAGCGTCGGTAAACGTCACCGACCGGAAACAGGTCCGCAGCATGATTGCCAAAACGGTCGAGGCGTTTGGCAAGCTGGACGTCAAGTTCAACAATGCCGGCGTCAACAAGCCGATGAATTTTCTCGATGTGACCGAGGACAACTGGAAATTCATCATGGACATCAATGGGCTGGGATGCCTGATCGGCATGCAGGAGGCCGCGCAGCAGATGATTGCGCAGGGAACCGGCGGCAAGATCATCAATACCGCCTCGATTGCCAGCCGGCAGGGATTTGACAATGTGGCGCCTTATTGCGCCTCGAAGTGGGCCGTGGTGTCGCTGACGCAATCGGGCGCGCGGGATCTGGCCAAGCACAATATCACCGTCACCGGTTTCGCGCCGGGTGTGGTTGCCACCGAGATGTGGGATCAGGTCGATCAGGACCTGATGGAGATCGGAGCAGCCGAGCGTCCGGGGCAGGCGATGGAGGAATTTTCGGCCGATATCCTGAAGGGCCGCGTGGCAAGACCCGAGGATATCACCGGAACGACCACCTTCCTGGCTGCGAAGGACAGCGACTACATGACCGGCCAGATCGTGATGATCGACGGAGGAATGACGCTGGTCTGACTGCCCTTCAAATCGGGGCGGGCGGCCAGAGGATCAGGGAAATAACAGTGCCGCGCGACACGCGCGCTGTTCGGGAGGAGAGAAGATGGCAGAGAAGAACCTGGACGCGGTAGGCCGCTTTCTGGCCCGACAGGGCATCTTGGTGGCCTTCGTGCTTTTTATGGTCGGATTTTCGCTTTGGAATCCGCGCTTTATCGACATTGACAATGTGTTCGGCGTGATCCGGTCCTCGGCGATCCTGGGGGTCATGGCGCTTGGCGTGACTTTCGTGGTGATCGGCGGCAACCTTGACCTCTCGGTCGGGTCGCTGATGTCGTTCTCGGCCATCGTGGTTCTTGACCTGCACGAAAACCCAGCCTTTGGCCCCTATCTGGCTATTCCCGTCATGTTCGCCATGACCATGGCCATCGGGGCGCTGATCGGCTTTCTCGTGGGCTATCTGAGGCTCAACTCGCTGATCGTCACATTGGGGATGCTGTCGGCCATTCACGGCCTGACGCTGACCTGGTCGGGCGGGCAGAACATGGATATCGCCAATCAGGACGCCACCTGGTTTGGCGTCTTCGGGCGCGGCACAGCGCTTGGCATTCCGATCCCGGTTCTGATCTTCGGATTGCTCGCGGCGGTGCTGGCGATCCTTCTTGCCAAGACGCCCTTTGGCCGAAAGGTCTATGCCGTGGGCGGAAATGGCACGGCGGCGACTTTTTCCGGCATCCCGCGCGCGCGGGTGGTGTTCTTCACCTACATCATCTCCTCTTTCTGCGTCGCCACCGCCGGTCTGATTCAGGCCAGCCGTACCATGGGCGCGCAGAACACCGTGGGCCAGGGAATGGAGCTGGAGGTTCTGGCCGCAGTCATCCTCGGGGGTGCATCCCTGCTTGGCGGGTCCGGTACCGTGTTCAAGACCGTGATCGGCGTGCTGATCCTCGGCTTCATCCAGAACGGTCTGCTGCTGGCGGGGCTCGAGTTCTACGTCCAGTTCGTCGTGACCTGGGTCATCATCATCCTTGCCGTGTGGCTCGATATTGCCACCAAGCGCGGCAAGCTCTGGTCAGCGATCGCGTGAGGGGACAGACAGATGAAAAGCGATAACATGTCCAACCTCATTAAGAACGGCGCCATCTGGGGCTTCATCGTACTGGAACTGATCTTCTTCCAGATCGCCGGTGAGTTCTGGTCGCTGTCCGAACGGGCCTTCATGGACCTCGACAACATGCTGCTGCTGCTCAAGCAATCGGCACCCATCGGGATCATCGCGGTCGGCATGACGGTGATCATGATCAACGGCAATATCGACCTGAGCGTCGGGGCGATCTACGCACTTTGTGCCATTGTGATGCTCGACTCGATGTCCTGGCCGTTCATGGAGTCTCTGGGCGATTGGGCGATCCCGCTGGCGTGGCTGTTCGCCCTGCTGACCGGGGCGGTTCTTGGCCTGATCAACGGCATCATCGTGTGGAAGACGGGCGTTGATGCGTTCATCGTGACGCTTGGGTCGATGCTCGGCTACCGGGGCCTTGTCTTCATGTATAACGGCGAGAACCCGACCTATCACCTGAACTGGACGATGGTCGACATCGCGGAATGGGACATTTTCGGGGTCGAAACCCCGGCGCTTGTCTTCCTTGCGGTGGCCCTGATCGTCTGGTTCGTGATGACCCGTACCGTGCATGGGCGCAACGCCTACGCCGTCGGCAACAACCGCGAGGCGGCGGTCAATGCCGCGATCCGGGTGGGGCCGCACATGCTGATCAATTTCGTGCTGATCGGTTTTCTCGCAGCGCTGTCGGCGGTGACCTTCTATTCCGGCAGCGGGTCCGTGAACCCCAATGACGGGATGCTGTTCGAGCTGTGGGCCATCACCGCCGTGGTGCTTGGCGGCACCAAGCTGATCGGTGGGGCGGGGTCCATCGTGGGCACTTTTGGCGGCGTTATCGCAATCCAGCTTCTGCGAAAGGGGCTTGGCCATATCGGTGCCGACACCGCAACCGTGAACCTTGTGATCGGCCTTATCCTTATCGCGGTGCTGTTCCTCGATCGGCAACTGAACGTGAAAGGCAAAGAGGAGTTGAAGGTATGACCGAGAAAACCCCCGTGCTGCGATTGGAAGGCATCGTAAAGACCTTTCCCGGCGTCCGTGCCCTTGACGGCGTTTCCCTGACCCTCCTTCCGGGCGAGGTCCATGCCCTGATGGGCGAAAACGGTGCCGGGAAATCCACGCTGATGAAGGTGCTTGGCGGCATATACCAGCCCGACGAAGGCCAGATCATCGTCGATGAACAACCGGTGGTCATGTCCGGTCCGCTAGAAGCCAAGGCCAAGGGCATCGTCTTCATTCACCAGGAACTCAGCCTCGCAACGGAACTCAGCGTCGCCGAAAACATCTATCTTGGCGAATTGCCGCGAAAGCGGTTCGGACTGGTGGACTGGGCACAGCTTGAGGCCAACACCAATGAGATCCTCAAGAAGCTGAATGTCGGTTTCAACGCGAAGACCCGTGTCGGCAGCCTTTCGATTGCCAATCAGCAGATGGTCGAGATTGCCCGCGCCCTGACCGTCGACGCAAAGGCGGTGATCTTCGATGAACCGACCGCATCCCTGACCGACGCGGAAAAGGTCGTGCTGTTCGAGGTGATCGCCGATCTGCAATCGCAGGGTGTCGGCATCGCCTATATCTCTCACCGGATGGAAGAGATCTTCAAGATCACCGACCGGATCAGCGTCCTGCGCGACGGACAGTATCAGGGAACCGTCAACACCGCCGAAACCGACGAGGAAGGCGTGACCCAGATGATGATCGGGCGAAAGCTCGACCTCAGCCGCAACGAAAGCCATCACGAATTGGGCGATGTGGCCATCGAGGTGCGGGGGCTGAGCTGTGGCAACCTGTATGAGGATGTCAGTTTCGAGGTGCGCCGGGGCGAGGTTGTCGGCTTTTACGGGCTTGTCGGTGCGGGCCGCACCGAGATTGCCGAAACGCTGTTCGGTCTGCGCACCCCGTCGGCGGGCACGATCCTGATGGATGGCGAGGAAGTGACCATCCAGTCGCCGGCCGATGCCATTGCGCGCGGCATCTCTCTGGTGCCCGAGGACCGCAAGGGGCAGGGCCTCGTCCTCGGCATGAACTGTCGCGACAACATGACCTTGCCGCAGGTCGGGGATCTCACTGCGGGGCCATTCGTGTCCGACGGTGCCGAGGTGGCCATCTTCGATCAGTACCGCGACAAGCTCGATATCCGCACTCCGGGCTGGCGACAAACGGTCGGCAATCTCTCGGGTGGCAACCAGCAGAAGATCGTCATCGGCAAATGGCTGTCCATGCATCCCAATGTGCTGATCGTGGATGAACCGACGCGTGGCATCGACGTGGGGTCCAAGTCCGAGATCCACAACCTGATCCGCGAACTGGCCGCGCAGGGCTATGCTGTCATCGTCGTCAGTTCCGAAATGCCCGAGGTTCTGCATGTCTCGGACCGGATTGTGGCAATGTATATGGGACGGATCATCCGCACCTTCACGTCGGAGGAAGTGACCGAGGACAATCTGATTCAGGCGATTTCCGGAATCGGGGGTGGAAAGGCTGCCTGAGATGAAGGTCGGATTTGCCGGACTTGGCAGAATGGGAGCCCGCATGGCCGCGAACCTTGCGGGCGCGGGATATGAGGTGATCCTCTGGAACCGCAGCCCCGACAAGGCGCGCGACCTCGCGACGGCCACCGGCTCTGTCAGCGCGGTCTCTCCCCGCGCGCTGGCAGATGTCGCCGATATCGTCGTGACCATGCTGGCTGACGATGTCTCCTCCGAGGCGGTCCATTTCGGACCGGAGGGCCTGTTTGCCGGGTCGCGCGCCACGCATTTCTTGGAAATGGGGACGATGAGCCCCGATCACATCGCAGCACTGGCCGATGCTGCCCCGGAAGGCCGGGTCGTGATCGACGCGCCCGTGTCCGGTGCCACGCAGGCCGCTCAGGACGCGCAATTGCTGATCATGGCGGGTTGTTCCAAGGACATGCTGGCCCATATCCAGCCGCTGTTTGATGCCATGGGCAAGCAGACGATCTGCCTTGGCCGAACGGGCGCGGGGGCGGTCATGAAACTCGCCGTCAACATGCTGATCCACGGCATCAACCAGACCTTCGCGGAGGCGATGACTTTGGCAGAGGCTACGGGCATCCCCACCGGGGCGGCTTTCGAGGCGATCGAGGCCAGCGCCGCCTGCGCGCCGATGCTGAAATACCGCAAGCCGCTCTATCTCGATGAGGCGTCCCATGAGGTGACCTTCACCGTCGCGCTGGCGCAGAAGGACATGCGCGTGACGGCGGAGCTGGCGGGCAAGCTGGGCGTTCCCCTGCCGCAGAGCCGGGTCACGCTTGACGTACTCAACGAGGCGGCGGGCGCGGGCTATGACGCGCGCGACATGGCCGCAATCCTGAACTACATGCGAGGAAAACAGACATGAAAGCCGCGCTTTTCGTCGGGGGCTGGGAAGGTCACACCCCCACCAACTTCAGTGACTGGTGCAAGGCGCTGCTGGAAGACAATGGCTTCGAGGTCGATGTCTACGACACGCTGGAGCCGCTGGCCTCGCCGGAAAGCCTTGCCGATGTCGACCTGATCGTGCCGATCTGGTCCTCGGCCCGGTCCGGCCACAAGGAAGAGTTTGGCAACATGACCAAGCCGCAGGAGGATGGGCTGCTAAAGCTCATTTCCGAGGGCAGGGGGATTGCAGGTTGGCACGGCCATATGGGCGACGCCTTCCGCGACCGGCCGACCTACCATTTCCTCATCGGCGGGCAGTTCGTGGCCCACCCGCCGGGCTGGCCCGACAATCTGCAACCGGCCGAGGATTACATCGACTACGATGTGACGATCTGCAAACCCGCCGACCCGCTGGTGCAGGGGATCAAGAGCTTCCGACTGCGGTCAGAGCAATACTACATGCTCGTCGATCCCTCGAACGACGTGCTGGCGACCACCACCTTCAGCGGCGATCACCTGTGGTGGATCGAAGGCACGGTCATCCCGGTTGTCTGGAAACGCCGTTGGGACAAGGGCCGGGTGTTCTATTGCTCAATTGGGCACGAGCTGAACGATCTGAAAGTGCCGCAAGTGACCGAGATCCTGCGCCGGGGCATGATCTGGGCTGCAACCCGCGCGGACTGACACTGGCGGGCACGGCCTGTCCACATGGCAGACAAGGCACAAGGCAAAGCGCCCGCGGGATCGACCCTGCGTGCGCTTTCCGGTTTTGTGATGCTGATATCCGTGCAGTCCGGCGCGCCGCGCCTGTCGGTGAAACGAGCGGGTAGTTGACAGGCTACCCCCATAAAGCTTAACAAAGCAACTATACAAGCTGCTTTAGCCCGTGCATGATCTTAGGCGTGATCGGAGGATACGATGCCAATTCCTGCCCCCAATCTGTCACCGCCATTCAACATTGTTCGTCTCAGCCATGTGGAGTTGCGGGTAACGGATCTGGACTGGGCACGCGGGTTCTATGTGGACACGCTCGGGCTGCAAGTCACGCATGAGGATGCCGATGCGATCTACCTGCGGGCGATGGAGGAACGCGGCCATCACTGCCTGATCCTGCGCCGGGCCGATGCAGGGTCTGTCGGCAGTCTTGGCTTCAAGCTCTGGAGCGACGAGGATCTCGACAAGGCCGCCCATTGGTTCGCCGCCCGTGATCTGCCTGTTGACTGGATCGAGCGTCCCTTCATGGGCCGGGTGCTGGCCACGCGCGACCCGTTCGGGGTGCCGCTGGAATTCTACGCGCATATGGACCGGCTGCCCCCGATCCATCAGCAATACAAGCTGTACCGAGGGGTCAAGCCGCTCCGCATCGACCATTTCAACCTGTTCTCATCGAATGTGGATGAAAGCGTGGCCTTCTATAACGAATTGGGTTTTCGCGTCACGGAATACACCGAAGATGCCGAAACGGGCCGGACCTGGGCGGCGTGGATGCACCGCAAGGGCGGCGTGCATGACATTGCCTTCACCAACGGCACCGGGCCTCGGCTGCACCATGTGGCCTTTTGGGTGCCGACACCGCTCAACATCATCGACCTGCTCGACCTGATGTCGACCACGGGTTACCTTGAAAACATCGAACGCGGGCCAGGACGGCACGGGATTTCGAACGCCTTCTTCCTGTATATCCGCGACAAGGACGGGCACCGGACCGAGATCTATTGTTCCGACTACCAGACCATCGACCCCGATCACGAACCGATCAAATGGGATCTGAAAGACCCGCAGCGCCAGACACTTTGGGGCGCACCTGCACCTCGCAGTTGGTTCGAGCTTGGGTCGGTCTTTGATGGGGCCGATCTGGTCGACAGCGATCTGACCTCCCAGCCCATCATCGCCCCCTGAGAGGTGCCCGACATGACTGCATTACCCGCCCGTATCGCTGCCTTCCACGCCGATAGCGCGGACCGCTATGGCGTCGTGACCGAGGCCGGCATCATCGACATGACAGCGCAATTCGGCACCCGCTTTGCCACGCTTCAGGATGTTGTCGCTGCTGGTGCATTGGAAGAGGTCATCGCCGCCGCCCATGGGCAGGCCCCGACCTATCAGCCCGGGGACATCACCTATCTGATCCCTGTGGCGCATCCCGAAAAGATCATCTGCATCGGCGTGAACTTCCCCGACCGGAATGCCGAATACAAGGACGGTCAGGCCGCGCCCGGCAGGCCCTCGATGTTCATCCGCTTCCCGCGTAGTTTCGTGGGCCACGGCCAGAACCTGATCCGCCCGCCGGAATCGCCGCAGCTGGATTATGAAGGCGAAGTGACCATCGTCATCGGAAAGGGCGGGCGGCGCATCCCGCGAGAAACGGCCTATGATCACATCGCCGCCCTGACACTGTGCAACGAAGGTACGATCCGCGATTGGGTGCGTCACGCGAAGTTCAACGTCACGCAAGGCAAGAACTGGGATAGGTCGGGGGCGATTGGCCCTTGGCTGGTGCCGTTCAGGGATGCGGCGCAGCTCGATGATATCGCGCTCACCACCCGCGTGAATGGCGAGGTCCGGCAGCAGGACCGGACGGGGCGGATGCTCTATGATTTCCGCTATATCGTGAACTATGTCTCGACCTTCACCACGCTGGTCCCCGGCGATGTCATCGTCTGCGGCACCCCCACCGGCGCGGGTGCGCGGTTCGATCCGCCGATCTGGCTGAAGCCCGGCGACGTGATCGAGGTGGAGGCCGAGGGCATCGGCATTCTGCGTAACGGGGTGGAGGACGAAGGATGCTGACGCGGGCCGAGGTGGATCAGGCGGCGCAGGATCTGTTGCAGGCCGAGGCGGATCGCCGTCAGATCGGTCTGCTGTCCCTGCGCCATCCGGGGATCACGCTGGACGATGCCTACGCGATCCAATCCGCCCAGATGGCCCGCAAACTGGCCCAGGGCCGTCGCATCATCGGCTGGAAGATCGGCCTGACCTCCAAGGTTATGCAGGACGCGCTTGGCATCGACACGCCCGATAGCGGCGTCATCTATGACGACATGGATTTCCCCGATGGCAGTACCGTGCCCGCCGGGCGATTCATCCAGCCAAGGATCGAGGCGGAGATTGCATTTGTTCTGAAGGGGCCCTTGCATGGGCAGGTGACGCGTGACCAGGTGCTGACCGCGACCGACTACGTGGCCCCCGCGATCGAGATCCTCGACACCCGCATTCAGCGCGCCGACCCCGTGACCGGCCAGCCGCGCAGGATCTTCGACACCGTGGCCGACAACGCCGCGAATGGCGGCATCGTTCTGGGCGGGCAGCGTCACGCGCCCGAGGATGTCGACCTCCGGTGGGTCGGCGCGATCCTGACGAAGAACGATCAGGTCGTGGCCACAGGGCTTGGCGCAGCCGTGCTGAACGATCCCGTCATGGGCATTGTCTGGCTGTCGGACCGCATGGGCCAATATGGGCAGCATCTGGAAGCGGGGCAGGTGGTTCTGGCAGGGTCCTTCGTTGCCCCGGTGGAATGCCCGCCGGGCACGGATATCCATGCGGATTATGGGCCTTTCGGGTCGGTTTCGGTGCGGTTCGCCTGAGCGCCTAAAACGGCATCCCCGAAAACCGCGCCACCAGTTCCGCGATATTGCGGGCGTCGAATTTCTTCAGCAGCCGGGCGCGATGCTGTTCCACCGTGCGGTAGGACAGGTCCAGCTTGCGCCCGATTTCCTTGGATGTCAGGCCCTGTCCGGTCAGCATCGCCACCTCTCTCTCGCGCGGGGTCAGCTGCACAACAGGGCGGGCCTCTGACAGGTCCGAGAAAGACCAGACGCCGCGTGCGAACGGGTCGTCGGGTGTCAGCGACCGCCCCCGCCCCCGGCACCAGAAGAGCTCTCCGGTCAGGCGCTGCATGATCCGTTCATCGTCATAAGTGCCGCTTTCGCGCATCGCCGCCAGCCCGCGCGCGCCGATCCTCTGGTAGTCCTCGACCGACGGGTAAAGCCGCGCCATGTCCATGCCCGCGAACGCCTCAACCGGCCCGGCGAAGATCTCGGCAAAGCGCAGATTGGCAGCCCGGATCACCCGGTTTTCCAGCAGAACAAGGCCAAGCGGCGCATGAGTGAAGGCAAGGGCGTGCGGGTCCATATCAATAGGTCTAGCGTGATTGCGCGGCTTTGGGGATACCCCTTGTTACCCACGTAGTTCTACGGAATTGCCGGGTGCCGCGCGCAGGCGCATCCTGCCGCCAGCATCATAGGGAGGAACCGGGAATGGTTCATATCGTTGGCTGGGGTCACACGAAATTCGGTAAGCTGGAAGGGCAGGGGATCGAAGATCTTGTCATCGAGGCCGGACGCGAGGCGCTGGCCCATGCGTGCATTGCACCGGGCGAGGTGGACGGAATCTGGATGGGCCATTTCAACGGCGGCATGGTGCCCGATGGCTTCCCCGCCTCGATGGCCCTGTCGATAGACCCGTTGATGCGCTTCACCCCCGCAACCCGTGTTGAGAACGCATGTGCGTCCGGATCTGCCGCCGTCTTCGCCGCACGCAACGCGATCCTGGCGGGCGAGGCGAAGGTGGCGCTCGTCCTGGGGGTTGAGAAGATGACCCACCTGCCCACCCGTGATGTGGCCGCCGCGCTTGGCCATGCCGCCTATCAGAAGGAAGAGGCGGGCCTGTCCTTCCCCGCCGTCTTCGCAGGCTTCGCGCGGGCCTATTTCGACAGGTACGGCGACAAGACGGAAGCCTTGGCAATGATCGCCGCCAAGAACCACGCCAATGCCATGGCGAACCCTCTGGCGCAGCTGCACAAGGAACTGCCGGTGGAGTTCTGCGCAACGGAAAGCGAGCGCAACCCGATGATCGCGGCACCCCTGAAGATGTCGGATTGCTCACTGGTGTCTGACGGGGCCGCTGCCATCGTGCTTGTCGCTGATGACGTGGCAAGGGCCATGCCCCGCGCCGTGCGCCTGCGGGCGGCCGAACAGGTGAATGACTTCCTGCCCATGTCACGCCGTGACCTGACGGCGTTCGAAGGCCCGCGAGAGGCGTTCCGGCGGGCGCTTCTGGCCGGTGGCGTGACGCTTGACGATCTGCATGTGGCCGAGGTGCATGACTGTTTCACCATCGCCGAGCTGATGATTTACGAGGCCATGGGGCTGGCCGCGCCGGGGCAGGGGGAGAGCCTGCTGCGCGAAGGGGCGGTCATGCGGAACGGGCGGCTGCCGGTGAACCTGTCGGGCGGGCTGAAGGCCAAGGGGCACCCGGTTGGGGCCACGGGGGTCTCCATGCATGTGCTGGTGTCGCGGCAGGTGACCGGCACCGCAGAAGAGATGCAGCAAGACGGCGCGTCTTTGGGTATGGTGTTCAACATGGGCGGCTCTGGCGTCGCCAATTACTGCACCATTCTGGAGGCCGAGCGCGCCTGATGAACATATCCTTCTGGCTTCACCGTATGGCTCAGGTCAGCCCCGACCGGCCCGCGATGTATCTTGGAACCGATCTTGTAGAAGATTACGGCAGCTTCCACGCCAAGGCCGCTGCCGTGGCGGGCTGGCTGACCGCCAAGGGCATCGGCCCCGGCGATCGGGTGGCGCTTTTCATGAAGAACGTGCCCGATTACCTGATCGTGCAATATGGCGCGTGGTATGCGGGCGCGGCGGTGGTGCCGATCAATGCCAAGCTGCACGGGCGAGAGGCCGCGTGGATCATCGGCGATTCCGGCACCAGGCTGAGCTTCGCCTCGCCCGGCATGGCCGGGGACCTGCGCGAGGCGGAGGCGGCGGGCGAGATCGTCGATATCGGCACCGGGATGGACGCCATCTACGCCACCGACCCGATCCCCGCGCAGGACCGCAGCCCGGATGATCTGGCCTGGCTCTTCTACACCTCCGGCACCACCGGGCGGCCCAAGGGGGTTATGATCACGCACAGGATGCTGATCTCAATGGCGCTGTGCTACGAGGTCGATGCCGATGCGGTCAGTCCTGACGATGCCGCGCTTTACGCCGCGCCCCTTTCCCACGGGGCCGGGATCTACAACCTGATGCATGTCCGTGCCGGGGCGCGTCACGTTTTCCCGCCGTCGGGCGGGTTCGATGAGGCGGAGATTTTCGCGCTGGCCAAGCATCACACCCGCATCCACATGTTCGCCGCCCCAACTATGGTCAAACGGATGACCGAGATCGCGAAAGAGACCGGAGAAACCGGCGAAGGGTTGCGGACGGTCGTCTATGCGGGCGGGCCGATGTATGTCGCTGATATTGTCGAGGCCGTGGATCAATTCGGACCGGTTTTTGTGCAGGTTTACGGACAGGGTGAATGCCCGATGGGGATCACCGCGCTTTCCCGCCATGATGTAACCGACCGCCGCCACCCCCGCTGGCGCGAAAGGCTCGCCTCGGTCGGGCGCGCGCAATCCGCTGTTGAAGTGAGGATCGGCGATGCAGAGGGCAACCCGCTGCCGCCGGGCGAACACGGCGAGATCATGGTCAAGGGCGACACCGTCATGCCCGGCTATTGGCAGAACGCCGAGGCCACGGCCAAGACACTGCTGAACGGCTGGCTGATGACCGGGGACATGGGCTTCATGGACGCAGATGGCTATGTCACCATGCAGGACCGATCCAAGGACATGATCATCTCGGGCGGGTCCAATATCTACCCGCGTGAAGTGGAGGAGGTGCTGCTGATGCATGACGCCGTGTCAGAGGCCTCCGTCGTCGGCAAACCGCATCCCGATTGGGGGGAGGAGGTGGTGGCCTTCTATGTCGGACAGGCGCGGCCGGAGGAGCTGGACCAGCTCTGCCTCGACAATATCGCGCGCTTCAAACGGCCCAAGCACTACCGTCGGGTCAAGGCGCTGCCCAAGAACAATTACGGCAAGGTTCTGAAGACCGAGCTGCGCAAACTGCTGGAGCATGACAGATGACGGATCTTTCGGGAAAGACGGCGCTGGTCACCGGATCGGTGCAGGGGATCGGTTTTGCGATTGCCGAGGCACTGGCCGGGGCTGGTGCGCGGGTCGCCCTGCACGGGATCGCGACAGAGACCGAGATTGAAACGGCGAGCGCGGCTTTGCGGGCCGCTGGCGCAAGTGAGGTCCGCTTCTTCCCCGGCGACCTGATGCAGCCCGAGGAAATTGATGCCCTGATGGCTGCAGTGGCCGATTGGGGCGGGGCCGATATCCTCGTCAACAACGCAGGCATCCAGCACCCCGCGCCGATAGCCGACATGCCGCGCGCCAACTGGAACGCGATCATCGCCGTGAACCTGTCAGCGGCCTTCCATACCATGCAGCACGCGCTGCCGGTGATGGCGGACAGGGGCTTTGGCCGGGTGGTCAATATCGCCTCGGTCCAAGGACTGATCGGTTCGGTCCACAAGGCGCCTTATGTGGCGGCCAAGCACGGGATCATCGGCCTATCGAAAGTGGCGGCGCTGGAATATGCGATGGCGGGCAGCAAAGCCTCGGGCGGCGTGACGGTGAACTGCATCTGCCCCGGCTGGACCGAAACCGCGCTGATCGTGCCGCAGATCGAGGCGCGCGCCCAGATCATCGGCGGCGACAGGGATGCTGCCATCGCCGACCTGCTGGCCGAAAAACAACCCACCCGCCGCACCTCGGACCCATCCGAGATCGGGCGGCTGGCGCTGTGGCTCTGCGATCCCATGGCCCATAACGTGACCGGCACGGCCATCCCCGTGGATGGCGGCTGGACGGCACAGTAGGCCCGATACACTCAGTTTCTGCGGCGGGGCGGTCACAGACCTGGCATTCTGTGAGGGCCGCTCTTGCCGGGTGGCGGGGGCATGGCTACATGGGCCTGTATGAAACGTTTCATCCCCTTCATGTCATCCGACCCTCTGGTCGCCGTCATTCGGCTGACCGGGCCCATTGCCAGCGGCAGCCGGGCCGGGGTTCTGAACGACATGGCCATGGCCCCCGCCATCGAGAAGGCCTTTGCCAAGGGCAAGCCAAAGGCGGTGGCGCTGGTGATCAACTCGCCCGGTGGCTCGCCCGCGCAATCCTCGCTCATCGCTGCCCGCATCCGGCGGCTGGCGGAAGAGAAGAAGGTGCCCGTTCATGCCTTCGTCGAAGATGTGGCGGCCTCGGGCGGCTATTGGCTGGCCTGTGCGGCGGATCACATCTGGCTCGATGACAGCTCTATCGCGGGGTCGATCGGGGTGATTTCCGCCAGCTTCGGCTTGCAGGACTTTATCGCGCGACATGGCATTGAACGGCGCGTCCACACGGCAGGCAAGGACAAGTCCATGCTGGACCCGTTCCGCCCTGAGAGGGACGAGGATATCGCCCGTCTGAAAGGGCTGCAGGCGCAGATCCACGAAAGCTTCATCGCCCATGTGAAGGCGCGCCGGGGTGACCGGCTGGCAGAGGATGCGGATATCTTCACCGGCGAGTTCTGGGTAGGGCAGCGCGCCGTCGATCTGGGGCTGGCCGATGGCATCGCCCATCTGGTGCCCAAGATGAAAGAGCTTTACGGCGAGAAGACCCGCTTCGCTGTCCACGGCCCCAAGCGGGGCCTCTTTCAGCGCTTCGGTGCCAGCCTGACGGCAGAGGCGCTGGGACAGGTCGAGGATCGTGCCACATGGGCGCGGTACGGGCTCTGACATGCTGGTCAAGATCGCAACATTCTTCCTCGTTGGCATGGCGGTTCTGGCCATGTTCGGGCGGCTGCGCTGGCCGGGCGGGGCGCGGCGTGTGACGCGGCGCAAAAGCGGCAGTCTGCCACGCCCCCGCACCTGCCCCACCTGCGGGCAGATCAACGTGACGGGCGGGGCCTGCCGCAATTGCAACGAGGGGCGCAGCTAAGTGCTGATCACCGAATTCCTTCTGGCGGGGCTTGGCCTCGTAATCCTTCTGCTTGCGGGGGATACGCTGGTCAGGGGCGCGGTGAACCTGAGCCTGCGCCTCGGCATCCCGGCACTTATCGTCAGTCTGACCATCGTGGCCTTCGGCACCTCGGCGCCCGAACTTCTGATCTCGATCAGCGCCATTCTGGACGGGGTGCCGGGGCTGGCGCTTGGCAATGTGGTGGGGTCGAACACCGCCAATATCCTGCTGGTTCTGGGTATTCCCGCGCTCATGTCGGGGCTGGATACCAGTCAATGCGACACCCGCCGCAACTTCGTGATCATGATGGTTGCGACCCTGGCCTTCATCGGGCTGGCCTTCGCCGGTCCGTTCACATGGTGGCACGGGCTGATCCTTTTGGCGGGTCTGGCGCTGATGCTGGGGGAAGCCGCCTGGACAGCGCGGTCGCACAAGCGCGACAGCGCCGCCACGGCCGCATTGGAAGAGCTGGAGGATGTGGAAGGCGCCGACCCCGACATGCCCTGGTGGCAGATCGTCGTCTTCCTTTTGCTCGGGCTCGTGGGCCTGCCGCTTGGCGCAGATCTGCTGGTGGATAGCTCGGTGGTGATCGCGCGCAGTTTCGGCGTTAGCGAAACCGCCATCGGGTTGACGCTTGTGGCCGTCGGCACCTCGCTGCCGGAACTGGCCACAACCGTCATGGCCGCGCTGCGCCGTCATGCCGAAGTGGCGCTGGGCAATGTGATCGGGTCGAACATCTTCAACCTTCTGGGAATCATCGGCGTCGCGTCCTTGGTCGGGCCGATCCCGGTCGACGCGGAGATCCTGACCTTCGATCTGTGGATCATGCTGGCCGCCTCGTTGCTGCTGATCCCGTTCGTTTATTTCCGTTGGGTGTTTGGCCGCGTCGTGGGGGTGGTTTTCACCGTGCTGTACCTCATTTATGTGATCAGTGTCCTGAGCTGAACGGAGGGCAAGGATGACCGCACTCGTGACAGGTGGGGCAAAGCGGCTTGGCCGGGCCATGGCGTTGGCGCTGGCAGAGGCGGGCCATGACGTGGCCATCCACTATGCCGGATCATCGAATGAAGCCGAAGACACCGCAAACGCCATCCGCGCCCTTGGCCGCCGGGCCGTGACGCTCCAGGCGGACCTGTTGAATGAAGACCAGACTCAGGCCCTGCTGCCCCGCGCGGTTGAGGCCCTCGCTCAGCCGGTGACGGTGTTGGTCAACAACGCCTCGGTCTTTGAATACGACAACATCCAGTCGATGACCCGGACCAGCTGGGACAGGCACATGGAATCCAACCTGCGCGCGCCGGTGGTGCTGACGCAGGCGCTGGCCGCGCAGATGCCCCCGGCGGAACCCGACGAGAATGGCGAGCCGCAGGCGCGGGGGCTGGTGGTCAACATGGTCGATCAGCGGGTGCAGAAGCTGACGCCCGAATTCATGAGCTACACCATCGCCAAGATGGGGCTTTGGGCTTTCACCCGCACCGCCGCGCAGGCGCTGGCCCCGCATGTGCGTGTCAACGCCATCGGGCCTGGTCCCACCATGCAGGGCGTGCGCCAGTCCGACAGCCATTTTGCACGTCAGCGCAAGGCAACGGTTCTGAGCCGTGGTGCGGATGCAGAGGGCATTGTTCAGGCGCTGCTTTATTTCCTTCACGCGCGCAGCGTGACGGGGCAGCTGATCTGCGTCGATGGTGGCCAGCACCTGGCTTGGCAGACCCCTGATATTCTTGGCGTCGAATAGACCCGAACCGGCCTTTTTCGGCAGGTCGCCCGCAGTTTTCCACCGTTAACGCTGCGGTAACAGGGGTGTGACCCTTTTATGACATGCTTCCTTAACATGCCTGTGGAAAAAAAAATTCCACTTGTTTTCAGTAGATTAAAAGGGTGCCTAAAATTTAGGCAATTCGATGAACCCTGCCAAATACAAGGAAAAATCACCGATCCCAACATTTTATCCCTAAGGTTATCCACAGAAACCGTGGACAAGGTTTTCCTTGAACATGCCCCCGGATCGTTGCAGCCGACAATGGAATCGATTCAACTGGATCACGATGTCTGAAACGCCCTCTGAAATGCCGCTGACCGGCCATGAATTGATCGCCTCTTACCTGAAGCTGATTGACGGCTCTCCGGGCGTTTACCGCATGCTCGATGCGCAGGCGCGGGTGCTTTACGTGGGCAAGGCGCGGAACCTGAAGAAGCGTGTGGCAAACTATGCCAAGCCCACGGGCCACAGCGCCCGGATCGCCCGGATGATCCGCGAGACGACCGAGATGATGTTCCTGACCACGCGCACGGAAACCGAGGCGCTGCTGCTGGAACAGAACCTGATCAAGCAGCTGAAACCGCGCTACAACGTGCTGCTGCGCGACGACAAGAGCTTCCCAAACATCCTCGTCAGCCGGTCGCACGCATTTCCGCAGATCAAGAAGCATCGCGGCGCGAAGAAGGAGAAGGGCAATTACTACGGCCCCTTCGCCAGCGCCGACGCGGTGAACCGGACCCTGAACCAGTTGCAGAAGGTCTTCCTGCTGCGCAACTGCTCAGACGCCACCTTCGATAGCCGCACACGGCCGTGCCTGCTCTACCAGATCAAGCGGTGCAGCGGCCCTTGCGTGGGCCTGATCTCGGCGGAAGCTTACGCGCAATCGGTTAAGGATGCCGAGCGGTTTCTGTCCGGCAACGGCGGCCATATTCAGGAGGCGCTGGCGCGGGACATGCAGGCCGCGTCCGAGGCGATGGAATTCGAACGCGCCGCCGCCCTGCGGGACCGTATCCGCGCGCTGACCGTGGTGCAGGGGGTGCAAGGCATCAACCCGCGCGGCGTGGCCGAGGCCGACGTCGTGGCGTTGCATATGGAGGGCGGGCAGGCCTGCGTTCAGGTCTTTTTCATCCGCGCCAACCAGAACTGGGGTAACCGCGATTTCTACCCGCGCACCGGGTCCGGCGCGGAAGAGGCAGAGGTGCTGGAGGCGTTCCTTGGCCAGTTCTATGACGAGAAGGACCCGCCAAGGCAGATACTGCTGTCGCACCCCATCGAGAATGCCGACCTGATGGCAGAGGCATTGACGGAAAAACGCGGCCGCAAGGTGGAATTGCTGGTGCCGCTCAGGGGCGAAAAGGCCGAACTGGTGTCCTTCGCGGCAAGGAACGCCCGCGAAAGCCTCGCCCGTAAGATGAGCGAGGCCGCCACGCAGGGCAGATTGCTGGATGGGCTGGCGGAGGCGTTCGGGCTGGAAAACCCGCCCGAGCGGATCGAGGTCTACGACAACTCTCACATCCAGGGCACCAATGCCGTGGGCGGCATGATCGTGGCCGGGCGCGAGGGATTTTTGAAAAGCCAGTACCGCAAGTTCAACATCAAGGGCGACAGCCTGACGCCGGGCGACGATTTCGGCATGATGAAAGAGGTTCTGAACCGCCGCTTCAAACGCCTGCTGAAAGAAGACCCGGACCGAGAAAGCGACGCCTGGCCCGACCTTCTGCTCATCGACGGCGGCGCGGGACAGGTGAGCGCGGTGGCGGAGATCCTTGCCGATCTGGGCATCGACGACGTTCCCTTTATCGGCGTCGCCAAGGGGATCGACCGCGATGCGGGCAAGGAGGAGTTCCACCGCCTCGGCAAGCCCGCCTTCGCCCTGAAGCGCAACGACCCGGTGCTTTATTTCGTCCAGCGCCTGCGCGACGAGGCGCACCGCTTCGCCATCGGCACGCACCGCGCCAAGCGCGCCAAGGCCATCGGGGCCACGCCTCTGGATGACGTGCCCGGCGTCGGCGCCACCCGCAAACGTGCGCTTCTGGCCCATTTCGGCAGCGCCAAGGCGGTCAGCCGCGCGGACCTTGCCGATCTGAAGGCCGTGGACGGGATCTCGGATGCGCTGGCCGAAACAATCTATGATTTCTTCCATGAAAAAGGTTGACCCCGTGCGCGCAAAATCGCGCGGGGCGTTGCCGCCGGGGCTGGTCCCGCCCCTGCAACCGCGCTAATGCTTGGCCATGCGATGGACCTTGCCAAATATCCTGACAGTCGCGCGGCTTGCCGCCGCCCCCGGCGTTGCGATCATCTTCCTGATCCTGCCGCGCCCCTATGCCGACTGGGTCGCCCTGATCCTCTTCGTGACAGCGGCCCTGACCGACTGGCTCGACGGCTATCTGGCGCGTCTGTGGAAACAGCATAGCCGTTTCGGCGCCATGCTCGACCCGATTGCCGACAAGGCGATGGTGGTGATCGCCCTGGCCACGCTGATGGGGCTTTTCGGGTTCCAGACCGTGTTGATTCTGCCCGTCGCCGCGATCCTGTTCCGAGAGGTCTTCGTCTCTGGCCTGCGCGAATTCCTCGGCAACAAGGCGGGCACGCTCAGCGTGACGAAACTGGCCAAGTGGAAAACCACCGTGCAGATGGTCGCCATCGCGGTGCTGTTTTCCTACGGGATTTTCGAGCATCATTTTGGAATGAATGTCTATGGCATGTCAGCCGAAATCGTTGCCCAGATCTTTGCAGGCGAGGTCGAGGATGAGTTCCACCTTGTCGCCCTCAGCCAATGGGCCAACCGCGCCTATTACGGCGGCATCGTCCTGCTGTGGCTTGCGGCGGCACTGACCGTGGTGACAGGCGTGGACTACCTGGCCAAGGCCATGCCCCATCTGCGGGAGGACCCCCATGATTGAGCTGCGCTATTTCGCCTGGCTGCGCGAACGCGTGGGCACAGCGCACGAAACCATCGAAACAGAGGCCAGCACCGTGGCCGAACTGATCGAAGAGCTGAAAGCGCGGGATGAGGGCTATGCCTTTGCGTTCTCTGACCTCAAGGCCATCCGCGCCGCGGTGGATCAGGACCTGGTCGATCTGGACGCGCCGATTGCGGGGGCGAAGGAAGTCGCCTTCTTCCCGCCGATGACCGGGGGCTGAGATGCCCGAGATCATCGTTCAGTCCGACAGCTTCGACATGGGCGAGATGCTCAACCGCTTTGCGGCGCGGCAGGCGAATGCGGGCGCGGTGGTCAGCTTTTCCGGCATCGTTCGCGATGTGGCGACGGGCGATCTCGACGCCATGGAGATCGAGCACTACCCGGGCATGACCGAAAAAGCGCTGGCAAAGATCGCAGAGGAGGCGATGAGCCGATGGCAACTGGCCGACGCTTTCATCCTGCACCGCTACGGGCGCATGGGGCAGGGCGACACCATCATGATGGTCGCCACCGCTTCGCGTCACCGGGCAGATGCCTTCGCGGCGGCAGAGTTTCTGATGGACTACCTGAAATCGCGCGCGCCGTTCTGGAAGAAGGAAATCACGGGCGAGGGCGCGGCATGGGTCGCGGCCCGCGACGAGGATGAAGACGCCCTCGCGCGCTGGCAGCAGCGGTAGGCTCATGATCTGACCGTCATTTTCGGAAAGGACTGCGGCGCCGCAGGAATGCGGGGCAATGGGCATGGAACCGGCCTGCCTTGGCCCTTTCGGGGCTGTCTTCGGCAAAGGCCCAGAAATCCCCTCGTGATCCGGAAACCGGCGTCACCCGGCAAGCGCTTGGACCATACAAAAGCACAAATCCCCTAAGAATTCGTGAACTTTCCCCTTCTTCTTGGCAAAAAATACTCCCGCCGGAGGCATCCAAACCCCTCCACACGCCCGACCCGATGACAGACGCATAACCAGCAACCACGTGTCCGTGGCAACACGGCCCGACGAGGGCCCCGAAGGGGCCTGAGAAGGGCCGTTCCCGGGTCGGCGACGCAGTCGGCGAAACCGCCTACCCCTGGTTCTGCTGTTCCACGTGGATGCGCAGCTCTTCGGCTTCCTGCCGCGCCTCGCGCAAACCCTCCATGGCTGCCCGCAGCTCGGCCTCGGTCTGGGTGATCTGGTTGGTCAGTTCCGCTTCGCGGTGCTGCAGGTAGGAAATCGCCTGATCGCGGGTCTCTTCCGCGTCATGCAGCGCCTTGGCCATTTCCTCCAACTCGTTCATGTCGACGCCCGACACCCGTGTCAGCCGGTGCACCAGCCAGTTGGCGAACCAGCCAAGCGCGAAGGCCACGAAGAGGATGATCGCGATCACCACGATGAATTCGGTGCGGTTCATTCGGTGTCCTCCTCGGCCGCTGCGGGCACTAGGTTATCGGGGCGCATCACGGGCCGGGGGGCATCGGCCAGCAGCTGTGCGCGGGCCTCGGCGGCCTCGCGTGCATCGCGTTCCGCCACGTCGCTGGCCAGCAGAAATTCGATCCGCCGGTTGGTCTCGCGCCCGTCTTCGCTGTCATTGTCGGCAATGGGCCGCGTCTCGCCATAGCCCTGCGCGGTCAGGTTCGCGGTCAGCACCCGCCGCGCCAAAAGCCCGTTCAGCACCGCGTCGGCCCGGCCCTGGCTCAGCCGCAGGTTCATTTCCTCGCGGCCCTGGCTGTCGGTGTGGCCGCCGATCTCCATATCCACATGGGAACAGTCCGGCAGGATCTCGGCCAGATCGTCCAGAATGCGCCCCGTCTCTTCGTTGATCTCGACCGATCCGGGATCGAAGGTGATCTTGCGCTGATCGAGAATGGCATTGATCCGGTCGAGGCACTGTTGCGGCGTCAAGAGCCCGGTCTGCGGGTCCAGGCTGGCCACATAGGTTACGTCGATCTCGAACCTTTCGGCGGCGCCCAGAAGCTCGCTCATCAACTGGCTCAGGTCAGAGGTGGTGCTTTCGCTGCCGGAATTGCCTCGAATGCGCACGGTGTCGGGTTCGACCACGACGGCCCCGTTATGCAGCTGTGCCATGGCCTCCAGCCCGGCCATCACCCGCAGGGTCCAGCCGCCGGGCAGGTCTTCGTCGATACGGGTCGCGACATAGGTATTCTGGCGGCCGAACAACGCCGTGGCATAGGCTTGCACGGCCTCGGTGATGCGCTCATCGGGCAGGCGGCCACGCAGTTGCACATAGCCCTCGGGGCTGCGGGTGGCGGTAAAGGTTGGCAGGCCGTCTTCGGCCTCTTCCTCGGGCGGCGGGTCGGGCAGCACGGCGTGGAGCGAAAAGACCTCCGGCAGGGCGGCGTCCAGTTCGCCGATGACTTCGTCGAATAGATCCGGTGAGGTGCCTTGCGCCACGATCAGGGTGATATCGGCATCCGAGAAGGTCACGGTCGCATCCTCGAACCGGCTGACCGCGGCAATCGCCAACTCGGCGGCGGTGGCCCAGTTGGGCGACGGCACGCCAAGCCCGATGCGGCAGCTGTCCTGCCCGGTCAGCCCGGCATTGCGCGCAGCGGTCAGGATGCGGTCGCGGCTGTCTTCGGTCCCGGCGGAGCAGGACTCGAACCGACCGCCGCCTGCGGATTGGACATAGCGCAAGGTGAACGGCGTGATCACCGGGCGGGGGGCCGAGATATCCAGCACCAGCTGGACCGAAGAGGGGCGGTTTTCCTCAAGGAAGCGCTGCCACTGGTCGCGTTGCTGACGGCTGTCGGCCACCGCCTCGACCACCACCTGCCCGTCATAGACGGAAACCTTGGCGCGCGGCAGTTCCGCCAGGGCCAGCAGGCCGAAACGCAGCGCGGGCGCCCATCCGGCGGGCACCGGGAAAGCGGCGGTTTCGACCATGTTGGCTACGTGCAGGCCATCGGCCAGTTCGTTGATTCCCGTGGTCAGGCTGTCATCGCCATCGGCGGTCGGCACCAGCCCGATCAGCGACACCCCGTCATCGTTGCGCAGCATCTCCAGCGAAAAGCGTGGCGGTTCGATACCTTCGGGGTCCAGCACGTCCATATTGTCGATGATGCGGTCGGTATCCACGATCTCGGCAGCGCGGCGCAGGGCGTGAAAGCGCGCGGCCTCGTCCGGGGCGGTCCCAGCCATCAGCACGCGCAACCCGTCGGCCCCGATCTCGACCCAGTCGAGCCCGTCTTCGCGCATGGCGAAATTGACCGCCTGCACCGATTGCTGCTCGATCTGACGCGCGCCGAAGACAGCCATGAACAGGCTGAGCACGGCGGCAAGCGCAAAGGCCCCCAAAGCGGCGAAATGAAAGGCTAAACGCATGCGTCTTGTGACTGCCCCAGGATCAATTGCATCTGCTTTAACGGCTAGGCCCTAGAGGTTCAATGAAACGAGCGCTGCGGCGGCAAAAAACAGCGCAGGGATCAGACCCGCGTCACGATTGGCGCGGAACAGGTGCATGCAGATATCGGGGTCGTCGATATCCAGCCGCCCCATCTGCCAGACCATGTGCCAGCCAAAGCCCCATGCCCCGACAAGCGCCAGAACCAGCGACAGGATGCCCGCAGAAGGCGTCAACGCCCCGATTATGGCCACGGCCATCAGTACGACCGACAGCACCAGAAAGCCCCGCAGGATGGGTTTGGTGTTGTCTCCGAACAGGCGCGCGGTGGATTTCACGCCAATGAGCGCGTCGTCTTCCTTGTCCTGATGGGCGTAGATCGTGTCGTAGAAGATCGTCCAGGCCATGCCTGCGAGGTAGAGCACGACGGGTGGCCAGGAAAGACTGCCGGTATGGGCGACCCATGCCAGAAGCGCGCCCCAGTTGAAGGCAATGCCGAGAAAGACCTGCGGCCACCAGGTGAAGCGTTTGGCGAAGGGGTAGATGACGACCGGCAGCAGCGCGATGATCCCCATCAGGATCGCTGCACTGTTGAAGGTCAGCAGGATCGCAAAGGCCACCAGGGCCTGTATGGCGAGCCAAGCAAAAGCCTGCTTCACGCTGACCTGCCCCGACGGGATGGGCCGAGACCTTGTGCGTGCCACGGCGGCGTCAAACTCGCGGTCGGTGATGTCGTTCCACGTACAGCCCGCGCCGCGCATCAGGAACGCCCCCATGCCGCAGCCAAGCGCGATCCACAGGTCTTCCCATCTGGGCGTCGTGGCGGCAGCGGCCAGCCCCACGCCCCACCAGCAGGGCAGAAGCAGCAGCCATGTGCCGATCGGCCGGTCGGCCCGCGACAGGCGCAGATAGGGGCGGGACCACGCGGGCGCCAGCCGATCCACCCAATTGCCGTGCACGGCGTCATGCACCTGCCCCTCTGGCGTTTCGTTCAAGCCGGTCATAAGGTCCGTCCCATGTCGTCGCGTGCAAAGATACGGCTCTTCGTAGAGCATCCCCTTGGGCAAGGGCAAACGGTTCCCTTGTCGCGGGAACAGGCGCATTACCTCTTTGGGGTGATGCGACTTGGTGTGGGGGCCGAAGTGGCCCTGTTCAACGGCCATGACGGGGAATGGACGGCCGAGGTGGTGGAGGCCGGAAAGCGTGGTGGTGTTCTCGACTGCCGCGATCAGGCCGCGCCGCAGATGTTGCCGCCAGACCTGTGGCTGATCTTTGCCCCGATCAAGAAGGCGCGCACCGATTTCATCGTCGAGAAAGCCGCCGAAATGGGCGCTGCCCGGATCATGCCGGTGCAGACCGGCTTCACCAATTCCGAACGCATAAGGCAGGACCGGCTACAGGCCCATGCGGTTGAGGCCGCCGAACAATGCGGCGGCACCTATGTGCCCCCGGTCGAGGATCTGCAGAAGCTCGACCGGTTGTTGGCGAATTGGCCCGAGGATCGGCAGCTCATATTCTGCGACGAAAGCCTCGTCGGGGCTCGCGCCGCGTTGGAGGCGGCACCCAAGGGCGACAAATGGGCGATCCTGATTGGTCCCGAGGGCGGGTTTTCCGACGCCGAACGCGCACGGCTCACCGCCCATCCCGCCACGACCGCGATCAGCCTCGGCCCCCGCATCCTGCGCGCCGATACCGCCGCCGTCGCGGCGCTGACGTTGTTTCAATCCACGCGGGGCGACTGGTGAGCGGTTTCTTCCGACCCGAGGCGATGGCCACCCTGCGCCGCTGGCGTGAGGCGCTGATCGGGCTGGCGGTGCTGGCCGCGGGGGCCTTCGTGGCGTTGGCGGCGCTGACTGTCATTATCCTGGGCGTGGGCATTGCCTTTGCGGCCATCGGCCTCTTTCTGCTATGGGGCGGTATCCAGCGAGGACGGTTCCGGCAGGCGGCCATCGGGCCGGGGATCGTGACGCTCGATGAAGGCCGCGTGACCTATATGGGGCCGCTGGACGGGGGCGTCATCGACATCGAGGATATGACCGTGCTGATGCTGGATGGTCGCAGCCGCCCGCCGGTCTGGGTGCTGCGCCAGAACCATGCCGCGCCGGTTCACATTCCGGTGAATGCCACGGGGGCGGACCGGCTCTTTGACGCGTTCTTGCGATTGCCGGGCATTCATACCGGGCAAATGGTTTGGAAACTGAACCGTTCCGAAAGGAATCTGGTGCTGATCTGGGAACGCGAAGATGGGCTCGGCTGGCCTCAGGCGCTGAATTGACACCGCCTGCATTTGCACCCATCAAGGGCCCCTGAAAGCGACAGTGCAGGAGCAGCCCCATGTCCATCCCCCAATCCGGCGGCGGCCCGATCGAACGGCATGAACAACTGGCGGAATATCTCGCCGATGGCTGCAAGCCGAAGGAAGACTGGCGCATCGGCACCGAGCACGAGAAATTCGGCTACTGCAAGGACACGCTGAAGCCGCTGCCCTATGCGGGTGAACGGTCGATTCTGGCGGTGCTGGAGGGGCTGCGCGACGGTCATGGCTGGGATCCGTTGGTCGAGGGCGGCAACCTGATTGGCCTGACCAAGGATGGCGCCAATATCAGCCTTGAACCCGGCGGGCAGCTTGAACTGTCGGGTGCGCCGCTGGAAACCATCCACCAGACCTGCGACGAGGTGAACGACCACCTGCGCGACGTGAAGGACATTTCCGACAAGATCGGCGTGGGCTTCATCGGTCTGGGCGCGGCCCCGATCTGGTCGCATGAAGACATGCCGCTGATGCCCAAGGGGCGCTACAAGCTGATGGACGGCTACATGCAAAAGGTCGGCACCATGGGCACGACCATGATGCGCCGGACCTGCACCGTTCAGGTGAACCTCGATTTCGGGTCCGAGGCCGACATGGTGCAGAAACTGCGCGTGGCGCTGGCATTGCAGCCGGTGGCCACGGCGCTTTTCGCCAATTCGCCCTTCCTGGACGGTAAGGTAAATGGCCACAAATCCTGGCGCAGCCGGGTCTGGCGTGATCTGGATGCCGACCGCACCGGGATGCTGCCTTTCGTGTTCGAGGAGGGCTTCGGGTTCGAGAGATGGGTCGAGTATGCGCTCGATGTGCCGATGTATTTCGTCTACCGCGACGGGCAGTATATCAACGCATTGGGTCAGTCCTTCCGCGACTTCCTGCAAGGCAAACTGCCCGCGCTGCCGGGCGAAACGCCGACCCTGTCCGATTGGGCCGATCACCTGACGACGGTCTTCCCCGAGGCGCGGATCAAGAAATTCATCGAGATGCGCGGGGCCGATGGTGGCCCCTGGCGCAGGCTCTGCGCGTTGCCTGCCTTCTGGGTGGGGCTACTCTATGATCAGACGGCGCTGGATGCGGCCTGGGATCTGGTCAAAGGCTGGGACGCGGAAACGCGTGAGGCGTTGCGGGTGGCGGCGTCGATCGACGGGCTTCAGGCAAAGGTGAACGGCGTCAACATGCATGATCTCGCGCGCGAAGCGGTCGCGATTTCCGAGGCGGGTCTGAAGGCCCGCGCCCGCCCCGGTGCAGGCGGGCTGGTGCCCGATGAGACCCATTTCCTGAATGCGCTGAAAGAAAGCATCGATAGCGGTCAGGTGCCCGCCGACGAATTGCTGGCGCAGTACAATGGCGATTGGAACGGCGACCTCAGCCGGATCTATTCCGAGTTCAGCTACTGACGCTCAGACCCCGCGCGCTTCCTTGTTGCGCTGGATTTCCGGCAGCACGCGCGACTGGTAGTAGGCCTTGAAATCGGCCTCCTGCTGTTCGCGCATGGCGGCCTTTATCTCCGGGTCCAACTCTCCCATCAGCGCGGGGTGATCGTTCAGGCGGCGGCGGGGGCCGAGCGGATCGGGACCATAGGTGTTGCGCCCGTTGCTGCCCGGCAGACAAAGCAGCACCAGCATCCAGATGCCACCGATCAGCGGCACGAACATGATGAAATACCACCAGCCGCTGCGGTCGGTGTCATGCAGGCGCCGGACCATGGCCGAGAGGCTGGGCATGAAGAACAGCAGGAAATGCACGGCGGTGAAGATCCAGACATTGTTCATGAACCCGGCGGGCAGCGTGCCGCTGTATTTCATGTCCTCCAGGATCTGCGGATTGGCGAGGAGATAGCTTATGAACCAGGCCGTGATACCGAAGCTCAGTAAGGTCTGGAACAGCACAAACCACCAGTATTCCGACCGCGTGGCCCGGCCCGAAAAGGTAAAGCTTTTCTGATAGCAGGTCTTGATGGCGCCAAAAAATCCCATGATGTCCTCTGGGTAACGAGTTATATCCCGCTCTTATTGGGCCACGCGACTATGGCCGGAGTGGGGCGGTCCCGGGTCCGCTCTGCGGCTTTGGCGGACCGGATCGACCTTGGATGTCCCGAAAAAGGCTTCGGGGAAGTTTTTATTGAACCGATTTCGGGTTTCGGCTCTCTTACAGTCACTGTTTACAATCAAGGAGCTCTGGAAATGCGCGATTTCTTTATTGGTGCGTTGGATAAACTGATCACCGTCATTGTCATTCTGATGATCGTTGCCGTGGTCATCGGGGGGCTGGTCACGATGTTCAGCCCGATGGGTGGTTTCCTGCAGGGTCTCGGGCTGCTGATCTTCGGCGGGCTCTACGTGATCTTGATGGGCGGCATGATGTACCTGTTCCTGGGCATCTACCATAACACCAAGCGGACGGCCGAAATTCTCGAAAGCCGTGGCTAAGGCACCCTGACGCTGCGCCCGCCATAAGGCGCAGCGTTTATCCTGAGGTCCAGCACGAAACCGATCACCTTCGCCTCGGGCATTTCGCAGGGGCGTAGCAATGCACAGGAACCGGTGCGATAGAGGTTCAGGCTGACATAATCCGTGCCGCCCAGTTCCTCGGCCACCAGTTTCTGACTGGCCCCTTCGGCGAAGCCTGATTTCACAACCACATAGCGGCGGCCGTGGGCCGTGCCCGCAAAGGTGCCAAAGGGCAGCGCGTCGAAAGCGTTGAGAAACGCCTGCAAGGTCTAACCCTTGCGACCGATCCGGGGTTCCTCGCCCGCGATCAGGCGTTTGATATTGGCGTCATGGCGCATGAAAATGAGCGCCGCCAGAAGGGCCGTCGCCACCCCCGCGGACGGCATGCCAAAGACGCTGATCCAGACCGGAGACAGAGCAGCCGCAACCAGGGCAGATAGCGAGGAAATCCGACTGATCGCGGCGGTCGCCAGCCATGTCAGGCAGGCGGCGATCCCGGCGGGCCAGAACAGGGCAAGCAGCGTGCCGAGGAAGGTCGCCACCCCCTTGCCGCCCTTGAACCCCAGGAAGATCGGGAAGCAGTGGCCAAGGAAGGCTGCAAAGCCCGCGATCTGAGCGGCATCTTCCGCCATCGCGTAGCGCGCAATCAGAACCGCGATCCCGCCCTTGCCCGCATCCAGCAGCAATGTCAGCGCGGCGGCGGGCTTGTTCCCGGTGCGCAGCACATTGGTGGCGCCGATATTGCCCGATCCGATCTGGCGGATGTCCCCAAGCCCGAACAGCCGCGCCATCACCAGCCCGAAAGGCACCGAGCCGAGCAGATAGGCCAGCCCGGCGGTGACGGCCAGCAGCGTGGCAGAGGTCTCGAACACAGGCAGCATCAGGCGGTCCTTTCAAAGACGGGTGCGCCCGAAACGAGCGTCATCAGCACCTTGCCCTCCATCCGCATTCCGTCAAAGGGGGTATTTTTCGACTTCGACCGCAGCGTGAACCGGTCCAGCAGGAAGGGCGCGTCGGGGTCGAACAGCACGAGGTCGGCGGGGGCACCCAGGCTCAGCGTACCGGCGTCCAGACCCAGACGCCGAGCCGGGTTCAGCGCCATTGCGCGGAAGAGCTGCGGCAGGCTCAACTGCCCGGCGTGATAAAGCCGCATCGCGGCGGGCAGCAGGGTTTCCAGCGCCACCGCGCCCGAGGCCGCCACTTCGAAGGGCAGGCGCTTCGATTCCTCGTCCTGCGGGGTGTGCATGGAACTGATGATGTCGATCGTGCCATCGGCGACGGCCTCGACCATGGCCAGCCGGTCATCTTCGGCCCTAAGCGGCGGCTTGACCTTGAAGAAGGTGCGGTAATCGCCCACGTCGAATTCATTCAATGTCAGGTGATGAATGGAGGCACCGGCGGTCACGTCCAGACCGCCCGCCTTGGCACGCGTCAGCGCGGGAAGGGCGGCGGCGGTCGTGATCTGGTCGGCGTGATAGCGGGCGCGGGTCATCTCGACCAACGCAAGATCCCGCTCCAGCCCGATCCGTTCCGCCATTGGCGACACGGCAGGCAGACCGCGCAGCGAGGCGAACTTGCCCGAGGTCACGGCGGCCCCGCCGCTTAGCCCCGGTTCCTGCGGATGCATGATGATCAGCGCGCCCAGAGACCGCGCATAGGTCATGGCGCGGGTCAGCACCTTGGTGTCGGTCACCACGTGATCGCAATCGGTAAAGGCCGCCGCCCCCGCATCAAGCAGGAAGCCGATTTCCGTCATCTCGCGCCCCGCGCGGGCCTTGGTCAGGGCAGCCATCGGCAGCATGCGGACGGGCGATACCTGTTCGCCCCGGCGCCGCACGAATTCCAGCGCCTCGGGCGTGTCGATGGGGGGCGTGGTGTCGGGGCGGGTGACCATGGTGGTGACCCCGCCAGCCGCCGCCGCCGCACCCGCGGTGCGGATGCTTTCCTTATGGCGTTCCCCCGGTTCGCAGGTCTTCACCCCGATATCGACGATCCCCGGCGCAAGGCATTTGCCGCCCGCATCAACCACCCGCGCGTCAACGACAGGGGCCGCGCCGGTGCCGCGATCCGCGATCAGGCCATCACGGACCAGCAACCATCCGGGGGCGTCAGACTGCGCCTCGGGGTCGATCAGGCGGGCATTGGTGAACAGGATGGCGGTCATGGGCGCCCCTCAAACTTGGCTTTCGCCTCCAACAGGCGTTGATGGATGGTGTCCGCGTCGGGGATCAGGACAAACCCCGTGGACCTGCGCGTGGTGCGAGACCCGAGCTTGCCGCCCCGGTTATGGCGCACCCGCGTGTGCTGCGTCACCTCGTGATGGAATAGCACCGATCCGGGCGGGCCGGGGTCGAAGTCGATCCGCAGCATGCGCTCCAGCGGATAGCGCGTGGTGGTGCCGCGCTCCTCGATATAGGCGGCGCGGTCTGTCAGGGCATAGTGCGTGGCCCGCCTGCGCAGGGCGCTCGTGACCGGAGACACCAGCGCGTTCCAGAGACCGATCGCGGCAAAGCCCAACCCGATGAACGGAAAGAGAGAGACGGGAAACGGAATCTGCGGGTCGGTCAGCATGTCCCGAAGGTTGAGAAACCAGACCGCCCCGAACGCAACCACAAGCCAGCCGAGGATCGACGGGGCCGCCCAGAAATGGCGCGGCACGATCTGCCCGGCGGGCTGCCCCTGCCACAGAACGGTTTCCCCCGGCTCCACGCGCGGCCCGGTCATTCCGCCGCCTCCCGCAACTCGCGCCGTGTCCGGCGCATGAGGCCATAGACATGTTGCGAGTCGTCGATCTGGTGGAAGCCCAGGAACCGGATGCGGGTGCCATTGCGGCCACTAACTGGCATGGCCCCGTGCTTCATGTGAAAGATGACCGAGCCGGGATTGCCGTCTTCCCAGACGATCCGGTCCATATCCGCAATTGGCCAGCTTTCCAGCGTTTTCCTGCCAAACGCGTTGCGGGCGATGAACGCGGTCTGATTGGTCAGCGTGTACCATGTGCGCCCGCGCAGCCAGGCATCCAGCAGCAGCCGCCCCCCCAGCATCCACAGCCCGATGGCCAGGAATGGCAGACCAAAGAGCGGGAAGAAGCTGAACGGGAACGGTACGCTGGTGTTCGCGGTCATTGCAAAGGCCATGCCGATCCAGAACAGCGAGAAGCCGGTGAAAAACACCCCCATCAGGGTCAGGGGGGTGAACAGCCCCGACCAGTCGATCGTGCTGCGGGGCTGGCCCTGCCAGAGGATGTCCTCATCCGGCGCAAGGATACCTTGCCAGCTATCCGCCGGGGCACTCATGCGGCGTTGCCTACGCGGGCCATGGCAGCCTCGATCTCAGCCACCACGGCGGCGCGGTTGGCCATGTATTTCATCAGGTGCTTGTCGCCCGACCGGGTGATGATCTGCACCGCGCTGCCAAGGGTGCGCAGCTTGTCGATCTCGGCCAGTCGGACATGGCGGTTGTCGGGGCCGGAGAGGTCGGTTTCGGTCATGCGCCATTCGGCATTGGCCTCGTCCGAGGCAAGGTAGAAGGCGCGCACCGCGACCGCCGCCAGCCCGCCGATGGCACCTGTCCAGACATGCGGATTGCCCATGACCCAAAGCACCCCCATGCCCACGGCCATGGCAATCGCCGCCAGCCAGGCATGTTCGCGCCAGTAAGTCGCCCGGTCGGCGCGGAAGATGACGGGGTCAGACATGGGCGGCGGCCTCTCGTTCCGTGCGCAGGTTTTGCGCCAGAAGGTCCATCGCCGCCATGCGCACCGCGACGCCCATTTCCACCTGTTCCTGAATAACGGACCGGTTGATGTCGTCGGCGATGGTGCCGTCGATTTCGACGCCGCGATTCATGGGCCCTGGATGCATGACGATGGCGTCGGGTTTGGCGTGAGAGAGCTTCTCGGCGTCGAGGCCATAGCGGTGGTAGTATTCGCGCTCGGACGGGATGAAACCGCCATCCATGCGCTCTTTCTGAAGTCGCAGCATCATCACGACATCGGCGCCTGCGAGCCCTTCGCGCATGTCCTCGTAGACCTCGACGCCCCAGTCGGCGGCGCCCGAGGGGATCAGCGTCGGCGGGCCGACGAGCTTCACGCGGTTTTCCATCTTGCCGAGCAGGAGAATGTTGGACCGCGCCACGCGGGAATGGGCGATGTCGCCGCAGATGGCGATGTTGAGGCGATGGAGCCGCCCCTTGGCGCGGCGGATGGTGAGCGCATCGAGAAGCGCCTGCGTGGGGTGTTCGTGGCGTCCGTCGCCCGCGTTCAGGACCGCGCAATTGACCTTTTCCGCCAAGAGGTTGACCGCCCCGGAATGAGGGTGGCGCACGACCAGCAGATCAGGATGCATGGCGTTCAATGTCAGTGCCGTGTCGATGAGTGTCTCACCCTTTTTGACCGAGCTCGTCTGCATCGACATGTTCATCACGTCGGCCCCGAGCCGCATGCCCGCCAGTTCGAAACTGGCCTGGGTGCGGGTGGAGTTCTCGAAAAACATGTTGATCTGGGTCAGCCCCGCCAGCGCGGTGCCATGCTTGGCGCTGCCCCGGCCCAGTTCGGCATAGCGGTCGGCATGGTCCAGCAAAGCGGTGATGTCAGTGGGGTGCAGGGGCTCGATGCCCAGAAGGTGGCGCTTGGCGAAGGTCATGGCGGCCCGTCCTGTAAGGTCGCTTCGCGGTATAGGCAGCGGGCGGGCGCGGGGCAAGAGCGGGGTTCGGCGTGGTGCGAAACGAGGGTGTCACCCCCCGTGCACCGGGCGTACACCCCCCGTACACCCCCCGTGGATATGAAACGCGGTTTCGCCGCCTGCCGGCGTCGACCGGGGAGCGGCCCTTCTCAACCCCCGGCTTGCGCCGGAGGCCTCGGCGGTCCGCGTTGCCACGGACATGTTGAGAGGGTGGCGCGCCCGTTGCTGTGGCAGCGGTCGTGGCAGCGGCGGGACGCCTCCGGCGGAGGTATTTTGGCCAAGATGAAAGGCTTACGATCGGAGCAAGGGCTTTTGCATCATGATCCTGAGGCCGGTTGCCTCGGTGACCGTCCAGCCGAGATGGCGGTAGAGGCTGATGGTCTCGGTGAGGTCGCGATGCGTGGCAAGGCACAGCTTGTCGATGCCGTGGGCGCGGGCGATGGTTTCGGCCTCGGTCAGCAGCCGCGTGGCGATGCCCTGCCCGGAAGCATCGGGATGGACGGCGAGGTTCTCGATCTGGAGGGCATCGGGCGCGTCGCGCAGCACAATGGCCCCGAGGGGCTGATGCCTGTTCATGGCGAGGATGACGGGGGTTTCCGCGACCACTTCGTCAAGGCCCTCGCTGACCGGGGGCAGGGTAATGCCACGCCCGTCATATTTGGCATAGGCCGCGCGGATCAGGGCGGTGAGGGCGGGGACATCGTCCGCAACTGCGCGGCGCAGGGTCAAGTCGTCGGGCATATCGCGGCTTCTTTCCGGTTCCTTCAGACCATGCCGCCCATTTACCTTGCCCGCAAGCGCGCCTAGCTTGGGCGCATGGAGTCGCAACTTGAGTATCATACGGCGCTGGCCTGGCTGGAATGGCAGGTGGAGCTTGGCGCGGATGAGGCCATCGGGGAAAGCCCGGTGGACCGGTTTGCCGTGTCCGAGCCTCAGCCCGCCGTTGCCCCGGTTGCGTCCCCGGCGGTGAAGACCGAAGAGATTGATCCGGTGGTCGAGGCACGGCTGGCCGCCAAACGGGCCGACAGCCTGGAGGCCCTGCGCGCCGAGATGGAGGCCTTTGCCCATTGCGACCTGCGCCGGGGGGCGCGCAGCTTTGTCTTTTCCGATGGAAACCCGGCGGCGCGGCTGATGATCGTGGGCGAAGCGCCGGGGCGGGACGAGGATATTCAGGGCAAACCCTTTGTGGGCCGGGCGGGGCAGCTGCTCGACCGGATGTTCGACGCCATCGGCATGGGGCGGGATCATCCGGATGCCAATCAGGCGCTCTATATCACCAACATCCTGCCCTGGCGGCCGCCGCAGAACCGCGACCCGAGCCCTGCGGAAATGGCGATGATGCTGCCTTTCGTGACCCGGCATATCGAGCTGGCGGCGCCCGAGATCGTGGTGCTGATGGGCAATATCTCTTGCGACGGGCTGTTGGGGCGGCGCGGGATAACCCGGTTGCGGGGGCAGTGGCAGGAGGTGATGGGCCGTCCCGCCCTGCCCATGTTCCACCCCGCCTATCTGTTGCGCCAACCCGCCAAGAAGCGCGAGGCCTGGGCGGATCTGCTGGCGTTGAAGGCGAGGTTGGTGCGGTGAAGATCCTAGCGTTTTCCGACCTGCATTTGGCCCGTAGTCGCGCTGCCGATCTGGTTGCGGCAAGTGCCGACGCCGATCTGGTGATCGGGGCCGGGGATTTCTGCAATATGCGGCAGGGGCTGGACGAGGCGATGGAGTTGTTGGCGGGGTTGCAGGCGCCGTTGGTGGCGGTTCCCGGCAATGCTGAAAGTGCCGATGAGTTGCGGGCGGCGGCGGGGCCGGGCGTGACCGTGCTGCATGGCGAGGGGTGCGAGATTGGCGGGCTCAACCTGTTCGGGCTGGGTTACGGGGTGCCGGTGACGCCCTTCGGATCCTGGTCCTGCGATCTGAGCGAGGCCTTCGCGGCGGAGCTGCTGGCAGGCTGTGATGCGGCTGACATTCTCATCACCCATTCGCCGCCCAAGGGTGTCGCGGATCGGACCTCTGCCGGGCAGTCGGTGGGGTCCACGGCCATCCGCGCGGCGATAGAGCGCATCGGGCCCCGGCTGGCGCTTTGCGGACATATCCACGACAGTTGGGGGCAGGAGGGCCAAATCGGCGCGACGCGCGTCGTGAACCTCGGCCCGCGTGTGAACTGGTTTGAGGTCGACCCATGAGCCGCATCGACGAGAGCAAGGATTTCATCCCGGTCCGCATCGCGGTGCTGGCCGTGTCCGATACGCGCAGTCTGGCCGAAGACAAATCCGGCGATGTGCTGGAGGCGCGGATCCGCGAGGCGGGGCATATGCTGGCCGACCGCAAGATCCTGCGTGATGAGCGGGCCGAGATCGCGGATCAGTTGCGTGCCTGGTGTGCGGACCCGGAGATCGACGTGGTGATTACCACCGGGGGGACCGGGCTGACGGGGCGCGATGTGACGGTCGAGGCACATCGCGATGTTTATGAGAAAGAGATCGAGGCCTTTGCCACGGTCTTTACCATGGTGTCTTTCCAGAAGATCGGGACCAGTGCGGTGCAGAGCCGCGCGACCGGGGGCGTTGCCAATGGCACGTACCTCTTTGCGCTGCCCGGCAGCAGCGGCGCCTGCAAGGACGCCTGGGACGAAATCCTGCGCTGGCAGCTCGACTATCGGCACTTGCCCTGTAACTTTGTCGAGATTTTTCCGCGTCTGGACGAGCACAAGCGACGGAAATGACGCGGTTGTCCGTGTTACCTAATGCTTGGCGGTTTTGCGCCGCCGCTCTATCTAACTAGACAGGACGTCCATAAGGCCACGGCCCATGCGCTTTTTTCGCCGCGCCCTCTCGGGGCTCTTTCTGATTTCGCTCACGCTCGGGCTGCTGGTCTGGGCTGGGTTCACGATTTACGCGTCCCTGCAGGCGCGCTGGGCCGAGGAAGGACGTCCCTCCATCGTGCGGGAACGCGTTTTTTCCGCTGAGGTCGTGACGCTCACCTTGCAGGATGCGACTCCGGTTTTGACTGCGTTCGGAGAGATCAACAGCCGCCGGACGCTGGAATTGCGGGCCCCGGCGGCGGGCACGGTTCTGGAACTGGCGGACGGGTTCGAGAATGGCGGCGAAGTGGCCGAGGGCGCGCTGTTGCTGCGCATCGACCCGGCCGAGGCGCAATCGGCGCTGGATGTGACCGCCACCGACCTGCGCGAAGCCGCGAACACGCTGGCCGAGGCGGAGGCCGCTGTGGAACTGGCGCGCGAAGATGTGGAAGCCGCTCGCACGCAGGCGGAACTGCGGGACCGGGCGCTGATCCGGCAACAAGACCTGTTGGAACGCGGCGTGGGGTCTGCGGCCACCGTGGAAACGGCGGAACTGGCGGCGGCCAGCGCCCATCAGGCGGTGCTGTCACGGCGTCAGGCTCTGGCACAGGCCGAGGCGCAGCTTGATCAGGCGGGCACCGCGCTGGAGCGTCGCCGGATTGCCCTGGCCGAGGCGGAGCGGGTTCTGGCGGAAACCGAGCTGCGTGCGGAATTTGCGGGCGTACTGGCCGACGTAACGGTGGTTCAGGGCCGCTTGGTCAACCGCAACGAACAGGTGGCCACTCTGATCGACGCGCAGGCGCTGGAGGTGTCCTTCCGCGTCTCGACTGCGCAGTATGCCCGGCTGTTGGATGAGGACGGGCGACTGCCGCGCGCCGACGTCACCGTGGTGCTGGATGTACTGGGCATAGATGTGACCGCCCCCGCCCGCCTGACCCGCGAAAGCGGCGCGGTGGAGGAAGGCCAGTCGGGCCGCTTGCTGTTTGCCGAGCTGCTGGAAACGCGAGGCTTTCGGGCCGGGGATTTTGTGACCGTTCGGTTGCATGAACCCGAGTTGCAACAGGTTGCCATCCTGCCCGCCACGGCATTGGATGCCGAGGGGCGGTTGCTGGTTCTGGGTGAGGAAGATCGTCTTGAGGAAATGCAGGTCACCCTGCTGCGTCGTCAGGGCGACAATGTCATCATCCGTGCCCCGCCGCATCTGGAAGGAGTTGAGGTGGTCAGTGCCCGCTCGCCTTCGCTCGGGGCCGGTATCCGGGTCAACCCGCTGCGTCCGGCTCAGGACGGGGCGGAGGCCCCGGCGGAACCCGATACCATCGCATTGGACCCTGAACGCCGCGCACGGCTGATCGCCTTTGTCGAGGGCAACGGCTTCATCCCCGCCGACGTCAAGGAACGGATGCTGCGCCAGTTGCGAGAGGATGAGGTGCCGCTGCGCATGGTCAACCGTCTTGAAAGCCGGATGGACGGATGAGACGGCTGCCAGATAGCGCCGGAGGCATCCTCTCCTATTTCACGCGCCACGCGACGGCGGCGAACCTTTTGCTGGTGGTTCTGATCGTCGTCGGGCTGGCGGTGTTCCCGCGCATGCGGGCTCAGTTCTTCCCCGATGTTGTGGTCGACAATGTCAGCGTCTCCGTCACCTGGGACGGGGCCGGGGCCGAGGATGTGGACCAGGCCATTGTCGCGGTGCTGGAACCGGTGCTGCTGGCCGTCGAGGGTGTCACGGAAAGCAGCGCCACCAGCCGCGAGGGGCGGGCAAGTATCCGGCTGGAATTCGAACCCAGTTGGGACATGGGCCGCGCCGCCGATGACGTGCAGGTCGCGGTCGACAGCGTGTCGACCCTGCCGGAGGATGCCGAGGATCCAGTCGTTCGGCGCGGGGTCTGGCGTGACCGGGTGACCGATGTGGTGATCTCCGGCCCCGTCGGTGTCGACCAACTGGGGCGCTTTGCCGATGAATTCGTGGCGCGGCTGTTTGACCAAGGGGTCACGCGCACGACGATCCGGGGCGTGGCCGCGCCCGAGATCGTGGTCGAGGTGCCCTCTGCCGAGCTGATCCGCAATGACATTTCCATGGCCGAGATTGCCGCCGCCATCGAGGCGGAGGTCGATACCTCGCCCGCAGGCGACGTGACCGGGGCGAATGCCCGTGTGCGGACGGGTGTTGCGCGGCGCTCGGCGGTCGATATCGCGGGGATCGTCCTGCGATACAACGACGACGGCTCGGCCCTGACCATCGGCGATGTTGCGACTGTAACCGAAGAAGGCATCGACCGGGAACGCGCCTATTTCGTGGGGGATAATTCGGCGATTTCCATTCGTGTGGACCGGTCCGACCGGGGCGATGCCATCGGCATCCAGCGCACCGTGGAAGAGGTCGCCGCCGAGATGGAGTTGACGCTGCCAGCAGGTGTCGAAGTCCAGCTTATCCGCACCCGCGCCGAGGCCATTACCGGGCGCCTGAATATCCTGATGGATAACGGGTTGATGGGTCTGGGCCTGGTCGTGGCGCTGCTGTTCCTGTTCCTCAATGCGCGCACCGCCTTCTGGGTGGCGGCGGGCATTCCCGTGGCGATGCTGTCGGCGATCACGCTGATGTATATCGCCGGGCTGACGATCAACATGATCTCGCTTTTCGCGCTGATCATCACGCTTGGAATCGTGGTGGATGACGCCATCGTGGTCGGTGAACATGCCGATTTCCGTGTGCGGCGGTTGGGGGAAACCCCGGTTCAGGCGGCTGAAAACGCCGCCCGCCGCATGGCTGCGCCGGTGTTTTCGGCCACTGTAACCACGGTGCTGGCCTTTGCCGGGCTGGTCGCCATCGGGGGCCGGTTTGGCGAACTGATCGCCGATATCCCCTTTACCGTTATTGCGGTGCTGATCGCGAGCCTTGTGGAATGCTTCCTGATCCTGCCCAATCACATGGCCCATGCGCTGGCCCATTCCGGCAAGCAGCACTGGTATGACTGGCCAAGCCGGGTGGTGAACCGGGGTTTTGGCTGGTTCCGCGATACACTCTTCCGCCCGTTGATGCGGCTGGTGATCTGGTCGCGGTACCCGGTGTTGGCGGGGGTGATCCTGATCCTGGCCAGTCAGGTCGCGGTGTTCATCCGGGGGGATGTGACCTGGCGGTTCTTCAACGCGCCGGAACAATCCTCGGTCTCTGGCAATTTCGCCATGCTGGAAGGCGCAAGCCGCGATGACAGCCTTGAGATGATGCGCGAGATGCAGCGCGCCACGGCGGCCGTCGCGGCCCGGTATGAGGAAGAATACGGGCTGAGCCCCCTGACCTTCGTGCTGGCCGAGATCGGCGGCACAACGGGGCGCGGTCTGGCCGTCGCGGACAACAAGGATGCCGATCTGCTGGGCTCTATCGCCATCGAGCTGATCGACGCCGACCTGCGGCCCTATTCCAGCTTTCAGTTCGTGGCCGATCTGCAGGATGAGGTGCGCCAGCACCCGCTGGCCGAAGCGGTCAGTTTCCGCGGGTGGCGCGGGGGGCCGGGGGGCGATGCGCTGGATATCCAGCTCTTTGGGGCCGAGGCGGAGGTTCTGAAATCCGCTGCCATGGCGATCCAGACCGCGCTGGCCGCCTACCCGGAAGTCTCGGGGCTGGAGGATACGCTGGCCTATGACCGCGAGGAGCTGATCCTCGAACTGACCCCGCAGGGGCAGGCGCTGGGCTTTGATATCGGGTCGCTTGGCAGGGTTCTGCGCAACCGTCTGAACGGGGTCGAGGCCGCGACCTTCCCCTCGGGCGTGCGCACCGCGTCGATCCGGGTGGAACTGCCCGAGGATGAGTTGACCGCCGATTTCCTCGACCGGACCCTGCTGCGCACGGCGACGGGGGAATATGTGCCGCTGGCCGATCTGGTGTCCGTCACGTCGCGGATCGGCTTTTCCACCATCGAGCGGGAAAACGGGCTGCGACTGGTCTCGGTCACCGGTGATCTGTCAGAGGATGACCCGGCCCGCGCCGAACAGGTGATGGAGGAACTGCGAGAGGTGATCCTTCCGCAGATCGAGGCCGATTACGGCGTCGGGTACCGGCTGGCCGGGCTGGCAGAGCAGGAAAACGATTTCCTGAATGACGCGATGCTGGGGTTTGGTCTGTGCCTTGTGGGGATCTATCTGGTGCTGGCCTGGATCTTCGCCAGCTGGACACGGCCCATCGTGGTGATGGCGATCATCCCCTTCGGGCTGGTCGGCACGATCTATGGCCACGCTGCGTGGGACGTGCCCCTGAGCATGTTTACCGTGGTGGGGCTGATCGGCATGACCGGGATCATCATCAACGATTCCATCGTGCTAATCACCACGGTCGATGATTACGCCCGCGACCGGGGTCTGGGGCCCGCGATTGTCGATGCGGTGGCAGACCGGTTGCGCCCGGTGCTGCTGACCACACTGACGACGGTTCTGGGTTTGGCACCGCTGCTCTATGAACGCTCCGCCGATGCGCAGTTCCTGAAACCCACGGTGATCACGCTGGTCTACGGGCTAGGCTTCGGTCTCTTCATTGTGCTGCTGGTGGTGCCGTCGATCCTGGCCATGCAACAGGACGTGGCACGGCAGATGCAGGCGCTGCGCCGGGGGCTAAGAACGGCGGCGCGCGCGCCGGCTCTGGCGGCGGCGGTGGGGCTGGCGGTTCTCGCGGTTGCCGGGGTTTTTGCCGCGACGCTTGGGGCGTTTGTGGCCACGGGTCAGGTCTGGGCGCCGCTGGCGGGCCTTGTTCCGATGGAAGGCGCGCGGGATGCGTTCCTTGCCTTCGTCGCCATGACAGCGGGGCTTTGCCTTACCTTCTGGCTGGTCGGACTTCTGGTTGCAGGCCTGACCGCATTTTTGCGTCGGCAAAGCGCCTGACCCGTGAAGCCGGTTCTATTGGCGCTGACACGTCACGCGCACAGTCCATGGCAGAGTCTTTGGGACAGCTGGTAGGGGATAGTGATCTTACTTGACTCAGATCATTAACCTTGGCCAGCAATTGCGGCACGTCTGTAGCTGAAAATCCATTCTGGAGGCTGCGAACATGGCGACACTGGCGACATATCCGATTTACTATTTCATTGGTGGAAGCTCGACCACGCCGGACTCATACCTTCCCACCTATGTCTATGGCCCGGACACCGGACCCACGACGCTTGAGGATGATCACGACGGAACCGACGATGGGCTGATCACGGTGGGAGACCAACTCAGCTGGTCACGCGACACACTGGGAAGCGGTTCCAAGATAACAACGCTCTATGGATTTGCCGCGAATGGTGATCCCATCATCGAAGTCTATAATGCGACTTTTGGCAGCTATAGCTATTATCAGCTCTCCAGCGACCCCAATCTTCAAGGCAACACGCTTTCGATTACGCAGTCTGGCACCTATCAGATGTGTTTCACGGCGGGTACAAAGATCGAGGTGGCGGGCGGAGAAGTTCCTGTTGAAACCCTGTGCATTGGTGATCGCATCGTAACGACGGCTGGTCGCACCGCTCCCGTCAAATGGATCGGGCGTCAGACCGTCGCCACCCGCTTCGGTCCCGCAGACCGGCTGATGCCGGTGCGGTTTGCTGCGGGGTCTCTGGGTGAGGGCGTGCCCCATAGCGACCTGACCGTCACCGCCGACCATGGCATGCTGGTGGATGGGGTGATCTGTCATGCGGGGGCGCTGGTGAACGGGACAACGATCACACGGGTTCCGCTGGCTGAGATGGGCGAGAGCTACACCGTCTTTCACATCGAAACCGAGGCGCATGAGATCATCCTCGCCAACGGTGCTCCCGCCGAGACATTTATCGACAATGTCAGCCGCCGGGTCTTCGACAATTTCGCCGAGTTCGAGGCGCTTTATGGCGATGTGCCCGAGATGGAAGAACTGCCTTACCCCCGTGCCATGAGCGCGCGGCAGGTGCCGGCTTGGATTCGGCGCGCCTTGTCCGCGCGAAGAGTCGCGTGACACAGCGCCTGAATGCACTGCCAATCAACTATTGACAGGCGATTTCAGGGGGTTAGGGTTCGGCCCGTGGGGGACGGTTGTTTTTGACCGCTTCATTAGCTCGGTATCAGCGTTTTTGTTGAGGCCTTTTTGATCCAGTGACCCGGTGTGACGGGCATCGGCCGGAGATCGCGTGGCTTGAAGCGCCCCCGCGCGACTGTTGAGTATTAACCGGGGGCACCATGCCGACATTCATAAGCGGATTCGACGGTATCATTCGCCTCTACGGCACCTCGGATGATGGCACCGCGCTGTCCTGGACATCCACTCAGTCCCAGACCGGAAACTTCAATAACACCGTGACCGATACCAATGACGATGGTGACCTCGATATCGGGCTCGACCATGTCGTGAACCAGCTCTACACCTTCTCCGGTTACTACTACACGGATCAGAATGGGATACAGCATCCGATCTTTGAGCGGGCTTACAACATCCCGTCCGTTGCGCCGCACATCATCGTCTACAGGACGTCAGAAGGGGACCTGGCCGCCGAATTCCCAAGTTCGGGCGCGATTACGGACTACACGGACAACCTCCCGTTCGGAACCGGGTATCACGACTACACGCACGTCAACAGGTTGGCCGCAACGGATAGCGGCTCGGAGCTGACGTGGACGTCAATTCTGACGTTCAACAACCCACAAACCGTGGTGGATCAACGCAATGACGGCAATCTCGATATCGGGGTCGACACCGTCGATGGCACCGATTGGGTGTTCAGCGGCTACTACTACACGCATTCGGACGGCAGCGAGCATCCGATCTTCTATTCTGCCGCCGATGGCTATTACTACATCCCCAACAACCGGGCTGAAACCGAACTGCCGAATGAAATGCCGCAGTCCGGATCGACCACGAATTATTCAGACAATTTCGAACCCAATGGTGTGCCGCTCTGCTTTGCCGCCGGTAGCCTGATCGCGACGCCAGCGGGCGAGGTCGCGGTGGAGCGTCTGCGGATCGGTGACACGGTCCTGACCGCCGAGGGCTGCACCGTGCCGGTCAAATGGATCGGCCGCCAGACGGTGATGACCCGTTTCGGCCCCGCTGAACGGCTGATGCCGGTGCGCTTTGCTGCCGGGTCTCTGGGTGCGGGCCTGCCGAATGCTGACCTAACCGTGACGGCGGATCACGGGATGTTGGTGGACGGTGTGATCTGTCATGCGGGCGCGCTGGTGAATGGCACGACCATCGCGCGGGTTCCACTGGCCGAGATGGGGGAGAGCTACACGGTCTATCACATCGAGACCGAAGATCACGAAATCATCCTCGCCAATGGCGCGCCCGCCGAGACCTTCATCGACAATGTGTCCCGTCGGGTCTTTGACAACTTCGACGAGTTCGAAGCGCTCTATGGCGACGTGCCGGAGATGGAAGAACTGCCTTATCCGCGTGCCATGAGCGCGCGGCAGGTGCCGGGGCGGATTGTCTCAAAGCTGGCCGGAAAGGCTGTGGCCTAGATAGAGGTTCTGAATACCGGCTGACCGGGGTTATCCCTGACAGCCGGTAAGTTCCACCGCCGTTCCCGCAGCCAGCACGGTCATCCTCAGGGAAGACCGGTCCATTGCGAAGGGGCCGGCATCGGGGGGGACGATATCGGCGGTGGCGGTGAGCGTGGAGCCGCTGCGCGTCACCATCGCCTCGGATATCCAGATCGAGGGGTCGGGCAGCTCGAAGACCACGGTTTCGGCGCTGCCCTGACGGGGCAGGGGAATGCGGGCGACGACCCGCAGGCCGTCGCTGATCGGGGTCAGATCACAGGACACGCGCCCGGCCCCGGCTTCGGCCCCGGTCAGGGGACGGTCGGCCAGCGCCGCGGCGATCCGGGGATCGGGGCGCCCGCCCGCGGGCAGGGTGCCGCGCAGGTCCAAAGACACCGGCATGCAGATATCGTGACAGACGCCCAGGTCTATCCGGCCCGCAAGACGCAGGGCACCCGTGCCTTCGGCAAGGGTCAGTTCCAGCGGGAAGATCACGTCGGAGCTGTAGCCGATGGATTGCATGCCGTTCGAATGAAAGACCTCGGGCACCGGCCAGTGCAGGGCAGCGGATAGCAGGCCGCTGCGGTCGCGCAATTGCAGGCGCGGGGGAATGCCTGCCTCACCCGGCGCGCGCCAATAGGTTTTCCAGCCGGGGGAAAGCCGGATCAGAAGACCGGCCATATGGCTGCCATCGTCCCGCCGCCAGCCTTCCAGCAGCTCGATCTGGACCACGTCTTCCGGCACTGCGCCGGATTGGGCGGATGCCGCCCCGGGCGCAAGATGCAAGGCAAGACAGCAGGTCAGCGCCATCAGCGCGCGGGAGAGGATGGATTTGCTCATGGCATGTCAGGTATTGCCTCGGCCGATCAAAGGGAAGTCACGTTTTGGCGAATTGGCCCCCGCCGGATAGGTTTGCGCGCTTGCACCCATGCAAGATTCCGCACATGTTCATGGGGGGCACGAAAAATATCGGTTATGACTACATATCTGACGGGACAGCTTCTGATCGCCATGCCCGGAATGGGTGACCCCCGGTTCGCCGGCGCGGTAATCCTTCTGTGCGATCATTCCGATGACGGGGCCATGGGGCTGATCGTGAACAAACCTGTGACCGAGGTGAGCTTTGCCGAGATGATCAGCCAGCTGGGAATCGAGGCCACGCAGCCGCCGAAAATCCCGATCCTGTATGGCGGGCCGGTCGAAACCGGGCGCGGATTCGTGCTGCACAGCGCGGAATATGGCGACGAGGGTGGTACGATGCAGGTGCCAGGTGGCTTCGGAATGACGGCGACGCTCGATGTGCTGGAAGACCTTGCCAATGGCGAAGGGCCTGACAGGGCGGTCATGGCGCTTGGCTATTCGGGTTGGGCACCGGGGCAGCTGGAGGCCGAGATCGGCCAGAACGGCTGGCTGACCTGCGACGCGGATGCGGGGATCGTGTTCGGTACTGACATGGATGGGAAATGGGAGGCGGCGCTGGCCAAGCTGGGGGTGTCGCCCCTGATGCTGTCCGCCGAGGCCGGGCGCGCCTGAGCGGCGTCGGCGCGGGGGAGCGGTCCTCCTCAAGCCCCCCTTTCAGGGGAGCCTTCGTCGGTCCGCGTTGCCACGGGCATGTGGTGAGGGGCGGTTCTTTACGGTCAATGTGGTGGTTGTTGAGAGCGCGGATGCCTCCGGCGGAGGTATTTTTGCCAAGATGAAAGGCTTAGCGCGGTGCGGCGGCGCGGGTCAGGCGATCGTTGATGGCGCGGCCGAGGCCCTGGTCAGGGATCGGGGCGATGTGGATTTCGCGGGCGTTTCTTTCCTTGGCGAGGTCGTCGGCGGCGTGCAGCGTCGAGAAGAGGTTTGCTGCGGCCTCGATCAGGTCGCCTGTGGGAGACAGGGAGAGATCCGCGCTGCCAGGGCCGAAGCCCACGCGGATGGCGTTCGGGTCGGTGAGCGGGGCGTTCAGTCGGACCTGTGCCTTTGGCGCGTAGTGGCTGCTGAGCTGGCCGGGGGCCTGAACCTTGCCAGGCGTGGTGTCGGTGGTGAGCGGGCCGGTCAGCGGCTCGATCGTCTCGCGCGGCAGGCCGCCTTCGCGCAGCAGCCTTGTGCCGGTGTCGGAGGGAGCCAGAATTGTCGATTCCAGCCCGACGCCGCAGGGACCGCCATCGAGAATGGCGGCGATCCGGCCATCGAGGCCGCTTAGTACATGCGCGACGGCGGTGGGGCTGATCCGGCCAGAGGGATTGGCGGAGGGGGCTGCGATGGGGCCTCCGAAGGCCTTCAGCACGTCGCGCATCAGCGGGTGGGCGGGCAGGCGGATGGCAACGGTGTCGAGCCCGGCGGTGACGAGCGGCGAGAGCCCATGGCCATCGCGCAGCGGCAGGACCATCGTCAGCGGGCCGGGCCAGAAACCAGAGGCCAGCGCGCGGGCGGTGTCGTTCAGTGTTGCGATCCGTTCAACCTCTGCCAGCGAAGGCAGATGCACGATCAGCGGGTTGAAGCGGGGACGGCCCTTGGCCTCGAATATCCGGGCGCAGGCCATGTCGCTGGTGGCGTCGCCTGCCAGCCCGTAGACGGTCTCGGTCGGCAGGGCGACGAGCTGCCCGTCAGACAGCAGGTCCACCGCGCGGGCGATGCCTGCGGGGGTCGGGGAAAGCAGTTCTGTCTTGCCGTTGGACATGAGCGACGTAACGTTTCTGTTGATCGGGGCGGGTATGGCAAAATATCTGCCCCAAGGACAGGCCCAAAGCGAGCGGCCCGACCCGGTGCCAAGCCCGTGCCAAGGAGGAATGACCATGCCCTATACCGCGCCCGTGACCGATTTCGAGTTTATCTTCGAGAATATTGTTGGCCTCGACCGTGTTGCCGCGACTAAACGATTTGCCGAGGCCACGCCGGATATGGTCACCGCGATCCTGACCGAGGCGGGCAAGATGGCGGAAACGGTGCTGGCGCCTTTGAACCGGGGGGGTGACCTGCAGGGGGCCTATCTGGAAAACGGCGTTGTGCGAACCAGCCCCGGCTTTGGCGATGGCTATCGGGCGATTGCCGAGGGTGGCTATGTGGGGATGTCGGCAGATCCGGACCATGGCGGGCTTGGCTTGCCGATGGCGGTGACGACGGCGGTCAATGAGATGGTCGGGTCTGCCTGCCTGTCACTGCAGCTGAACCCCCTGATGACGCAGGGCCAGATCGAGGCGCTGGAACATCACGCGAGCGACGAGCTGAAAGCGATCTACCTGCCCAAGCTGATTTCGGGCGAGTGGAACGGGACGATGAACCTGACCGAACCTCAGGCCGGGTCGGATGTAGGCGCGCTGCGGTCCAAGGCCGAACCCAATGGCGACGGGACCTATGCCGTCACGGGGCAGAAGATCTACATCAGCTGGGGTGACAACGATTTCACCGCCAATACCTGCCACCTTGTGCTGGCGCGGCTGCCCGACGGGGTGCCGGGGACGAAGGGGATCAGTCTGTTCATGGTGCCCAAGTTCATCCCCGATGCGGATGGCAATCCGGGCGAGCGCAACAGCCTGAACGTGGTGAGCCTGGAACACAAGCTTGGCCTGCATGGCTCGCCCACGGCGGTGATGCAGTTCGATGGGGCACGCGGCTGGATGGTCGGCAAACCCCATGGCGGTATGGCGGCGATGTTCACGATGATGAACAATGCGCGGCTTGGCGTGGGTGTGCAGGGGCTTTGTGCCGCCGAGGGCGCCTATCAGCATGCGCTGGCCTATGCGCTGGAACGCAAACAGGGGCGCAGCCCGGTTGAGGGCGGCACGGGCACGATTCTGGATCATGCGGATGTGCGCCGGATGTTGATGCAGATGAAGGCGGAGATCTTCGCGGCGCGGGCGATTGCACTCGACAACGCGGTGTCGATCGACATGGCGACGGCCACGGGCGATGCATCCTGGGCGGCGCGGGCGGCGTTGCTGACGCCGGTGACCAAGGCCTATGGCACGGAAACCGGGATTGCCGTCAGCCAGTTGGGCATTCAGGTCCATGGCGGCATGGGCTTCATCGAGGAAACCGGCGCGGCGCAGTATCTGCGAGATGTGCGGGTGACGGCGATTTACGAGGGCACCAATGGCATTCAGGCGATGGACCTTGTGGCGCGCAAGATGATGGATGGCGGCGTGGCGATGTTCGAGCTGCTGGATGAAGTCGATGCGACGGCGGCTGCGGGCGATCATGCGGGGCTGGCGGCGGCTGCGAAAGCACTGCGCGCGGCAACGGAAACGCTGGTCGCGATGGACATGAACGACCGGTTTGCGGGGGCGGTGCCCTATCTGATGGGCGTGGCGCGGGTTCTTGGCGGGCACTATCACCTCAAGGCGTCGATGGCCGAGGGCGGCACAGGGCCACGCACGAAGCTGGCGCGGTTCTTCCTTGGCCGGTTGCTGCCAGAGGCCCATGGGTTGCTGACGCAGGCGCTGGCCGGGGCCGAGGATGTCTATGCCCTCAGCGCGGATGAGTTCGCGGCGTGATCCGCTACCCGTTCGAAACACCCCCCGCCCCCGGCGAGGCCATCGAGGTCGCCGAGGGCGTTCTCTGGCTGCGCTTTCCGCTGCCGATGGCGCTGGACCATGTCAATGTCTTCGCCCTGCGGGATGAGAACGGCTGGACCATCGTCGATACCGGGTTTGACAGCCGCAAGGGGCGGGCATTGTGGGAAGAGGTGATGGCCGGTCCGTTGCAGGGCCTGCCGATCACGCGCGTCATCGTCACCCACCACCACCCGGACCACGTGGGGCTGGCGGGCTGGTTCCAGTCGCGCGGGGCGGAGCTGATCACCACCCGCACCGCCTGGCTGATGGCGCGGATGCTGGTGCTCGATGTGCAGGAGAGGCCGACCGAGGAAACGCTCGCCTTCTGGCGTGGTGCGGGGATGGACCCGGAGATTTTCGCGAAACGCGCGGCAGAGCGACCCTTCAACTTCGCTGATGTCGTGGCCCCGATGCCGCTTGGCTACACCCGCATCCGCGAAGGCGACCACTTGCGGATAGGTGGGCGTGACTGGGATGTGCGCATCGGTCATGGTCACGCGCCGGAACATGCGACCCTGTGGTGCCGGGATGAACCGTTGGTTCTGGGAGGTGATCAGCTCCTGCCGTCGATCTCGCCTAATCTTGGCGTCTACGCGACCGAGCCGATGGCCGACCCGGTGACGGACTGGATCGAAAGCTGCGGGCACCTCGCCCGCTATGCCCGCGCCGACCAATTGGTGTTGCCGGGCCACAAGCTGCCTTTCACCGGGCTGCCCGACCGCTTGCATCAACTGATCGAGAATCACCACGGCGCCCTGTCACGTCTGCGTGAGCATCTGGACCGGCCCCGCGTTGCGTCCGATTGCTTTCTGCCCTTGTTCAAAAGGCAGATCGGCGAAGGCACTTACGGGCTGGCGCTGGTCGAGGCGGTGGCGCATCTCAATCATCTCCTTGCCCTGGGCGAGGTCACGCGCGAGAAACGGGGAGACGGCGCGTGGCTGTGGCAACTCAGGGAGGGGACGTGACACAGGATATCCAGACATCGGCCGAGGCGATGGAGGCAGCAGCGTTGCCAGATGCGGGCGTTGTGCATTGCGACCCCTGCACCCCGCCAACGCCCGAGCAACTGCCCCTGCCCGCGAAAGTGCAGGAAAAACCGGTGGAAGAGAAATCGCCCGCAGAATGGGCCTATGAGCGGATCATACTCTACATCCAGAATTTCGAGAAGCAGCTCGATGCGGAACACGAGGTCGCCATGGGCTTCACCGGGTCCGACAGCGGCGTGATGCGGATCGAGGGGATGGGCTTTTTCGGTCCCGATATCCTGACCTTCTACGGCAGCGACGACGTGGGCATCAAAACCCAGATGATCCAGCATGTCAGCCAGCTGAACGTCACCCTGCGGGCGCTACCGAAACTGCCCGACAGGCCCGCGCAGCGGATCGGATTCCGTCTGGCGGGCGATCTGGAGGCCGAGCCCGAAGGCTGATGCGCGTTTTGTGCCTGAACGCCTGGGGCGGCAAGCTGCATGACGCCTTGATCTCGTATCTTTCGGACGCGTCCCCGGATATTCTGTGCCTGCAGGAGGTGACCCACAGCCCCGAAAGCGACAGGGATTGGCTGACCTATCGGGACGGCGATCATGTTCTGAACCAGCGCGCCAACCTCTACCGCGATATCGCCACCGCGCTGCCCGATCATGCGGGGCAGTTCTGCCCGGCCGCGCAGGGTGTTCTGTGGGACGGGGACCGCCCTGTGCCTTCGCAGTGGGGGCTTGCCACCTTCGTGCGGCGCACGGTGCCGGTGATCGGGCAGGTGCAGGGCTTTGTGCACAAAAGCTATGGCGCCAACGGGTTCGGCGACCATCCGAGGTCCAGAAATGCGCATGGCATCCGGGTCTGGGATCATGCGCGCGACCGGGCGTTGACCGTCGTCCACATGCACGGGCTGCGTGATCTGTCCGGCAAGGGCGATACCGCCGAGCGGATTGCGCAGGCAGAGCGTCTTGCGGCCATGATCCAAGGCCTGGCCGAGCGTGGGGAGGACGTTGTGGCCTGCGGCGATTTCAATGTTCTGCCTGACAGCGCCACTTTCCATATTCTGGCCGGGATCGGGCTGCGCGATCTGGTCACCGGACGGGGCCATGACGGCACCCGCACGGGGCTCTATCCCAAACCCGGCAAGTTTGCCGACTACATGCTGGTCAGCGCCTCTCTGGCGGAGGCCGGGTTCGACGTGGTGCGCAACCCGGAGGTGTCGGACCACTGTCCGCTGTTGCTGACCCTATCGGCCCGCAAGCCGGGTAAAACGGTCACATAAGGCCGTTACAAGGGGGTGAAACCCGTGACAGGCGCGGCGAAATCGTCTAATTCGAATCGCAACGCAACACACAGGACGAATGGGGACAGACCCGATGGCAGACAACACCCACAAGCACGGTGAAATGGAGATCCGTGATCAGGAAGCAACCTTCAACGGCTTCGTGAAATTCCTGACCAACAGCATCATTGCCTGTCTGGTCGTGGTGGTGATCCTGGCGGTGTTCTTCCAATGATCTTCCGGCGCGCGTTCCTGGCCCTCGGGCTCCTGCTCGGCCTGGCCGCCTGTGGCGCGGAACCGGTCTGGGCCCCGGACGAGGCCGTTGCGCGCGCCCGCTACGTTCCCGCTGGCCCGCCGACGGTGACGCTTTATACCATGATCTCGAATACCTCGGGGGCGGGTGGCCATTCCGCTCTGATGATCGACGGGGAACAGCGGCTGCTGTTCGATCCGGCTGGCACCTGGCACCACCCGCAGGCCCCCGAACGCAATGACGTGTTCTTCGGGATGAGTCCGCAACTGCATGACTTCTACATGGATTACCACGCGCGCGAGACCTACCACGTCGTGGTGCAGGAGGTGGAAGTGACACCCGCCATTGCGGCACAGCTGAGTCAGGCGGTGCTGTCCTACGGCGCGGTACCCAAGGCGCAATGTTCCTTCTCGATCTCGCATATCCTCGGCCAGGTTCCCGGATGGGGTCACATCCAGCGATCCTATTTCCCACGCCGGACCATGGAATCCTTCGCTGAAATTCCAGGTGTGCGCGAAGAGCGGGTTTATGACGATGATTCCGACAACAACCGCGAGATTCTGGCACGACAGGCGGCGGTGGAACTGCGCAATCAGCGGGTGGCCGAGATCATCGCAGATGGCGGCTGATCGGCGCCGTCAGGTCTGACCGCTTTCGCACCCCGCACCATCCGGTAGCGGGGTGTTTTCTTGCGCCCTTCGCGCCGGGCTGACTGATCGTCACGCGATGCCAAAGAAAAACCCCCGGGCCGGGTGGCGCGGGGGCGTCGTTCGGGCGGCAAGCCGCCCCTTGGTTCGCAAAGCCTGAAGGGGGCTTAGAGCATCCCTTCGCGCTGCGCTTTCTTCCGAGCCAGCTTGCGAGCACGGCGAATTGCTTCGGCCTTCTCACGCGCTTTTTTCTCGGACGGTTTTTCGTAATGCTGCTTGAGCTTCATCTCACGAAAAACACCCTCACGCTGCAGCTTTTTCTTCAGAGCCCGGAGGGCCTGATCGACATTGTTGTCACGAACGCTAACCTGCATGTGGTTTTCACCACCTTTCTAAGTTGGAGTTGCAAGAATTTGCAGGAGGTGGCCGTTTAGCAAAAGCCCGGCTATATGTCCAGCATCTGCCACGCGTCCCGAAAGGAGACCCCGATGCAAGATCTGAAAGACCAAATTCTCGATGCCGCCCTGCTGCATGTCGTCTTTGACGGCTGGTCCGAAGCCACGCTTACCGCTGCAATCGCGGACATCGGCGCCGATGCGGGCGAGGCGCGGGCGCTGTTCCCGCGCGGGCCAGTCGACCTGGCGCTGGCGTTTCACCGGCGCGGCGATGACGCGATGGTCGCGGCGCTGACGCCCGAGGCGCTGGCGGGCATGAAGATTCGCGAGAAGATCACCCATGCGATTCGGCTGCGGCTGGAGCTGATGGAGATGGACAAGGAAGCGGTGCGGCGCGGCACGACGTTATTCGCCCTGCCCATTCATGCGGGCGACGGGGCGAAGGCGCTGTGGGAAACCGCTGACAAGATCTGGACCGCGATCGGCGACACCAGCGACGATTACAACTGGTACACCAAGCGCATGACGCTGTCGGGGGTCTATTCCTCGGTCGTGCTTTATTGGCTCGGCGATCACTCCGACGGGCACGAGGCGACCTGGGCCTTTCTGGACCGGCGGATCGAGGACGTGATGCGCTTCGAGAAGTTCAAGGCGCAGGCGCGGGACAGCAAGCTGCTGAAACCGCTGATGGCAGGGCCGGAATGGTTGCTGAGCCAGATCAAACCGCCCTCGAAAGGGGGCATGGCCGACATGCCGGGACATTGGGGCCGGGGTGACGGCCAGGGGGAAGGATAAGCGATGAACCTGCCAGAGACGATGCGCGCGGTGGAGATTTCGGAACCCGGCGGGCCGGAGGTGCTGCGCCCGGTGACAGTGCCGGTGCCCACACCCGGCGCGGGGCAGATCCTGATCGCCGTGGACTATGCAGGCGTCAATCGCCCCGATGCGCTGCAACGCGCGGGCATGTATGCACCGCCCCCCGATGCCTCGCCCTTGCCGGGGCTGGAGGCGGCGGGGACCGTGGCCGCCGTGGGGCCGGGCGTGTCGCAGTGGCAGGTGGGTGACACCGTGACGGCGCTGCTGCCCGGCGGCGGCTATGCGGAATATGTGCTGACCCATGCCGATCACGCGCTGCCGGTGCCGCAGGGCATGGCGATGGACCGCGCGGCGGCGCTGTGTGAAACGTTCTTTACCGTCTGGTCCAACGTCTTCATGCGCGGCGGGCTGCAGGCGGGGGAGCGGTTCCTTGTCCATGGCGGATCGTCGGGCATCGGCACGACCGCGATCCAGCTGGCGCGCGAATTTGGCGCGCGGGTCTTTGCGACGGCGGGCTCGGCAGACAAATGCGCCGCCTGCGAGGATCTGGGCGCAGAGCGGGCGATCAACTACCGCGAGGAGGATTTTGCGGAGGTGCTGCGCGGGATGGGCGGCGCGGACCTGATCCTCGACATGGTGGGCGGGCCCTATATTGCCAAGAACCTCAAGGCGCTGGCCGATGACGGGCGGCTGGTGCAGATCGCGTTCCTGCAAGGCCCCAAGGCCGAGGTGAACTTCGCGCAGCTGATGACGCGGCGGCTGACCATGACGGGATCGACACTGCGCCCGCAAAGCGTTCAGGCCAAGGCCCGGATCGCGGCGGAACTGGCGGCGAATGTCTGGCCGCTGCTGGAGGCGGGCAGGATCGGGCCGGTGATGGATTCCGAATTTCCGCTGGAGGACGCCGCCAGGGCGCATGCGCGGATGGAAAGCTCTGCCCATATCGGCAAGATCGTTCTGAAAGTCCGCTAGGGCGGCTTCGCCGACTGCGTCGTCGACCCCGGGGCGGCCCTCGTCAAGCCCCTCCGGGGCCCTCCTCGGGCCGCGTTGCCACGGGATAGGGGGGAGGCAGGTTTGGACCGGTGAGGTTTGTGACTGGTCCGTTTGTGGTGTTGGTTCCGTGGATTGTCACGGGGCTGTTTTGATACTGATTACCGGGCATGTGGCCCCGTCCTAGGAAGAAATCACTATGCTGCGCATTCTGAAAAATCCCGTTTTTGCCCGCCTCTTCACGGCGCAGATCGTGGCATTGCTGGGCACGGGGTTGTTGACCGTCGCCCTGGCCCTTCTGGCCTATGATCTGGCGGGCGATCGGGCGGGCACGGTTCTGGGCACCGCGCTGACGTTGAAGATGGTGGCCTATGTGGTTTTGTCGCCGGTGCTGGCCGCCGCATTGGCGCATGTGCCACGCAAGGCGGTGCTGGTGGGGGCCGACCTGATCCGGGCCGGCGTGGCGCTGGCGCTGCCCTTCATCGACGGGGTCTGGCAGATCTACGGGCTGATCTTCGTGCTGCAGGCGGCATCAGCGAGCTTTACGCCCGCCTTCCAGGCGACCATCCCCGATGTGCTGACCGATGAGGCGGACTACACCAATGCGCTGTCGCTGTCGCGGCTGGCCTATGACCTCGAAAACCTGCTCAGCCCGACGATTGCCGGGCTTCTGCTGCTGGTTGTCAGCTATTCCATGCTGTTCGTGGGCACCGTCGCGGGATTCCTGATCTCGGCGGCTCTGATCCTGAGCGTCTCTCTACCCTCGCGGAACAGCGGAACGCAGAGACCCTTCCGCGAACGGCTGACACGCGGGACGTTCATCTACCTTGCCACGCCCCGCCTGCGGGGGTTGCTGGCCCTGAACATGGCCGTCGCCGCCGTCATCGCCTTCGTGCTGGTCGATACGGTGGTCCTGGTGCGCGGCCGCTTCGGCGGAGGTGAGCGCGAGGTGGCCATCGCCATGGCGGCCTTCGGGGCCGGGTCGATGCTGGCGGCACTGGCGCTGCCCCGGTTGCTGGCCCGGCTGGCCGACCGGGCGGTGATGCTGGCGGGTGGGGCCGGGCTGGCCCTGATCGGGCTTGGCTATGCAGCGGCCTTGCGAGGGGACGGGCAAAGCTGGGGTCTGCTGCTGGCGATCTGGGCGGTACTTGGCCTGTGCAATTCGGCAGTGATGACGCCCTCGGGCCGCTTGTTGCGCCGCTCTGCCCATGAGGAGGACCGTCCGGCGATCTTCACGGCACAATTCGCGCTGTCCCATGCCTGCTGGCTGCTGGCCTATCCCGCGGCGGGGTGGCTGGGGCCGTGGCTGGGGCTTGAGACGACGCTGGCCGTGCTGGCCCTGCTGGCAGGCGGTTCGGTTCTGATGGCCATGCGGGTCTGGCCCGCCAGCCGCCCAGACGTGATTGAACACAGCCACCCGGATCTGCCGCCCGATCACCCGCATCTGCGCGCCCATGGCGGCGCTCGGCGGCATAGCCACCGGATCATCATTGATGACGAGCACCTGCACTGGCCATCGCAGGGCTAGGGGGCGGGGAACGCTCCCGCCCCTTGGGGGCCGTCACATGGACAGGATCTCGGCCACCTCAACGCTGCCGCCATCGTCAAGGATCGGACAGGGCGGCTCGTCGGGCCCGCCGGGGGGCTGGGGGAATGGGAAGCCTCCAGCGGGGGTATTTGGGCAAAGAAGAAAGATCAGGATTCGATCGCTTCAATCAGCGCGGGCAGGGCGGAGAGGTCGGGGATTTCGCGGAAGCGGGGATGGGTGTCGGGGGCATCCGCATGTTCCAGCTCCCATGTCAGGCCATGGGGCACATAGGTGCCGAAGGCCCCGGCCTCGATGGCGGGCACCACGTCGGATTTCATCGAATTGCCGACCATCATGGCGCTTTCGGGGCCAAAGCCGTGGCGGGCGAAGGCGCTCGCATAGATTGCAGGCGTCTTGTGCGAGACGATTTCGACGCCATGGAACAGATCCCCGAGCCCGGATTGTGCCAGCTTGCGTTCCTGATCCAGGAGATCGCCCTTGGTGATCAGCACGATCCGGTGACTTTTGGACAATGTCTCTACTGCCTTCTGCGCATGGGGCAGGAGGTGGATCGGGTGGCCAAGCATATCCTGCCCGGCGGCAAGGATTTCGGAGATCACGCTGGCGGGCACCTTGCGATCAGTGACCTCGATGGCGGTTTCGATCATCGACAGCATGAAGCCCTTGATGCCGAACCCGTAGCGGCCGATATTGCGCTTTTCCGCCTGCAACAGCCGGTCCATCAGGTGCTCGCGCTCGGTGTAGTCGGCCAACAGCTCGGCAAATCGGGTCTGGGTGATGCGAAAGAAGGTTTCATTCTGCCAAAGCGTATCATCCGCGTCGAAACCGATTGTTTGCAATTTGACCGGCATTCTACCCCCCTGATGCGTGATCGCGTGACAATCCCCCCCTTTTCTGCGAGGGGGAGCAGCTTATATAGTGACCCCTACCGAAACACTGCGACTCCCGGAACCCTGTGATGGCAATCGACATCCCGACATATCTGGCGGACAAGACTGCCCCCGGCAATGATGCCGACCTGCTGACGCAGACCAAGCCCAAGACGCAGCGGCCGCCCTTGTACAAGGTGCTGCTGCTGAACGACGACTATACCCCGATGGAATTCGTCGTGCATGTGCTGGAACGGTTCTTCGGGATCGGCCACAGTCAGGCGGTGGAAATCATGCTGACGGTGCATAAGAAGGGGTTGGCCGTTGTCGGCGTGTTCTCCTATGAGATCGCGGAAACCAAGGTGGCGCAGGTGATGGATTTCGCTCGCCGCAATCAGCACCCCCTGCAATGCACCATGGAGAAAGAGGAATAGCCGCCGGGCCGTTCCCTGACCTATGACCCCCGATCGTTGGACCCTCGCGCTGGAAGACGGCGACATGACCTGGCCGGAGGATGGCCCGGTTCTGGTGTTGCGCGCCCGGGCCGAGGCGGATTTTGACGCGCTTGGCCGCGACCGGGTGCAGACCGTGCAGGGCTTTGCCCCCGATCATGACCGGCTGGCGGCGCGCGGGCTGGATGCGCGGGTGGAGCCCGAGGGGGCGTTTGCCGCCGCGCTGGTGCAGATCGTGAAAAGCAAGGGCGAGAGCCTGTCGCTGGTGGCCGAAGCGCTGACGCTGCTCCGCCCCGGCGGGGTGATCGCTGTCGACGGGCAAAAGGATGAGGGGATCGAATCGATCCTCAAGGCGGTGAAGAAATTGCTGCCGCTGGACGGAACACTGTCCAAGGCGCATGGCAAGCTCTTTTGGCTGACCCGGCCTGAAACGCTGCCCGATGGCGTGGCCGACTGGATCGCGGAACCGGGCGAAACCGAGGATGGTTTCGTGACCGCGCCGGGCATGTTTTCGCCCGATGGGGCCGATCAGGGGTCCGAGGTTCTGGTGGCGCTGGTGCCGCAGCTCAAGGGCCGTGTGGCCGATCTGGGGGCGGGCTGGGGCTATATGTCTGCGGTGCTGCTGGACGAGCAGGAGAGCATCGCGGCGATGGACCTGATCGAGGCGGAATATGCCGCGCTGCAGGCCGCGCGGGCCAATGTGGACGATCCGCGCGCGCGGTTCTTCTGGGCCGATGCCACGGTGTTTGAGCCGGAAGAGCGTTATGATGCGATTATCTCGAATCCGCCGTTCCACACCGGACGGGCCGCGGACCCCGCGCTCGGACAGGCCTTTATCGCGGCGGCGGCACGGATGCTGAAACCCTCGGGGCAGTTCTTCATGGTGGCGAACCAGCATTTGCCTTATGAAGCGACGCTGAAAGCGCATTTCGGCACCGGCAAGCTGCTGGCGGAAATCGCGGGCTACAAACTCTATCAGGCGGGCAAGCCCAAAGGCTCGCGCCGGGGCTGAGGGACGAACGGAGACGGATCATGTCGCTTTCCATCCAGGGAAAAACGGCCATCATCACCGGCGCGGCAAATGGCGTCGGGCTGGCGATTGCCCGCCATTTCATCGAACGCGGTGCCAAAGTGATGCTGGCCGACCGGGACGAGACACGCCTTGCCGATGTTGTCGGGGATTTCGTGAAGGAAGAAAGCCGGGTGCGCTATTTCGCCGGTGATTTGCGGGAAAGGCTGACCGTGGCCAATCTGCTGTCGGCCACCATCGACGCCTTCGACCGGGTCGATATCCTTGTGAATGCGTCGCGCCAGGTGATGTCATCCGACCCGCTGGACCCATCCGACAAGACGGTCGAAACGCTGATGGAACAAAACATGTTCACGGCGCTGCGGCTGTCTCAGGCGGTGGCCAAGCGGATGATCGCGCAGGCAGAGGAAGATGGTGTCGAAGAGGGCCCGATCGGGGCGATCGTCAACCTGTCATCCATCGCCGCGCGGCGCACCCATCCCGATCTGCTGGCCTATTCGATCAGCGCCGCGGCGCTGGATCAGGCCACGCGCAGTCTGGCCGTGGCGCTGGCCCCGCACCGGATTCGCGTGAACGGTGTGGCCTTCGGGTCGCTCATGTCGAACAGCCTGAAGGAGTCGCTGAAGGACAATCGCGACCTGCGGCAGGAGATCAAGCATTGCACGCCCATGGGGCGCATTGCTTCGGCGCGCGAGGTCACGGGCGCGGTGCAGTTCCTGTGCTCCGACGGCGCGGCCTTCGTGACCGGCGAAGTGATCACCGTGGATGGCGGCCGCACCTTGCTGGATAGCGTCGGAACGGCGGCCCACTGAGGCGCAACCGATTGCCCGCTTTCTAACCCGCGATCTCGCGGCAGTGTGGCTGCTGCTGTCCCAGTTCGACCCAGCCGGATGGGCCAGGCGGGCCTTCCCACCCATTGGGGTACACGGTAACGAATTCCCAGCCATTCTCTGGCAGGAAGTCGAACAGGATGCTGCTTTCCCGCGTCAGGGTGCCCATGACCGGTCCGCCATATGCCTCCGGTGCAACCAGCAGCGGCAACTCCGGGCCGAGATAGCCGATACAGCCGCTGGCGGCGTCGACGGGGATTGGTAGCAACGCAAAGCGGCGCAGCTGGTTTAGCTCTGGCAATGTGGACAGGGTCTGAACCGACGTGTCCATATTACAGTCCAGCAGGTCTTCCATCTCGCGGATCAGGGCCACAGCCTCGCGGTCGCGCGGAGAGAGCACCACATCGGTCCCGGTGCAGTCCGCATTGTCGAAGATTGCCTGTCCAAGCGGGGAGGAGAAACAGTATCCGGCGCGGTCGAATATCAGGTTGCGGATGAACCAGGGTTCCTCGCAATAGGGCTCGTTTGCGAAAACCGGGCCTGACAGGCCAAGCAGGGCGAGCGCAAGGACAAGACGGGGCATGGCAATCCTCCGGTGCGATGTCTGTTGCAAGCATAGAGTACCGGCCCGATCAGTGCAAAACGCGCTGAAATCCCGCGCTTTGCACGCCGTGGACCGATAGGCTACCCGGCATACATCTCGCACTCGATACGTCCCAGGCCGACCGGTGCCCACCCCGCATCGCGCAGCGTTGACACGTCGTCCGGCTCGTTGATCAGTACGTAGTCCCAGATGCCTTCATTGAGGAAGATGAAGCCGACATTGTCACCGGGACGCAGTTCGCCGATCACGCGCGCATCTGCCTGCGGCGCGGCGCGCAAGGGCAGGACCGGGCCGGTATATCCGATGCACCCGCTTTCATGCTCAACCGGGGCGGGCACCACATCGGCATTCCGCAGATGTTCGAAATGGGCCAGATGTTCCAGCCGGGGGCTGTTGCTGTCGATGGCGCAGTTCAGCACCTCTTCCAGATCGAGGATATGATCTATGGCGGCGCGATCCCGCTCTGACAGGGTCACATCCGATCCGGTGCAGCCGGTGTTGTCGAACGTCGCACGCCCGAGCGGGGAGGCAAAGCAATACCCGGCCCGATCGAAGATCAGGTTGCGGGCGAACCATGGCAACTCGCAGAAAATATCGTCTGCAACGGCGGGAACCGGCATCAGGGCAAGCGCGGCACAAAGGGCAAATCGTTTCATCAATGACTCCGCTTCAAAAAGACCCGGGGCCAATCTAGCGCGGAGCCGGGCCAAGAAAAAACCCCCGACCGCAGGGCGACCGGGGGCTATTGCGCCAGATCCTCAAGGATCAGGGCTGTTCGTCTTCGTCGTCATCCCCGCCGGAGGGCAGGTTGAAGAAGCTGTCGGCATCCAGCAGGTCGCCCTTGTCGTCGTCCTCGGAATCATTGTCGGATAGCGAGAAGGTCTCCAGCCCCGAAATCGACGAGGGGATGCGCGGTTCCGTATCCATGCCGAGCGAGGTTTCGGTCGAGACCAGCTTGCGGCGTTCATCATCGCTCATGGCGCCGCCTTCACGGGCGGCCTTGGCGGCGGCCTTCTGCACGGCGGCATCAAGTTCGGACTGTTTGCACAGGCCAAGCGCCACCGGGTCGATGGGCTGCATGTTCGAGATGTTCCAGTGGGTGCGTTCGCGGATCGACTGGATCGTCGGCTTTGTGGTGCCGACCAGCTTGGCGATCTGGCTATCGGTCAGTTCGGGGTGGAACTTGACCAGCCACAGGATGGAGTTGGGCCGGTCCTGACGCTTGGACAGCGGCGTGTAGCGCGGGCCGCGGCGCTTTTCCTCGCCCACGGCGGCGGCGTAGAATTTCAGCTTGAGCTTGTGCGCCGGGTCTTTCTCGGCCGCGTCGATTTCATCCTGGGTCAGCTGGTTGTTGGCGATCGGGTCGAAGCCCTTGACGCCGGCTGCCACATCGCCATCGGCGATGCCCTGGACCTCCAACTCGTGCAGGCCACAGAAATCGCCGATCTGCTTGAACGAAAGCGTGGTGTTGTCCACCAGCCAGACGGCAGTGGCTTTTGCCATGATCGGTTTGTTCATCTCGGTCGCTCCTTCGCGAAAACAAATCTCCCTCGGGCCGTGACTCGGCTGGCGGGGCGGGCCCCGCTCTTCCTTATTGTAAGGGAGGTCGAGGCGTATATAAGCGGGAAGGCACGACTTGGGAAGGGTAAATGATCAGAGCATTCTTGGCATTTCTCATGCTGGCAGGCATGGCACGGGCCGACGGGGAACCGGCGGGGGATTTCGATTACTACGTCATGGCGCTGAGCTGGACGCCGTCCTGGTGCGCCATCGAGGGCGATGACAGGGATTCGCCGCAATGCGATCCGGGGCAGGGGTTCGGCTTCACGCTCCACGGGCTCTGGCCGCAATACGAAGACGGCTGGCCAGCCTTCTGCCCCACCGTCGAACGCAATCCGTCGCGCGGGATGACCAACGCCATGGCCGATATCATGGGGACGTCCGGCCTCGCCTGGTATCAATGGAACAAGCACGGGGTTTGTTCGGGCCTGTCGGCCAGCGACTATTACGCCCTGTCGCGGCTGGCCTACGAAAGCGTTGAACGCCCGAATGTGCTGCGCCAGTTGGACCGAGACGTGCGACTGCCCGCCGAGGTGATCGAAGAGGCATTCCTGGAGGCCAACCCGCAGCTGACAGACGACATGCTAACCGTCACCTGCCGCGCGGGCCGCGTGCAGGAGGTGCGCATCTGCCTGACCAGAGAGCTGGAGCCGCGCGCCTGTGCGCCCGACGTGGCGCGGGATTGCACCCTGACCGATGCGCTGTTTTCGCCGATGCGTTGACGCGGGTCAGGTCCGGGCGCTTCTTACGGGCACCAGGGCACCTCGCGCCCCGATCACCTGAGCAGCCACGGCGCATCCCGCATGAATGCTGTCCGTCAGGGATGCACCGGCCATGAATGCGTTGAGGAAACCACCGTTAAAGGCATCGCCGGCGGCGGTCGTATCGACCACGGCCGGGATTTCCGGCGGATGAACCGTTACCGGGGGGGACGACCCCTCGGACGCCATCACAGGGCCCGCCCCGTTCTTGACCACGACGCTTGCCGTCCCGGCTGCGCGGTAGCGGGCGAGTGTGGCCTCGGGCGAGGCATCGCCGAAATGGGTGGCCTCATCGTCGAAAGAGGGCAGGACAAGGTCAGAGAACGCAGCCGTTTTCATGATCTGGCGGCACATTTCCTCGGCGCTGTCCCACAGGCGCGGGCGGATATTGGGATCGAACGCGATCAGCACCCCCCGCGATTTCGCTTCGTGCAGCAGTTCAAGCAGCCGCGCGCGCCGGTCATCGTCCAGAATGGCCAGCGTAATGCCCGACACCAGCACCCAGTCACCGGACACAAGTCCCGGCAGGCGGTCCAGCCCGTCCGTCAGCCGCCGCGCGGCGGAATCCGAGCGCCAGTAGGAAAAGCTGCGTTCCCCGTTCGTCAGCGAAATCAGGTAGAGCCCGACGCTTTTGCCGGGCACCACCGACAACATCGGCTCGACCCCCGCCGCGCGGATGAAGCCTTCCATTTCAGCCGACACGGCGTCGTCTCCGATCGCCGACAGGAAGGCTACGCGGAGCCTATCCCCCGCCACCTGCCGTGCGTACCAGGCGCTGTTGAACATGTCCCCGGCGAAGCCCATGGCAAAGCGCCCGTCGTCGCCCGGTGCCATTTCCACCATACATTCGCCAATGGTCATCAGGGTGCGGGTCATGTGCCGGTCTCCTCGAAATAGGCCGGGTGGTCGCCCCGCAGCCGGTCCATGGCGCTTTTCACGCGGCCCAGATGCTGCTTCATGACCGTTTCCGCGCTGTCCCGGTTTTTCGCGCGTATGGCACGCAACAGGTGACGGTGGTCGTCCAGCGCGTCGGCGCTGCCGATGGCCAGCGACAGAAAGCGCACCCGGTCCATATGCGCCTTCTGCTCACGGATCAGATCCCATGCATAGCCATGCCCGGCAATCTCGCAGATGCGGCGGTGGAACCGGTCATCCAGCGCATGGAAACCGGGCCGGTCCCCGGCGGCGATGGCATGGTCCTGCGCGGCGATATCGGCGGCCAGATCATCCAGATCGGATGCGGTCAGGCGGGGCAGGGCGGCGTTCAGACAGGCCAGTTCCAGCGCCGTCCGGATGAAGGCCGCGCGCAGAACGGCGGTCTCTGATATGCGCGTGACCACGGTGGCCCGCTGCGGACGGACGGTCAGGAACCCCAGTTTCGACAGGCGAAAGAACGCATCGCGCACCGGCTGGCGAGAGACGTCGAGCGATCTGGCGATCTCGGCTTCCGAAATTTTCGAGCCCGGCGGCAGGTCCAGCGACACCACGGCGTCATGAAGCCGGTCAAAGACCATGTCCGTGGTGCTGGCTGGCTGGATCGGGGACAGGGGGGCTAGGGGCATCTGCTTCGGCTTTGACAGGTCTGATAGACTAGCATATTAGTTTGCGAAACACCGTTGCTCAAGGATGTATTCGCATGGCGCTGACCGACCCGGACCGCCTGTTTCCGCTCGATTCCGGTGCGCGCGGGCTGGCGCGGGCGCTTTACGACACAGTGGCCGATCTGCCGATCATCAGCCCCCATGGCCATTGCGATCCGGCGTGGTTTGCAGGGAATGACCGTTTCCCGAACCCTGCCGCGCTGTTTGTGATCCCCGACCATTACGTGTTCCGGATGCTGGTCTCGCAGGGCGTGCCGCTGGCCGATCTGGGTGTGCCCTCTGCCGATGGCCGCCCGGTGGAAACCGATCCGCGCGTGATCTGGCGGCGCTTTGCCAGCCATTTTCACCTGTTTCGCGGCACCCCGTCGGCCCTGTGGCTGAACCACGCGTTCGAGCATGTCTTCGGGCTGACCGAGCCCCTGACCGCCGACACGGCGGACGCCGCCTATGATCGGATCGAGGCGCTGCTGGCGACAGATGCCTACCGGCCCCGCGCCCTGTTTGACCGGTTCGGGATCGAGTGCCTCGCCACCACCGACAGCGCGCTGGATGATCTCTCGTCCCATTCCGCCATCACCGCCAGCGGGTGGTCGGGGCGGGTCATTCCCACTTATCGGCCCGATACGGTTGTGGACCCCGAGACACCGGGCTTCGCATCCCAGATCGACCGCCTTGGCGCGCTGACAGGCGAAGACACGCGCACATGGCAGGGGTATCTTGCCGCGCATCGCGCCCGACGGGCCTATTTCAAGCGGCACGGCGCAACCGCCAGCGATCACGGCCATGCCAGCGCCCGCACCGCCGACCTGCCCGTGGCGGAGGCTGCTGCGCTGTTTCAAAAGGCGCTGACCGGTCAATGCACGGCAAAGGAAGCGGATCTGTTCCGGGGCCAGATGCTGACCGAGATGGCAAGGATGAGCCTTGAGGATGGGCTGGTCATGCAGATCCACCCCGGATCGTGGCGCAACCATTCCGGGCCGGTCTTTGCGCAGTTTGGCCGCGATCGGGGCTTTGACATCCCCATGCGGGCGGATTTTGTCGGCGGGCTGAAACCGCTGCTCGATGCCGTGGGGATGGAGCCGGGCCTTGCGATCATCCTGTTCACACTCGACGAAACCACCCAAGGCCGTGAGCTTGCGCCCCTGGCGGGCGCCTATCCGGCCCTGAAACTGGGGCCGCCCTGGTGGTTCTATGACAGCGCCGAGGGGATGCGCCGCTTCCGGGAAGCCACGACCGAGACCTGCGGGTTTTACAACACCGTCGGGTTCAACGACGACACCCGCGCCTTTTGCTCGATCCCCGCCCGCCATGACGTCGCCCGCCGCGTGGATTGCGCCTATCTGGCGACGCTGGTGCGCAGCGGGCGATTGCGCGAAACCGAGGCGTTCGAGCTGGCCCATGACCTCAGCTACCGGCTGGCGAAGGAGGCCTACCGCCTGTGACCCATCCCCGTCTGTCGCGCAGTACCCCTGCCGCCCCTGTGGGCATTGTCCATCTGGGCCCCGGTGCCTTCTTCCGTGCTTTCAACGCCGTATATACGGCTGACGCAATGGCCCGTGATGGTGGCGATTGGGGGATTTGTGCGGTCAGCCTGCGCAGCCCTGACGCGCGCGATCAACTGACGCCGCAGGGCGGGGCCTATACCGCCGTGTCGCTTGGTCCGGACGGGCCTGCGCCGCGCGTCATCCAATCTGTGTCAGAGGTCTTGGTCGCCCCGGAAGACCCTGCCGCCGTGCTGGATCGCATGACCGCCCCGGCAACGCGGATCGTCTCCCTGACGATCACCGAGAAGGGCTATTGCCACAATCCGGCAAACGGACAGCTGCGACGCGATCACCCCGACATTGTCCATGACCTGGCAAATCCCGCGCACCCCCGCAGCGCGCCGGGATTTCTGGTGGAGGCCCTGGACCGCCGTCGCCGTGCCGGCACCGCGCCCTTTACGGTGCTGTCTTGCGACAACCTGCCCTCCAACGGTCATCTGGCGCGGGGCGTGGTTCTGGGTTTTGCCCAAGCCCGCGACCCCGATCTTGCCGATTGGATCGCACAGCAGGTGAAGTTCCCGGCGACGATGGTGGACCGGATCACACCCGCAACCACGCCCGAGGATATCGAGCGGCTGGCCGCGCAAACCGGTTATCACGATCCGGCCTGTGTCTGGCACGAACCGTTCCGCCAATGGGTGATCGAGGACGACTTCACCGACAACGCCCGCCCAGGCTGGGACGCGGGTGGGGCGCAGTTCGTGCGCGATGTGTCGGCTTTCGAAGCGATGAAACTGCGCTGCCTGAATGGCACCCATTCGGCGCTGGCCTATCTGGGCTACCTCGCCGGATACCAGACGATCAGCGATAGCGTTGCGGACCCGGATTTCGCGGCTCTGTGCCGCAAGCTCTGGCGGGACGAGATTTTGCCGACGGTGCCGCAACCAGAGGGCGAAGACCTCGCCGCCTATACCGATGCCCTGCTGGCCCGCTACCAAAACCCGTCGATCCGGCACCGCACCTGGCAGATCGCCATGGATGGCTCGCAGAAACTGCCGCAGCGCATTCTGGGACCGTTGGCGGAGAACTTGTCCGCCGGTCGCCCGGTGCCGGGACTGGCGCTCGTGGTGGCGGCCTGGATGCGCTATGTGGGCGGTGTGGATGAGGCGGGCCAGCCGATTGACGTGCGTGACCCGCTAGCGGATCATCTGCGTGCTGTTTCCGACGGGGCCGCTGACCCCGCCGCCAAGGTCGCCGCGCTTCTGGCGGTCGATCAGGTCTTTGATCCGGCGCTTGCCGGGCATCCTGCGTTCCGCGAGATGGTCACCCGCGCCTATCTCGGCATCTGTCAACACGGCGCAGCCGCCAGCGTCGCGGGCTATATCGCCTGATCAGGCGTCAGTCACCCAGTATTTCCCGCAGAATCTCACTGAACAGCGCCGTGCCCGGTCCGATCAGATCGTCGGGAAAGTCGTAGTCGGGATTGTGCAGGTCGGGGCCGTCCTTCCCCGCCCCAAGCAGGATGAAGGCGCTTTCCGTCCCGGTGGCCATTGCGAACCGGCCGAAATCCTCTGACGGGCGCATCGGCAACAGGCCCGGCCCCGTGGGCAGACCCGCCCGCGCCCCGGCCCGGCGGACGATCTCTGCCGCGACAGGGGTGTTCGTGCAGGCCGGGAAGATGTCGTGATAGTCGATGCACAGGGCCAGGTCGCCCGCGGCGTCCTGCGCCATGGTTTCGGCCTCGGCGACCAGCCGCTCCATGCGCGGATCGGTCAGGCTGCGCAGGGTGGCATAAAGTTCGGCCTCTCCCGGTGCGATGCCAAAGGCCGGTTCACCAAGCCGTGCGTGGCAGATGGTGACAAGAGCAAACTCCGGGTCGGTCAGATCTTTGCCTTGCGACAGGCTGGGCATTGTTTGGATCAGCCGCGCGAGGGCAGGGGCGGGGGACAGCCCCGTTTCGGGTTGCGAGGCATGGGCCGTGCGCCCCGTCAGCCGCACCCGCATTCCGCGCGACGCGCAGCTTGCCGGACCGTCCACCACGCCCACATGGCCAAGCGGCATGCCGGGGAAATTGTGGATGGCGAAGGCATAGTCGGGCCTGAGATTGGCAAAGCCCGGATCGGCCACCACCCGCGCCGCGCCTTCGCCGGTTTCCTCGGCGGGCTGGAACATCAAAAGAACCGACCCCCGCGCGGGCCGCTGGCGCCCCAGTAAGCGCGCCATGCCTGCCAGAATCGTCATATGCCCGTCATGCCCGCACAGATGCCCCTTGCCGTCGATTTGCGACCGGTGGGGGTGATCCGACAGCTCCTGTATCGGCAGCCCGTCCAGCTCACATCGCAAAAGCACGCGCAGGCCGGGCTTCCCGCTGTCATAGAGCGCCGCAACCCCGTGTCCGCCAAGCCCGGTGACGATCCTGTCCGGCCCCGTCGCGGTCAGTGCCGCTTGAACGGTCCGCGCGGTCTCGGCCTCATCGCCCGATACTTCAGGCCGCTGGTGCAGGGCACGGCGCCAGTCGGTCAGGTCCGCAAGGTCGGAATTGGTCAGTCTGAGGTCCATCATGGGGCCATGTTTGCGCCGTGCCCTGCGTCGGGGCAAGGGCAGATCGGGCATGGACATTCACAGCACAAAGGGGAACCCTGCCGCCACAGCATCGGACCCGGACGACATGCCCAAATTCAACCTCAAACATATCGAAGCCTTCGTTCATGTGTCCGATCTGGGCAGCTTCCGGCGGGCGGCGGCCCGGCTGAACACCACGCAGCCCAATATCTCCAACCGCATTTCCCAGCTGGAACACCACCTGCGCCTGACCCTTATGGACCGCGACTCGGGGTCCGTGCGTCTGACGCGCGAGGGGCGGCAACTGCTTGGCCCTGCCCGGCGCATTCTGGCCGCCGTGGACGGGTTTCTGGAGGCCACGGGCGATGGCACGGTGTTTGACGGGCTGTTGCGGCTTGGCGTGACCGAACTGGTGGCCCAGACATGGCTCCGGCCCTTCCTGATCCAGATGAAAGACCGGTTTCCCGCCGTCGATGTGGAGCTGACCATCGACCTGTCGGAGAACCTGTCCAATCTGCTGTTCGCGCGAGAGATTGACCTCGCCTTCCAGAACGGCCCCTTCGACCAGCGCACACCCAATACCGAGCCTCTCGGCCAATCGCCCTACATCTGGGTCGCGGCCCCCGCCCTGGGGTTCCCCACCGGCCCGGTCGCATCGGACCAGATTGCGCGGCATCGCATCCTGACCCATGCGCGCGGATCCTATCCTTTCACTCAGCTTGACGCGCATTTCCGACAGATCGAACAGCCGGCTCGGCTGGTGCCCTCGTCCAATATTGCTGCCTGCCTGCAAATGGCCAATGACGGGTTGGGCGTGGCCTGCGTGCCCGCGTTGATGGCGGCTGAGACGCTGGCCGCCGGGCGGTTGCAGGTTCTGGATTATGACTGGCACCCGGAAGACCTGCACTTCGCCGCTCGCTGGCTGATCGATCCGGCCCCAACCTTCCTGGTCGCGGCGGTGGCGATCGCTGCGGGGCTCTACCCGCCGGAGGATCACGATTAGTTATCCAATCCATATGATCATTCGATTTTTCCAAATACTTCCGGTCGGCTATCCTGTGCCCGTCACGTAAGCGGAGGTCAAAATGGGCGAGTCGTACAGGTTGGGGGCCGATATTGGCGGCACCTTCACCGATCTGGTGCTGGAAGGGCCGGGCGGGCGGTTTTCCACCAAGGTGCTGACCACCTATGCCGCGCCTGAAAATGCGATCATCGAAGGGATGCACCGTGTCTGTGACAAGGCCGGGGTCGCGCCTTCTGCGATTGCGCAGGTCATCCATGGCACGACGCTGGCCACTAACGCGCTGATCGAACGGCGCGGGGCCAAGACGGCGCTGATTACGACCGAGGGTTTTCGCGATGTGATCGAAATGCGCACCGAAAGCCGGTTCGAACAGTATGATCTGAACCTGAAGCTTCCTGATCCACTCCTGCCCCGCAACCGCCGCTACACCGTGCGTGAGAGGCTGGATGCCGAGGGCGGCACGCTGATCCCGCTGGACCGGGCCGAGGTGGAAGGCCTTGCCGATGACCTCCGCGTAGCGGGTTACGAGAGCATCGCCGTGGGCCTGCTGCATTCCTATGTGAACGACGCCCATGAACGGATGATTGCCGAGGTGCTGGCCGAGAAACTGCCGGGCGTCATGGTCTCGCTCTCGTCGCAGGTCTCGCCACAGATGCGCGAATACGAGCGCTTCAACACGACCATCGCCAACGCCTATATCAAGCCGCTGATGAAATCCTATCTCGGGCGGCTGAAAGGACGGCTGGCCGATGAGGGCGCCGATTGCCCGGTTTTCCTGATGCACTCGGGGGGCGGCATCATCGACATCGACACTGCGGCGGATTTCCCGGTGCGGCTGGTGGAATCGGGCCCCGCCGGGGGCGCGGTCTTCGCCGCCGATATCGCCGCGCGGCATGGGCTGGACAAGGTGCTGTCCTTCGACATGGGCGGGACCACCGCCAAGATCTGCCTGATCAAGGCCCAGACACCCAAGACCGCCCGTGTTTTCGAGGTGGCCCGCAGCTATCGCTTCAAGAAGGGCTCCGGCATGCCGATTTCCATCCCGGTGATCGACATGGTCGAGATCGGGGCAGGGGGCGGATCGCTTGCCCATGTGGACGCGCTGAACCAGATCCGCGTGGGGCCGGAAAGTGCAGGCTCCGAACCCGGCCCCGCCTGCTACGGGCGCGGCGGCGACAGGCCCGCGGTGACGGATGCCGACCTTGTACTGGGCAAGCTTGACCCCACCCATTTTGCCGGTGGCTCCATTCCGCTCTACCCTGATCGGTCCGAGGCGGCGCTGAAGGCCCATCTTGCCGACCGGCTGGATATGGACGCAACCGAAGCCGCCTTTGGCCTCGCCGAAGTGGTCGATGAAAACATGGCCAACGCCGCCCGCGTCCATGCGGTCGAAAACGGCGAGGACCTGTCCACCTACACCATGATCGCCTTCGGAGGTGCGGCCCCGCTGCATGCGGCGCGGCTTTGCGAGAAGCTCGGGATCGACCGCTGTCTGGTGCCCGTGGGCGCAGGCGTGGGCTCGGCCATCGGCTTCCTGCGCGCACCGTTCAGTTTCGAGGCCAATCGGTCCGTCTTTACCAAGATGTCGGGTTTCGACCCGGCCCGCGTGAAGGCGCTGTTCGCGGAAATGGAGGAGGAGGCGCGCAGCTTCGTCCGCTCCTGCGATGCCAACGCGGACATCCTGACCGACTACAAGATTTACATGCGTTACGCAGGTCAGGGCTGGGAAATTCCCGTGCCGCTGACACCAGAAGAGGCCGCCGATCCAGATGCGGCAACGTTCCTGAAACGCTTCGAGGAAGACTACACCCGCCTTTTCGGCCGCTCCGTCGACGGGATGGAGGCCGAGATCACCGTCTGGTCGGTGAATGCCTACACGCCCGTTCCCCCGGTGGACCGTATTGCGCCCGCCGAAACCGCTGAGGCTCCCGCCGAGCGGGGCACCCGCGATCTCTTCGACCCGGCGCTGGCCAAACGCACCCGCGCCGCGATCCACCCGCGCGCCGACCTGCCTGTCGGGGCCACCGTTCAGGGCCCCGCTGTCATCACCGAGGACGAAACCACCATCGTCCTGCCCACCAGCCGCAACGCCACCGCGCAGCCCGATGGCTGTATCGACATTCGCGCGAAGGAGCCCCGCCATGACTGAGCTCAGCAAAGTCGCCTACCAGGTCATGTGGACACGTCTCATCTCGGTCGTGGAAGAACAGGCGCAGGCGCTCGTGCGTACCGCCTTTTCCACCTCCGTCCGCGAGGCGGGGGACCTGTCCGCCGGGGTCTATAACGACAAGGGCGAGATGCTGGCCCAGGCCGTCACCGGCACGCCCGGCCATGTCAACGCAATGGCCGATTCCGTTGGTCATTTCATCCGCCGCATCGGGCGGGACACCATGGCAGAGGGCGATGTCTACATCACCAACGACCCGTGGGAGGGCACCGGCCACCTGCATGACATCACCGTGGTGACGCCCTCTTTCCACAAGGGCCGGCTGATCGGCTTCTTCGCCTGCACCGCGCATGTCACGGATATTGGCGGTCGCGGCTTCGGGGCGGATGCGAATTCCGTCTACGAGGAAGGGCTCTACATCCCGATCATGCGCTTCGCTGACAAGGGAGAGGTCGACCGCACTCTGCTGGCCATGATCCGGGGCAATGTGCGCGAACCTGATCAGCTGGTGGGCGACCTCTACGCGCTGGCCACTTGTAACGAGATCGGGCATCGGCGGCTCACCGACATGATGACGGAGTTCGGGCTTGCCGACCTCAATGGCATCTCGGACTTCATCCTGACCAATTCCCGCCAGGCCACGCTCGACCGCATCAACGCGCTGACGCCCGGCACGGCGGACGGCCATATGCGCATCGACGGTTATTCCAAACCGATTGACCTCTGCGTGAGCCTCAGCATCGAAAAGGACCGCATCCTCTGTGATTGGTCAGGCACCAGCAGCGTGGACCCCAAAGGCATCAACGTGCCGCTGGTCTACACCAAGGCCTATGCCTGCTACGCGCTGAAATGCGCCATCGCGCCCGAGATCCCGAACAATGCAGCGAGCCTCGCGCCCTTCGAGATCACCGCGCCCGAAGGCAGCATCGTCAACGCCCCGCACCCCGCGCCCGTCGCGTTGCGCCACGTCATTGGACACATGGTGCCCGACACGGTCTATGACGCGCTCGACAAACTGCTGCCCGACACGGTGCCCGCCGAGGGCGCAGGGTGCCTGTGCAACTTCCAGATCAGCCTGCGCCCCCGCAGCGGCGCCCCCGCGCCCGCCCATGCCCGCAGGGCCGAAGTGCTGATTTTCAACTCCGGCGGCTCCGGCGCGCGGCCCACGCTCGATGGAATGAGCGCCACCGCCTTCCCCTCGGGCGTCATGACCATGCCGGTGGAAGCGACCGAGCAGGTCGGCCCGGCGATCATCTGGCGCAAGGAGTTGCGGCCAGACAGCGGCGGCGCGGGCAAATATCGCGGCGGGCTTGGCCAGTTCATGGATGTGGGCGCGCGCGAGGGACACGAGTTTGACTTCTCCGCCATGTTCGACCGCGTGAACCACCCGGCCCGAGGCCGTCGCGGCGGCGCAACCGGCGGCCCCACGACGATCGGGCAGGATGACGGCACGCCGATGAAGGGCAAGGGCAAGCAGTTTGTCCCCCATGGCCGCGTGGTGCAGATGGGCTTCCCGGGCGGCGCGGGATACGGCGATCCGGGCCAGCGCCCCCGCGAAGATGTGCTGAGAGACCTTGCCCACGGCTTCATTTCGCCCGAGGCTGCGGCAGAGCATTACACCCTCGACCGGGCCGTGATCGACGACACTCTGGCCCGCGCCAAACGCGGAGACATCTTCTGATGATGCCAAAGGGATTTTCTGAGGCCCCGTCGCGCGACAGCTATGATGTGGTCATCATCGGTGGCGCGATCATGGGGTCGTCTCTCGCATGGTGGTTGACCGAGAGCGCAGATTTCGATGGCACCGTGCTGGTCGTGGAACGCGACCCCAGTTATCTGTGGTGTTCCACCGCCCACACGAATTCCTGCATCCGCCAGCAGTTCTCGACAGAACTGAACGTCCGCATCTCTCAGTTCACCGCCGCGTTCATAAAGGACCTGCGTGCCAATATGGGCGGCGATGAACGGGTGCCGAACCTCTCTGTCCAGAATTGTGGCTACCTCTATCTGGCCGACACCGAGCCCTTCGCGGACGTGCTGCGCGCCAACCAGAAGGTGCAATTGGCCGCCGGAGCCGAAACCCGCCTACTGACGCCCGATCAGATCGCCGCCGCATACCCGTTCTATGACCTTGATGGGATCGTGCTTGGCAGTATCAACACAAGGGACGAGGGCTACTGGGACGGCGGCACGCTCTTCGAATGGTTCCGCCGCAAGGCCCAGGCTGGCGGGATCGAGTATGTGCAGGGCGAAGTGACCGCCATGACACGCGCTGGGGGGCGCATCGACAGCGTGACGCTGGCCAGTGGTGACACCATCGCCTGCGGGCAGGTGGTGAACGCCGCCGGTCCCCGAGCCGCGCGTGTGGCGGACATGGCAGGGTTACATCTGCCAGTTGAACCGCGAAAACGCTACACATGGATCTTTACCGCCGAAACACCGCTCGACCGGGAATTGCCGCTGACCATCGACCCTTCGGGCGTGCATGTGCGGCAGGACGGGCCAACGACCTATCTCGCGGGCAGCAAGGGCGACCCGGACCCGGCCGCCGACCCATCCGATTTCAGCATGGATCACGGTCTGTGGGAAAACCATGTCTGGCCTGCCCTCGCAACCCGCATTCCGGCCTTTGAATCGATCCGCATCGTCACGGAATGGACCGGGCACTACGCCTATAACACGCTCGACCAGAACGCCGTACTCGGCCCGCATCCCGAGGTGGAGAATTTCCTGTTCATGAACGGCTTCTCCGGCCACGGGCTGCAACAGTCGCCCGCCATGGGACGGGGGCTTGCCGAATGGATCACAAATAACGAATACCGCAGCCTTGACCTGACGCCCTTCAGCTACGCCCGCGTGGCAGCGGGCGAAGCGATGGTCGAAGGCGCGGTCATCTGACATTGCAGGAGACCAAAATGAAAAAAATCGTCCTCACTGGCGCCGCCGGTCGGCTTGGCACCATCTTGCGCGGACCGCTGTCGCAGCTGTGCGACACGCTTGTCAGCTCCGACATCGTCGAAAGCGTCAAGGATCTGCGCCCAAACGAGACCTATATCCGCGCCGATCTGGCCGACAAAGCAGGCATCATGGCGCTGCTCGAGGGGGCCGACATCGTCGTTCATTTCGGCTCCATCGTCGATGAGGCCCCGTTCGAGGAATTGCTCGGCCCGAATTTCATCGGCGCCTACAATATCTGGGAAGCGGCCCATCAGAACGGCTTGAAACGCGTCGTCTACGCCTCGTCGATCCATGCGGTCGGCATGTATCCCAAGAACGAATGCATCGGGCTGGATGCCCCGCACCGGCCCGATACGTTCTACGGCCTCGCCAAATGCTTCGCCGAGGATCTGGGCCGCATGTACTGGGAAAAGCGCGGGCTGGAGGCCGTCTGCATGCGCATCCTGTCCTGTGCGCCGGTCGGCAATGCTCGGGCCCTGGGCAGCTGGCTGTCGGATGGTGACCTCGTGCATCTGGTGGAACGGGCCATCGACACGCCGGTGACCGGCTTCTCCATCATCTACGGCGTGTCCGCGAATGACCGCTGCCCGGTGGACAATTCCAAGGCGTCGTTCCTGGGTTACCGGCCCAAGGACAACGCGGAACAATTCGCGGATCGGATTCTGGCCGAAGCCGGCCCGCATGATCCGCAGGACGTGGGCCAGATGTGCCACGGCGGGCCCTTCGCCAGCATCGAGCTGGGACAGGGCGCCAAGGCATTGCTGAACATCCCCGAAGAAGACTGACCGCCTCGGGACAGGAACGCCACCCGCCGGGTGGCGATCCCCTCCCCGATCCGTTTCGCGCAGGGCGGGTGCCTGTACGGAAATCCCCTATCGCAACCGCGTCCCTTTATCCGCGTCAAAGAACAGCGCGGCACCGTCGGTCACGCTCAGGCCCACCTTGCTGCCGGGCTTCGGCGCGCTCTGGTCATGGGCCTCGACCGTGATGCGGGTGCCGTCGCCCGCAACAAGGTAGTGATAGGCCACGCCACCCAGTTGTTCCGACAGATCGACGGTGTGCGTGTCCCCGTCCGCCAGCCGTAGCATCTGCGGGCGCACGCCTACCGTGATCGGCCCGTCACCGGCAGATCCCGGCGCCTCCAGTTCCATCACGCCCAGGCCCGGCACGCGCACCTTGCCGCCCGCCACGCGACCCGAAAAGAAGTTCATTGCCGGGCTGCCGATGAAGCCCGCAACGAACTGGTTGTCGGGGTCGTTATACAGGTCCAGCGGCTTGCCCACCTGTTCGATCACGCCGCCGCGCAGCACCACGATCTTGTCGGCAAGCGTCATCGCCTCGACCTGGTCATGGGTCACATAGATCATCGTCGCGCCGATTTCGTTATGCAGCCGGGCAATCTCCACCCGCATCTCCACCCGCAATTCCGCATCGAGATTCGACAGCGGCTCGTCGAACAGGAACACCTCCGGCCCCCGCACGATGGCCCGCCCGATGGCCACCCGCTGCCGCTGTCCGCCGGACAATGCCTTGGGTTTACGTTTCAGATAGTCGTCGAGCTTCAGCACACGGCTTGCTTCGGCCACCTTGGCCTTGATCTCGGATTTAGGATGGCCGTTCATCCGCAGCCCGAAGCCCATGTTTTCCTCAACGGTCATATGGGGGTAGAGCGCATAGGTCTGGAACACCATCGCCACGCCGCGTTCGGCCGGGTCCATCCGGGTCACATCCCGCGCGCCGATAGCGATCTGTCCGCCGGTGGTTTCCTCCAGCCCCGCGATCATCCGCAACAGGGTGGACTTGCCACAGCCAGAGGGGCCGACGAAGACGCAGAACTCCCCGTCTTCAATTTGCAGATCGACCCCGTGGATCACCTGCGTTTCTCCGTATTTCTTGATGACCTTGTTCAGCGTTACACCGGACATGTCCTTGGTCCTCCCAGACTGGGGTCAATTGACGGTGGGGAATTGCCACGCGGTGGCTTCCTCCCCGATCTTGCGGGCGGTTTCGAGCAGGTCGGGCTGAAACGCCCGGATACTGTCGAGCGAGTGGCGGGTGGTGGAGGTTGCGATGGACAGCGCCCCGATGACGCGCCCCCCATTGGTCAGGATCGGCGCGGCGATCGAGATGATTCCGGCCTCGTGTTCCTCCCGGTCGAAGGCCACGCCTTCCTTGCGAATTTCCTCCAGCTCCTTCAGCAGCGTTTCGGGGCTGGTATGGGTCGATGGCGTGTTCTTCAGGAACAACTGCTGGCGCAGGGCGCGTTCCAGCCGCTCGGGCGTCATATGGGCCAGGATCGCCTTTCCCACCCCGGTGCAATAGCCCGGCGCGACCTTGCCGGTTTGCGCGAGCGTCTCGAACCGGTCGCTCATCTTCTGCTTGTCGACGAACAGAACCTGACCCAGTTCCATCTGCGCAAGGTGGATGGTCTCCCCGGCTTTTGCGGCCAGCACGTCGACATAGGGCCGCGCCACCGTGGCCAGCGTCGCCTGTTTCCACGCCGCATGGGCCAGCTTCACCAGACGCAGGCCAAGCGTATAGCTGCCCGTGTCGGGATCATGCGACAGCATCCCCTGATTCGTCAGCGTCTGGAGCAGCCGGTAAAGCGTCGCCTTGGGGTGGTCGCTGTTTTCCAGCAATTCGGTGAACTTGACCGGATGGCCCGCCGCCGCAACGGAATCCAGCACGTCCAATGCCTTGCCGACCGTGCCGTCGCCTGACTTCGCCATGAAAGACCTCCCCTGCGTATCCTCGGGCTCCGAGGAAACTGTTGACACAGTATCCGGCGTCCGGCATGTTTTCAACTATAGAAACCTAGTTTCAAATAATGAGACCGTTTCGTCAAGTGGAACCAAGGGAGGACACTATGCGTTCCATCATCAAGACACCGCTGGCCGCGCTGGCGGCGACAACTATGCTTTCCGGTATGGCAATGGCCGATGGTCACGGCCTGACCGGCGATCTGCGCATCTTCTCGGACATGTCGAACCCGGCCCCGCGCGCGATCATGGAAGGGCTGGTCGAGGATTTCGGGGCGATGCATCCCGATCTGGACATCGAACTGACCATCGTCGACCGCGAAGCCTGGAAAACCCAGATCCGCAACGCCCTGTCCGCGAACCCGCCGGATGTGGTGAACTGGTACGCCGCCAACCGCATGGGCCCTTATGTGGATGCAGGGCTCTTCATGGACATCACCGACTGGTGGGATGCGGGCGACTATGCCGGTCTTGAGTCCGTCCGTGGCGCACTGACCATCGACGACCGCCAGTACGGCGTGCCCTACACCTACTACCAGTGGGGCGTGTATTACCGCGAGGACATCTTCAACGAACTGGGCCTGAGCGAACCCACCACTTGGGAAGAGGAGCTGGCCAACTGTCAGGCCATCGTCGATTCCGGCCGCGCCTGCTACACCATCGGCACCCGCTACTTGTGGACCGCTGGCGGCTGGTTCGACTACCTCAACATGCGCACCAACGGCTTCGACTTCCACATGCAGCTTGCTCGTGGGGAAGTGGAATGGACCGACGAGCGCGTGCGCGCCACCTTTGCCAACTGGCGTCAGCTGATCGACATGGGGGCCTTCATCGAAGACCACCAGACCTATTCCTGGCAGGAAGCGCTGCCCTTCATGGTCAACGGCGAAGCCGCAGCCTATCTGATGGGCAACTTCGTGGTGCCGCATCTGCGTGAAGCGGGCCTGTCGGACGATCAGATAGACTTCTACCAGTTCCCGATCATCACCGAGGGCCTCGCGCAAGGTGAAGACGCACCGACCGACACGTTCCACGTCGCCTCCGGTGCGCAGAACGTCGAGGCGGCCCGCGCCTTCCTCGCCTATGTCACTTCGCCCGAGGTGCAGACCGCGATCAACGGTCCCGATGGTCTGGGCCAGCTGCCGGTGAACGCCAATGCGGACGTGGCGGATGATGAATTCATCCAGCAGGGCTTCGAAATGCTCAGCCAGAACGCACAGGGCGGTATCGCGCAGTTCTTCGACCGTGACTGGCCGGCGGAAATGGCGTCGATCGGCATGGAAGGCCTGCAGGAATTCATGGTCTTCCCGGACAACCTGGACGATATCCTGGAACGTCTGGAAGACGCGCGCCAGCGCATCTACGAATAATCCCTGATAGACTGCGCCTCGCTCCTGAAACCGGGGCGGGGCGCGCACCGCCCCCCGCGTATCCGCAAGCCGCGCCATAGCCTCGCGCGCGGTTTCCGAATGCGCTGTCCAACGGAGGATAGGACATGACCCCCGCCACCGACACCCGCAGCTGGCTGCAAAGGAACCGCATGACGGTCACGCCGCTGCTGTTCCTGCTGCCCGGTCTGCTGTTCTTCGTGGTCTATGTGATCAGCCCGATCTTCCAGTCTTTCAACATCTCGCTCTATGACTGGGACGGCCTGGGCGAGGCGACCTATATCGGCCTCGACAACTACCGCGAGCTTGTGGACGACCGTGCCTTTGAGACCTCGCTCTGGAACAACCTCAAATGGCTGGCGCTTTACCTGCTGGCCATTCCTGCGGGGCTGCTCATCGCGCTGTTCCTGAACCAGACGGTCACCGGCATCCGGCTCTATAAATCGCTGTTCTTCTTCCCCTTCGTGCTGAGCCAGGTGGTCGTCGGGCTGGTCTTTTCGTGGTTCTACCTGCCGCGCGTGGGGCTGCTGAATGCGGTGCTGACGTTCTTTGGGTTGGATTCGATCAACGTGTTGGGCGACCCCGACCTTGCCACCTACGGCATCATCGCCGCCGGGCTCTGGCCGCAGACCGCCTATTGCATGATCCTCTACCTGACGGGCCTCAATGCCGTGGACCCCGAACAGATCGAGGCCGGGCGGCTGGACGGGGCCAAGGGCTGGAAAATGCTGTGGCACGTGGTGCTGCCGCAACTGAAACCGGCCACGTTTATCGCCTTTGTGGTGACGATCATCGGCGCATTGCGCAGCTTCGACCTGATCTCGATCATGACCAATGGCGGACCGTTCGGGTCGACCCGCGTGCTCAGCTTCATGATGTTCGAACAGGCCCTGTCCGAATACGGGTTCCGCATGGGCTATGGCTCCGCCATCGCGGTGGTGCTGTTCCTGATCATGCTGGTCTTCATCGGCTACTTCCTGTGGCAGATGTGGCGCGACGAGCGCGAAGCGCGGCACTGAGCGAGGAGAGACAGATGTTCCCCACCCCGATCCAGAAACGCAGCCGCGCGACGCAGATCACCTATCAGACGCTGCTGCCGCTGGCGCTGATCATGTGGCTTCTGCCCTTGCTGGCCGTCATGCTGTTTTCCATCCGCCCGCTCAGCGATTTCACCAATGGCAACTACTGGGGCATGCCGTCCTCCTTTGATCTCTTCGCCAATTATGGCCGGGTGTTCTTTGAATCCGACATGCCGCGCTATCTTCTGAACTCGGTCTTCATCACGGTGCCCACGGTCATCGGCGCGGTGGCCCTGTCCTGCATGACCGGCTTTGCGCTCGGCATCTACCGGTTCCGGGGCAACCTGCTGATCTTCTTCATGTTCATCGCGGGCAACTTCGTGCCTTTCCAGATCCTGATGGTCCCGGTGCGCGACCTGACCGTGTCGACCGGGCTTTATGACACCAAGACCGGGTTGGTCCTGTTCCATATCGCATTCCAGACCGGGTTCTGCACGCTCTTCATGCGCAACTTCATCCGCGCGCTGCCCTATGAACTGATCGAGGCCGCGCGGGTCGAAGGCGTCGCCGAATGGCGCATTTTCTGGTACGTGGTCCTGCCGCTGATGCGGCCCGCCATCGCCGCGCTTTCGGTGCTGATCTTCACCTTCATATGGAACGATTACTTCTGGGCCATCGTCCTGACGCAAGGACCAGAGGCACAGCCCGTCACCGCAGGCATCACCAGCTTCAACAGCCAGTTCGTGGCGCAATACCACCTGATGAGCGCGGGCAGCATCGTCGCCGCGATCCCGCCGGTGGCCATGTTCTTCGCCATGCAACGCCACTTCATCGCAGGTCTGACTCTAGGGGCCGTCAAATGACCAAACTCACCTTCATTGGCGCCGGATCCACGATCTTCATGCGCAACATTGTGGGCGACATGCTCCATTTCGAGGCGCTGCGCGATGCCGAGATCGCGCTGATGGATATCGACGCCGACCGGCTGGCCGAGTCCGAACAGCTCGCCCGCCGCATGATCGCCACCATGGGCACCGGCGCGCGCGTGACCACCCACACCGACCAGCGCCGCGCGCTGGAGGGGGCCGATTTCGTGGTGACCGCCTTCCAGATCGGCGGCTACGACCCCTGCACCATCACCGATTTCGAGATCCCGAAGGCCTACGGTCTGCGCCAGACCATCGCTGACACGCTCGGCGTCGGCGGCATCATGCGCGGCCTGCGCACCGTACCGCACCTGTGGAAGGTGGCCGAGGATATGGCCGCCGTCTGCCCCGACGCGCTGCTGATGCAATACGTGAATCCCATGGCGATCAACACCTGGGCGCTAGCCGAACGCTTCCCGCAGATCAAACAGGTGGGCCTGTGCCATTCCGTGCAGAACACCGTGCAGGAACTGGCCCACGATCTCGACATGGCGGAAGCGGACATCCGCTACAAGGTCGCGGGCGTCAATCACGTCGCCTTCTTCCTGCGTCTCGAAGACGCCAACGGCGCGTCCCTCTACCCCCGACTGCGCGACGGCTACCGCGCGGGCCGCCTGCCCAAGGCGCCGCTCCTCATGCCGCGTTGCCCCAACAAGCTGCGTTACGAGGTCATGGCTCACCTGGGCTATTTCTGCACGGAAAGCAGCGAACACCTGGCCGAATACGTGCCGTGGTTCATCAAGGACGGCCGCGAGGACCTGATCGAGCAATTCTCCATCCCGCTCGACGAATACCCCAAGCGCTGCGTCGAACAGGTGGCCGAGTGGAAGACCCAGGCCGCAGACCTGGCCAAACAGGCCAGCATGGACGTCCCCAAAAGCCACGAATTCGCGGCAGAGATGATGAACGCCATCGTCACCGACCGCCCCTTCACCGCCTATGGCAACCTGCCCAACCGCGGCCAGATCCCGCAACTGCCCCATGGCGCAGCGGTGGAAACCCCCTGCCTTGTGGACATGAACGGCGTGCAGCCCTCGATCGTCAATGACATCCCGCCGCAACTCATCGCCCTCATGCGCAGCCAGATCAATGTGCAGGAACTGACCGTGCGCGCCCTGCTGGACGAGAACCCCGAACACATCTACCACGCGGCGATGATGGACCCGCACACCGCCGCCGAACTGGACCTGCGCCAGATCCGCAGCGTGGTCAGCGACCTGCTGGCCGCCCATGGCGACTGGCTGCCCGCATGGGCGCGGGTGAAAAAAGCGGCCTGAGGGCCAGAACGGAAGACCGACGATGACCAAGACGAGACGCAGCGCAGGGTGGTACGGCAAGCTCGACCGCGACGGGTTCATTCACCGCAGCTGGATGAAGAACCAGGGCTTCCCCGATCACGCCTTCGATGGTCGTCCGATCATCGGCATCTGCAACACCTGGTCTGAACTCACCCCCTGCAATTCCGGCCTGCGCGACCTCGCCGAAGGCGTAAAGCGCGGCGTGTGGGAGGCGGGCGGTTTCCCCGTCGAATTCCCGGTGATGAGCCTTGGTGAAACCCAGATGAAGCCCACGGCAATGCTGTTCCGCAACCTGCTTGCCATGGATGTGGAGGAATCGATCCGCGCCTACGGGATCGACGGGGTGGTGTTGCTCGGCGGCTGCGACAAGACCACGCCGGGCCAGCTCATGGGCGCGGCCTCCGTCGATCTGCCCACCATCGTCGTCAGCTCCGGCCCGATGCTCAATGGCAAGTGGAAGGGGCAGGATATCGGCTCCGGCACGGATGTGTGGAAATTCTCCGAGGCCGTGCGCGCGGGCGACATGACCTTGCAGGATTTCATGGCCGCCGAGTCGGGCATGTCACGCAGCAAAGGCGTCTGCATGACCATGGGCACCGCCTCCACTATGGCCTCGCTGGTGGAGGCCATGGGCATGTGCCTGCCCACCAACGCCGCGCTGCCCGCCGTGGACAGCAGACGCATGGCGCTGGCGCATCTCACCGGCAAGCGGATCGTGGAAATGGTCGATGAGGATATCAAACCCTCCGACGTCATGACCCGCGCGGCCTTCGAAAACGCCATCCTCGCCAATGCCGCCGTGGGCGGATCGACCAACGCGGTTGTCCACCTTCTGGCCATCGCGGGCCGCGTGGGCGTCGATCTGACATTGAAGGATTTCGAACTGGCCAGCGACATTCCCCTTCTGGTCAATTGCATGCCTTCGGGCAAATACCTGATGGAGGATTTCTGCTACGCGGGCGGCATGCCCGTGGTGCTGTCCGAACTGGGCGACCGCCTGCTCAGCGCCAAAACCGTCCTCGGCGGCGAGATCTCCGCCTATGCGGACGGGGCCGAATGCTACAACCGCGACGTGATCCGTGCCTTCGACGATCCGCTGAAACCGGCGGCGGGCCTGCGCGTGCTGCGCGGCAACCTCGCCCCCGACGGCGCGATCATCAAGCCCTCTGCCGCCACCGATGCGCTTCTGGAACATGAGGGCGAGGCCTACGTTTTCGAGTCGATCGAGGACTTCAAGGCCAATGTCGACCGCGACGACCTGCCCGTAACGCCCGACACGATCCTTGTGCTCAAGGGCTGCGGCCCCAAGGGCTATCCCGGCATGCCCGAGGTCGGCAACATGCCGATCCCCAAGAAACTCGTCCAGCAGGGCGTGCGCGACATGGTTCGCGTGTCCGATGCCCGCATGTCCGGCACCGCCTACGGTACGGTCGTTCTCCATGTCTCGCCCGAGGCGCAGGCCGGCGGCGCGCTGGCGCTCGTCAAGACCGGCGACCGCATCCGCCTGTCCGCTTCCGAAGGCCGGCTGGAACTGCTGATCACCGAAGAGGAATTGGAAACCCGCCGTGCCGCATGGCAACCCGACCCACCCCACTACAGCCGAGGATATGCCAAGATGTATGTCGACCATGTCCTGCAAGCCGACAAGGGCGCCGATCTCGACTTCCTCGTCGGCAAGGATACCCGCCCTGTCACCCGCGAAAGCCACTGACCCCCTCCTTTCATCTTGGTAAAAATACCTCGGGGGGTGCGGGGGGCTGGCCCCCCGCCCGGTCGACGCCGACAGGCGGCGAAACCGCAAAACGTCTGCACGGGGGGTGTACAGGGGGTGTACGCCCGGTGCACGGGGGGCACCCCCCTCTTTTCGAAGGAAATGAACCGATGACGCATCCCACCTATCCCGACCTAGACGGCGCCTCCGTCTTCATCACCGGCGGCGGCTCCGGCATCGGCGCGGCGCTGACGGAAGGGTTGCTGAGGCAAGGCGCGAAGGTGGCCTTCGTCCAGCGCTCCGACGCGTCGGCTTTCGTCGAAGACATGGAGGCAAGTACCGGAAATCGCCCGCTTTTCCTGCCCTGCGACATCACCGACATCGCCGCCCTGCAAGGCGCGATTGCCCAGGCGGTCGCAGCGCACGGCCCCCTTGACGTGCTGGTGAACAACGCCGCCAATGACAAGCGCCACACGACCGAGGAGGTGACGGAGGAGTTCTGGGACTGGTCCCAGTCGATCAATCTCAAGGCCTATTTCTTCGCCTGTCAAGCTGCTGCCAAGTCCATGAAAGAAAAAGGAAAAGGCGCGATCATCAACTTCTCGTCGATCTCCTACATGATGGGCAATGCGGGCTATCCCGCCTACACCACCGCCAATGGCGGCATCACCGCCATGACCCGCAGCCTCGCGCGCGAATTCGGCCCCGACCGCATCCGCGTCAATGCGCTGGCTCCGGGCTGGGTTCTGACCCAGAAACAGAAGGATCTCTGGGTCACGCCAGAAGGTCTTTCCGCCCATCTGGACCGCCAGTGCCTGAAGGATACACTGGCCCCCGAAGACATCGTCGGCGGCACGCTTTTCCTGGCCTCAGGCAGTTCAAAAATGATGACAGGTCAGGTACTTGTCATAGATGGCGGCGTTGTGGTGACGGGATGAGCAAGACGGATTGGATCGCAGTCGACTGGGGCACCTCGCACCTGCGCGCCTTTGCCATTGGCGCGAATGGCGCCGTGCTGGACAGGGCGCAGTCGGCTGACGGAATGGGCAGCCTCGCGCAGGCCGATTTCGAACCTGCCCTCCTGCGCCTCATCGAGCCGTGGCTCGGGGACGGACCCACCCCCGTCATTGCCTGCGGCATGGTCGGCGCGAAGCAGGGCTGGGTCGAGGCCCCCTATCGCTCCGTCCCCTGCAAACCCGGCGAGGCCACGCCGATCACGCCCGCCACGCAGGACAGCCGCATCAGGCTCCATATCCTGCCCGGCGTCAGCCAGGACAGCCCCGCCGACGTGATGCGGGGGGAAGAGACCCAAACCGCTGGTGTCATTCACGAAAACCCGAATTTCGACGGTATCCTCTGCCTGCCCGGAACGCATACGAAATGGATCCATATCTCGGCCGAAGAGATCGTCAGTTTCCGCACTGCCATGACCGGGGAGCTTTTCGCGCTTCTGTCGCAACATTCCGTCCTGCGCCATTCCGTCACCGGTGACGATTTCGACCGCGATGCGTTTGATACCGCCGTTGCCGAAACCCTCTCGCGCCCCGAAAGGCTCGCGCAGTCGCTGTTCAACATCCGTGCCGAGGGGCTTTTGCACGGCCAATCCAATGCCGCTGCAAGGGGCCGTCTTTCGGGCCTTCTGATAGGGGCGGAGCTTGCCGCCGCCAAACCCTACTGGCTCGGCCAGCAGGTGCTGATCGGCGGCGCGCCAGCACTGGTGGCGCTCTACGAGCGGGCCCTGCAATCGCAGGGCGTGCTCTGCCAGACCCGCGACGCGGAAACCCTGACTCTCGCGGGGCTGCGCCTTGTCCACGCAAAACTGATGGAGGCATCATGAGCCGTCCCCTGATCGCCATCCTGCGCGGCATCACCCCGGTCGAAGCCGAACCCATCACCGCCGCCCTGATCGCCGCCGGGATCACCCGGATCGAGGTGCCGCTCAATTCCCCCGATCCGTTCGACTCCATCGCCCGCATGGCCCGCGCCTTCGGCAATGACGCCCTGATCGGTGCGGGCACCGTCCTGACGCCCGAAGACGCGGCACGCGTTGCGGATGTGGGGGGCAAGCTGGTGGTCTCGCCCAACATGGACGTGGAGGTGATAGTGGAAACCAAGCGGTTGGGCTTGCAGAGCTTTCCCGGCGTCATGACACCCACGGAATGCTTTGCCGCGCTCAAGGCCGGGGCGGACGGGCTGAAGATCTTTCCCGCCAGCCTGATCGGCCCCGATGGGGTCAAGGCGATCCGGGCGGTTCTGCCAAAGGGCACACAGGTCTATGCCGTGGGCGGGGCGGGGCCGAGCAATTTCGCGCAATGGTGGACGGCAGGGGTCGATGGCTTCGGCATCGGCACCGCGCTTTATACGCCGGGCGTCTCCGTGGACGAGATCGCCCCCCGCGCCGCCGCGCTTGTTGCCGCCTTCGACGAGGCCATCGAATGACCGCGCAGGTCTTCGACAACCGCTCCTGTGAACTGGGGGAAGGGCCGCTCTGGCACCCGGAGCGGGGGCAGCTTTTCTGGTTCGATATCAATGGCAAGCGATTGATGACTGCAGGACAGGAGTGGGTGTTCAACCGCCATGTGTCCGCCGCCGGGTGGGTTGGGCGCAATGCGCTTCTGGTAGCGACAGAGACCGACCTGATTCGGCTGGATCTGGAAACCGGCGCGCAGGAGGTCGTTGCGCCGTTGGAGGCCGAGAACCCTGTGACCCGGTCCAACGATGGCCGTGCCGATCCTTGGGGCGGGTTCTGGATCGGGACCATGGGCAAGCGGGCGGATCCCGGCGCGGGGGCGATCTGGCGCTACTATCGGGGCGAACTTCGTCGACTGTACGATAGGATCACGATTTCCAACGCGATCTGCTTCGCGCCGGATGGCAGCTACGCCCATTTCGCGGATACCGCGCCGGGCAAAGTCTGGCGGCAGAGGTTGTCAGAAAAGGATGGTTGGCCAGTGGGCGAGCCGGAGATTTTCCTCGACCACGGCCCCGATGGCCCCAACCCCGATGGGGCGGTGCTGGATGCCGAGGGCAATTTCTGGTGCGCGGAGTGGGGGTCATCGCGGGTGCGCTGCTATGCGCCCGACGGCAGCGTCTTGCGGGACGTGACGCTGCCAGTTTCTCAGCCCTCCTGCCCGGCGTTCGGCGGGCCGGATCTGCGCGATCTCTACATCACCACCGCGCGCGAAAGCCTGACCGCGGCCGATCTGCAAAAGGAACCGCTGGCGGGGCAGGTCTTCGTCGCCGCGAACATTGCCCAAGGTCAACGCGAACATGAGGTCATCCTGTGAAACGCACGCTCGGCACCTGTTACTACCCTGAACACTGGCCGGAAGCGCAGTGGCAAGAGGACGCCGCCCGCATGGCGCAGCTCGGCCTGACCTGGATCCGCATCGGCGAATTCGCCTGGTCGCGGCTGGAACCTATGCCGGGCGACCTGCAATTCGAGTGGCTCGACCGGGCGATTGAAACGCTTGGCGGGGCAGGGCTTAAGGTGGTTCTGGGCACCCCCACGGCGACGCCGCCGCGCTGGATGCTGGACAAGCACCCAGACATGTTGGCGGTGGATGCGGAAGGCCGCACGCGCGGGTTCGGCTCCCGCAGGCATTACTGTTTCAGCCATGACGGCTACCGCGAGGAAAGCGCGCGCATCACGCGGCTGCTGGCGGAACGTTACGGGCGTAACCCTCATGTGGCCGCGTGGCAGACGGACAATGAATATGGTTGCCACGATTCGGTGATTTCCTGTTCCGATGCCGCGCGGGTGGCTTTTCAGGACTGGTGCAAGGATCGCTACGGCAGCATCGAGGCGCTGAACGCGGCCTGGGGCAATGTCTTCTGGTCGATGGAATATCAAAGCTTCGACCAGATCGGCCTGCCCAACCTGACGGTTACGGAACCCAACCCGGCGCATGGGATCGCCTTCCGGCGTTTCAGTTCCGATCAGGTGGCGCGGTTCAATGCCGTTCAGGTGGACATCATCCGCGCCCATTCCGAGGCACCGATTTCCCATAACTACATGGGGCGGATCACCGATTTCGACCACTACGACACCGGCCGCCAGATGGAGATCGCCACCTGGGATAGCTACCCGATGGGGTTTCTGGAAGATCGGATTGAGGCAGATGACGCCCACAAACGCCGCTACGCCCGGCAGGGCGACCCGGATTTTCAGGCGTTTCACCATGACCTCTATCGTGCCGTCGGCAATGGCCGCTGGTGGGTGATGGAGCAGCAACCCGGCCCGGTGAACTGGGCGCCCTACAACCCCGCGCCGCTGCCCGGGATGCCGCGCCTTTGGGCGTGGGAAGCGTTTGCGCATGGGGCCGAGGCGGTGTGTTACTTCCGCTGGCGTCAGGCCCCCTTCGCGCAGGAACAGATGCATGCGGGGCTGCTGCGCCCCGACAGCCAGCCTGCGCAGGCCTATCACGAGGCTGCGCAGGTGGCGCAGGAACTGGCGGAGCTGCCAGAGGTGGAGGCGGGTCAGGCGCCTGTGGCTTTGGTCTTCGACTACGCGGCCCAGTGGGCTTGGGCCGTGCAGCCGCAAGGCCAGGGGCAGGACTACTTCCGGTTGGTGTTCGAGACCTACCGGGCGTTGCGCAGGCTTGGCCAGTCGGTGGATATCCTGCCGCCGGATGCGGACGATCTGACGGGCTACAAGCTTGTGTTGGCCCCCGGCGCGGTGACGCTGGCAGACGCCTTCAAGGCGGCGATTACCGCCCATGACGGGCCGGTGATCCTTGGCCCGCGTACCAATGCCAAGACGGCGGAGATGCACATCCCTGTGCCGCTTCCCCCCGCGATCCCCGGCCTCGATATCACCGTGTCCCGCGTGGAATCGTTGCGCCCGGACATGCCGCGCCCTGTTGACGGCGGCGGGCATGTGCAGCTTTGGCAGGAGGAGTTGGAGGGGACGGAAGAGGTCAGTTTGCGCAGTGCGGATGGCCAGCCGCTGGCCATGACGAATGGCCGGATCACCTATCTGGGCGCGTGGCTGGACCCCGAAGCGTTGACAGCATTTCTACGCGATGCGCTGACGAGGGCAGGGGGCGAGACCACCGTCATGCCCGGCGGGTTGCGCCGGCGTCAGGCCGGGAAGACGGAATTCCTGATCAACTATGATCCGGAGCCGCAAACCTGGGACGGCGTGACCGTCCCCGCCGCGGGAGTTGCCTGGCGCTAGAAATCCACCGATACGCCCGGCAGGTTCAGCGTCTTCATCAGGTCACGCAACTCCTGCCGGGCGGCGAGGTTCGAGATATTCAGCCGGTCCACCCCCATGGCGCGCAGGTCCAGCAGGGTCATGCCGGTTGGAAACAACTCGCGGAAGATCACCCGTTCACTCATTCCTGGCGCCACGCGAAAGCCGATGCGGCGCGACAGGTTGGTCAGCGCCTCGCCCACCTTGCGCTTGTTGTGCATCATCTGTGCGCCCAAGCGGTTGCGCACCACGATCCAGTCAATGGGCTTCAACCCGGCCTTGGCGCGCAATTGGCGGGAATGCCAGACCATCTCGGAATACACCGACGGGCCTTTGATTTCGTAGGTTTCCGGGTCGATCCGGGCCAGAAGGTCGAAATCGACGAAACTGTCATTCATCGGCGTGACCAGCGTATCGGCCAGCGAATGCGCCACCTGGCTGAGCCTTGTGTGAGAGCCGGGGCAGTCGATGACGATGAAATCGCAGCGCGGGTCCAGATCGGCGACGGCCATGGAGAGGCGACGGTCATAGATATTCTCGTCGGGGCCGAGTGTGGCGGGGTCCACCTCTGGCAGTTCGATCAGGAAGGGCGCGGGCAGATCCAGTTCACGGGCGGCGATCGTGTTCTGGCGGTTTTCCAGGTAGCGCCCAAAGGTGCGTTGCCGCAGGTCGAGGTCCAGCCCCCCCACGCGGTGCCCCAGATTGGCAAGGGCCGTGGCCACGTGCATGGCAGTGGTCGACTTGCCCGACCCGCCCTTTTCATTGCCGAAAACGATGATATGCGCCACCGGTGTCCCCTTCGCGGTCTTGGTCTCGTTTGCCCTCATTTCGTGGGGCAAATCGGTTAGGGCGCAATATACGGGGTTAAGCGGGTGGTGTTAAGCGGGAATGACCAGCAATCACGCCATTGCGGGGAACGCCCTGTGAAACGCTGTTTTTCCGCTTGGGCTGAACCGGATCATGCGGCTTTCGGGCAGGGGCTGGAGATTGCCTGCCAAATGGTCGTGACACAGCCTTGCTAAACGCTCCGCTCGGTCGGGGTCTTCGCTGACTGCCGCCTGCGTGTGGCCCATGTGTTGCGCGACTACGGCCTGGCGGACCGGGCGGAGGCCCCACAAGATTGCCGCGTCGAGACCGGCTGAAACCACCCGGTCAGGTGCAAGACTGTCCGCGTGTTTCCTCTCTTTTGAACGCCTGCTCCCCGACATTGGCCGCAATCTTTCACTATCCGTCAGAATGGGGACGTAAAACTTGTCCTAAATTGTATCAGCAGTACTGAACGGAGCAGTAAAATGTGGAAAGACTTTCTTGGGAATGAAAGCGGTGCCGTGACCGTGGATTGGGTCGTGCTGACCGGTGGCCTCGTGGGGCTCGGTCTGGCAACGACCGCGATCGTTTCGGCGGGTGTTCAAGACCTGTCCGGGGACACGCGGGGCGCATTGGAATCGGACAGCATTATCGCGGCGAGTTTTGGCACCGAGTGGCCCGAATTCGTACTTGGGAACTATCAGCGCCCGCGCCCGGACCATCATACCGGTAACTGGAACCACCTCGTTGGCGCGATTGGCAGCTACAACGAGGATCAGCTGAATCTTCTGATGACACAGGGGCTGGATCTTTATGAAAACGGTGGAACGGCTGATATTCAGGCATGGGGGATCGACACCTACGCCCTTGGCTATGACCAGATGCAGGCGCGTGGCATGGACACGACCGGCATGACCAACCCCAACGAACTGCTTGCCGGTTTCGAGGCGCAGCACGGGGCCACCTGACGGACCCGGCATTTACGACGAAAAACGCCGCCCCGGATGAGGGCGGCGTTTCTCTGTTCCGATAGGCGGACTGGCTCAGAAGCCGAGGCCTTCGTATTTCTTCTTGAACTTCGACACGCGGCCGCCGGTGTCCATGAGGCGCGAGGTGCCGCCGGTCCAGGCCGGGTGCACGGTGGGGTCGATGTCCAGCGACAGCTGATCGCCCTCGGCGCCCCAAGTGGATTTCATCTGGATGACGGTGCCGTCGGTCATCTTGACGTCGATCAGGTGATAATCGGGATGGGTGTCTTTTTTCATGGTCCCGGTCCTTACGCTTCTGCGCCAGCTTTGGGCTTGTAGTTGGAAACTTCCGCGATACGGGCGGATTTACCGCGACGCGACCGCAGGTAATACAGCTTGGCGCGACGCACGCGGCCACGGCGCACGACGGTGATGCTGTCGATATTGGTCGAATGCAGCGGGAAAACACGTTCCACGCCTTCGCCAAAGGAAATCTTGCGGACGGTGAAGGACCCGGCGATGCCCGAGCCGTTCTTGCGCGCGATGCAGACGCCTTCGTAGTTCTGCACACGGGTGCGCGTGCCTTCGGTCACTTTATAGCCAACGCGGATGGTGTCACCCGCCTTGAAATCCGGAATCTCTTTGCCGAGCGCAGCGACCTGCTCGGCTTCCAGCTGTGCGATAAGATCCATCGCAACTCTCCATTTCTGATCGTGGTTTTCCCACGAATGTGATGTCCGCCCCAGAGCTCTTGGTCTTCTTCCGGGTCCGCCGAAGCGCCCGCCAGAGATCAGGTCGTCTTTACCTTTGTGGCGTCTTGCGAAGCGGGGACCGCGACGCGAAGCCGAAGAAAGCTCCGCTGCTAATGATCCTGCCCATAGCAAAACAGCCCCGAGTCGGATTTCCGACCGGGACGGGCGGGGTATATGGGGGAAGGGGGGGCGGATCAAGCCCCGAGTTGCTGGATGTGTCGCAAACGGGCCAGCCAGCGCAGCGGCCCGATCATAGCCTCCCCTGAAGCGCCCTATCACACATTACCGGAACAGGAGAATCCTCGAATGACAAAGCCGACGCACAGCCCCGATCTGCTGGTGGTGGGGGGCGGCACCGCAGGGTTTGGTGTAGCGGTTGCCGGGGCGCGGCAGGGGGTGTCTGTGTGTCTGATCGAAGCCGGGGCCAAACTGGGCGGCGTCATGGCCTTTTGCCCCGGTATGCCGTGGGGCGGCGGTTTTCCTTGTGACGTGTCGATTGGGGGCCTCTTCGACGAGCTAACGGACAGGCTGGCCGCGATGCACCCGCCCGCCGCCGAAAGGCGCTATTCGACGCTGGAAAACTTCGGGGCGGAGGTGGTCTATGATCCTGACATGGCGCAGATCGAGATGTTCGCCATGCTGGAGGAGGCGGGCGTCCAGCTGCATCTGAACACGCTGGCCGAGGCCCCGGTGATGGAGGGCAACCGCATCGGCTCTGTCCGCGCGATGGATCGGCACGGGCCTTTGATCTTCCGTCCCCGAATGGTGGTGGATGCCTCCGGTGATGGCCATATCGCGGCACAGGCGGGTGTGCCCTTCGATCTGGGCGACGCCAGCGGCAAGATGATGGGCGTGACGCTGTCTTTTCTGATGGTGAACGCGCCCTGGGATCAGGTCTTTGCCGAGGGCGACCCCTATTTTACGCGGTTTGCTGAAAAAGGCGTGGCCGAAGGGCGGCTGCACCCGGACCTCGCGCAGCTTTACATGATGAAGGGATTTCACCCCGGCACGGTCTTCTGCAACTCGGTCGTGATCCGCAATGTGGACGGCACCGACCCGGCCTCGGTTGCGCGCGCGACCCAGGAAGGCCGCCGCCGGGTGGTGCAGCTGGTGGCGTTCCTGCGCGATGAGGTGCCGGGGTTCGAACACGCCTGGATGACGGCGCTTGGCCCGACAGTGGGTGTGCGTGAAACCCGCAAGCTGCACGGGATGCACCGGCTGACGGGGGCAGAGGTCGCGGCGGGTACCAAGTTCCCCGACGGCATTGTCGCCTGTTCCAACCCGGTCGATGACGTGATGCGCGGGGATGGCGGCGCGATGACCCATGACGCGGCATTGGAAGAGGGGTTCTATACGCTGCCCTTCCGCGCACTGGTTCCCGCACATGTGGAAAACCTGATGTTCGCGGGTCGCAACGTGTCCGCCGACCCGGTGGCCTTCGCCTCGATCCGGGGGATGCCGCAATGCATGGCCATGGGGCAGGCCGTGGGCAATGCGGCGGCGCTGGCGCTGGCGGGCAACGCCCCGGTGCAGGCACTGGACACGGCCAGCGTGGTCGCGGCCATGCAGGCGCAGGGTCTGCGCGGGCTGGCGGGTCAGGGGCTGCGGGACTAACCCTTGTCCTTGCGGGCCTGATAGGCGGCCCACAGGTCCGGGCGCCGTTTCCGCGTAAGCTCTTCGGACTGTTCCTTGCGCCACGCCTCTATCTTGCCGTGATGGCCAGACAGCAGCACCTCGGGGATTTCCCGGCCTTCCCAAATAGCGGGCTTGGTATATTGCGGATGCTCCAACAGCCCGTCAGAGAAGCTTTCCTCCTCGGTCGAGGCCTGGTTGCCCAGAACATTGGGAATCAGCCGAACGCTGGCGTCGATGACGGTCTGTGCCGCGATCTCTCCGCCGGTCAGCACAAAATCCCCGATGGAGATTTCTTCCATCCCGAAATGGTCGATGACTCGCTGATCCACCCCTTCGAAGCGACCGCAGAGCAGCGTCATCCCCTCGGCCTGCGAAAAGCGTTGTGCGTCGGCCTGGGTGAAGGGCTTGCCACGTGGGCTGAGATAGACGCGCGGCCAGCGGGCGGGATCGTCCGGCGTGCCGTTCGAGGCCATCCGCAGCGCGCGCCCCAGAACGTCGGGCCGCATCACCAGCCCGGCCCCGCCCCCTGCAGGCGTGTCATCGACGTTGCGATGCTTGCCCGCCCCGAAGATGCGCAGATCGATGGGTTCAAGCGCCCACAACCCCTGTTGCAGCGCCTTGCCGGTCAGGGATGCCCCCAGAACACCCGGAAAGACCTCGGGGAACAGGGTCAGCACCTTGGCCGTCCACGCGCCTTTCAGGCGGGGCGTGGGCGTCATCAGGTCCCGGGGCTTCAGGCTCGCGCTGATCGACAGGCGGCCATGGGATTTGGAGGGTGCATCGGACATGGCGAAGGGGTTACAAGCAAGCGTGGCGCGATACAATAGAGGCTGTTACGGGCAAGGCTTGCCCCGCCACGCCCTGAAAAGCTTGATTTTTCGGCCAGAATGCTAGGATATGGGGCAGTTTTTGAACAAACGGATTTCTGACGGCCATGTTCTCTCGTCTTTTGCGCCGCCTGCTTGTGTGCGGTTTCGGTCTTGGCGTCGCGGGTTGCGGCGCTCAGCATGCCCCGCCGCCGGACGGCACCCCGATCACCGTCTGGGCCACGGTCTATCGCCTTGTGGATGGCCGCACGGATGGCGGCGGCATCCCGATCCGCAGCATGGGCGGCAGGGTCATCGGCCCGACCGTCGCAAGGTCGGACTGGTGTGCTGGCGCGCTGGCGGGCAGCCTGCGGGTGGGAGGCGAGGTTTTCAACTTCGCAGGTGTCACCGGATCGCCGCAGGCCAATTGCAGCCATGGACCAAGCGAGCGTGTACGCTGGCAACGCTCACCGCACCCCTATGGCACAGGGGCCCGCAGCAACCCGCTTCACCCCTTTCGCACCATCGCCTGCGATCTGGGGTGGGTCGGCGGGTCCACCCCGTGGGTGAATGGCGGCTACCCGGAATTCGGTCAGCGCATCTACATCCCTGCGGCTGACGGCGTGGAGTTGCCCGATGGAACCGTCCATGACGGCATCTTCATTTGCGAGGATACGGGCGGCGCGGTGACCGGCAACCATATCGACGTGTTTCTCGGCCCCATGTCTGGCCCGATGAGCCGGGTCATTGCCCGCAACCCATTCGATTTCGTCAGCCATGGAGACCACGCCGAGGTTCAGGCCTTCCTGTTGCCGATGGAAACGGACCCGCAGCCGCAACCCTGCCGAGGCCTGTTCTGTCCGCGATAGGGATCAGTCTTCGTCGAACAGCCCCTCGGGCGGGTCCACCACGATTCGGCCTGCTGTCAGGTCGACGGTTGGCACAATGGCCTGTGTGAACGGCACCAGAACCGTGCCGGATTTGCCCTTCTGGCGGACCTCCAGCAGGTCGCCCGCGCCATGGTTCATCACTGCGTGAACCTGCCCCAGATCCACCCCGCCGGTATCGACGACGGTCAGGCCAATCAGGTCGGCATGGTAGAACTCATCGTCGGGCAGGTCGGGCAGGGCCTCGCGCGGGGCATAGAGGCGGACGCCCTTCAGTGCGTCGGCCTCTTCCTTGGTCTTCACACCCGACAGGCGCACCGCAAAGCCACCCTTGACCGGGCGGGTGATGGTCACCTTGAACTCGCGAGAGCCCTTTTCGTCGGAGAGGGGACCATAGTCACCTAACGCCGAGGGTTCGGCGCAGAAGCTTTTGACCCGCGCTTCTCCCCGCACCCCGTAGGATCCGGTGATCGCGGCCAAGCAAACTCTGTCAGACATGGTGAACCTCCAAGGCGGGAAGATAGGCGTCAACGGGCGGCAATTCCACGTAAATCGCAACCCAGAACAGGAAGATGAAAGCGGCGGCCACGAGGATCAGGATCACGCCGACAAGTTTCGCAGGGCCATCGCCCATGATCAGCAGGTAAAGCCCCAGTATCGCGAAGGCGATCGGCAGAAGGATCATCGGCAATACCTCAGCGGATCAGCAGGTCCAGCGTACTGTCGCGCTGCTCCCATCCGAGCCGCTCCAGTTCCGGGGTTTCGCCATCTTCTTCCGGCAGGCCGACGCACAGGTAAGCGACAAGCGCCCAATCCTCGGGCACCTCCAGATCGCGCGTCAGTCTTTCGTCGTCCAGGATCGAAACCCACCCGACGCCAAGCCCCCGCGCCCGCGCTGCCAGCCAAAACAGCATCAGCGCCGAGACGACGGAATAGCGCAGCATCTCGGGCATGGTCTGGCGCCCCAAACCTGCGCCCTTGGTGGTCGCTTCGTCCGAGAAGACCGCCAGCTGAACCGGGGCCTCGCGCATGCCAGACAGTTTCAGCCCGGCATAGCGTTCGGCTGTGTCGCCGCTATAGCCCGCCAGCGCCTTTGCATTGGCGGCCTCGAAATTCTCGACGGCAAGCGCCCGCTTCTCGGCACTGTCCACCCGGACCAGCCGCCACGGTTCCGACAGCCCGACCGAGGGCGCAAGTGAAAAGGCGCCGAGGGCTTCCGCCAACAGCGCCTCGTCCACCGGATCGGGACGGAAGCGGCGCACATCGCGCCGCCACCGCATCAGATCCGTCAGATCGTCTTGAAAGCCGCGAGAAAACGCGCGCATTCCGATTACTCTTCGGAAGCAGCTTCTTCTTCTGCCGGTGCAGCAGCAGCTTCGGCAGCCTCAGCGGCCTTGGCTGCTTTCTCTTCTGCACGCTCCAGGGCTTTCTTGCCGGGGGCACCCTTCTTCAGGTTGGCACGCTCTTTTTTCTCGACGACGCCAGCGGCTTCGAGGAAGCGGGACACGCGGTCGGTCGGCTGCGCGCCTTCACCCAGCCAGTACTGCACGCGCTCCATGTTCATCTGAACGCGGTCTTCGCTGTCTTTCGGCAGCAGCGGGTTGTAGGTGCCGAGCTTCTCGATGTAGCGGCCATCGCGCGGCATGCGGCTGTCGGAAGCCACGATGCGGTAGAAGGGGCGCTTTTTGGAGCCGCCGCGGGCGAGCCGGATTTTCATAGCCATTGTGAGTGTCTCCTTTGAATGGCGGTCGAGGCCGGGGCCTCAGGATTGGTGTTGTTTGTGGTGCTGAATGACTTCAGCGATGATGAAGTTCAGAAACTTCTTGGCGAATTCGGGGTCCAGATCGGCCTCTTTCGCCAAATCCTCCAGCCGCGCGATCTGCTTGGCTTCGCGGGCCGGGTCGGAGGGGGGCAGGTCGTGGGTGGCCTTTAGAACGCCAACCGCCTGCGTGTGCTTGAACCGCTCGCCAAGCGTGTAGACAAGGATCGCATCAAGCCGGTCGATGGACTCGCGATGCCCTTTCAGGATCTCGGCGGCGCGGGTGGCGTCGTCGGTCATTGCAGCGTCTCCTCTGCGCTGTGGCGGTAAACCTGGATGGCGTGGTCATGGGCAGCCTCGGCGGCGGCGTCGCGGGTTGCGCCAAGCCGTTCGGCCAGTCGGATCGACCGGGTGTTGTCATGGTCTATGGTGCTGACCAGAGTCTTCAGCCCAAGCGTGTCGAACGCATGGGCACGGGCCGCGCGGGCGGCTTCCTGCGCGTAGCCGTGGCCCTCTGCCTCGGGCAGGAACAGATAGCCCAGTTCCGGTTCATGGTCGCCCGGTTCGAACCCAAGCAGGACGAAGCCGATTGCTTTGCCCGTGTCGCGGGTTTCGACCGTCCAGACGCCATGGCCACGCAGCAGCCAAGTGGCCACCATCTGCGCAAAGTCGAGCCAGAGCGCATCGCGGTCGGTGTTGTCCTCGACCAGGTAGCGACCACGCTCGCTTTCGCCGATAGTGGCATAGGTCTCGAAATCCTCGATGCGGGGCGCGCGCAGCACCAGCCGGTCGGTGTCCAGAACCGGCAGGGCGTCCTGAAGCTGCACGGCAAACTCGGCGGCAGGGCCGGTTGCGGGGGTCTCGTGTGGGGCGCGGATCAATTCAGCACCTCCGGCGCGGGGTGGCGGTAGACCAGTATGACCTCGCCTTCCTCGGCTTCGGGTGCCTCGGCGTTGGTATCCACGTGGCATCCCATACGTTCCGCAAGGGCGATGGACCGAGTGTTGCGGCTGTCGATATAGGACACCGCCGTCGGCCAGCCGAGATCTTCATAGGCGAACCGACGCGCCTCATTCGCGGCTTCAAGGGCAAAGCCCTTGCCTTCCGCATCGGCGTTCCAGACCGTCCAGCCCAGTTCCTTTTCCGGCCAATCCAGCGGATGCCAGGGGCCGGTCATGCCCACAGGTATGCCCGGGTCGGATTTCAGTTCGAAGACGAAGCTGCCATAGCCGCGCAACATCCACATACCGGCCACATGGGCAAATGCGCGCCACGCCTTGCCGGGTTCTGCGATCATCGCGCCCCCAATAAACTCGGCCCGACTGGTTGCCGAGAAGGCGCACCAATGCCGCACATCCCCCATGCGCGGGCCGCGCAGGACGAGACGCTCGGTTTCGAGCGTGGGGATATGCGGCAGGGGCGTGGTCACTTCTTCTTCCCGAAGCCCGACAGGCCGGGGGGCAGCGGAGCACCGCCAAGACCGGGCATATTGCCCGCGCCGGGCGCGCCAAGCTGCTTGGCGGCCTGTTCCAGTGCCGCCTGATCCATGCCGCCTGCGCCGGGGCCGCCGGGCATTCCGGGCATGCCGCCACCTTTGCCGAAGAGCGCGCCAAGACCGCCGCGCATCATGCCCTTCTTGCCCATCTTGCCGAGCTTTTTCATCGCGTCCGACATCTGCCGGTGCATCTTCAGCAGCTTGTTGAGTTCCGACACATCCTGCCCGGCACCGGCCGCGATCCGCTTTTTACGGCTGGCCTGAAGAAGCTGCGGATTGGCGCGCTCCTTCTTGGTCATCGAATTGATCAGCGCGATCTGGCGCTTGATGACCTTGTCGTCGAACCCGGCATCCTCAACCTGTTTGGCCATCTTCTTCATGCCCGGCATCATCGACATCATGCCTTCCATGCCGCCCATCTTGAGCATCTGCTCCAGCTGGCCCTTCAGGTCGTTCATGTTGAACATGCCCTTTTGGAAGCGCTTCATCATGCGCTCGGCCTGTTCGGCTTCCAGCGTTTCCTGCGCCTTCTCGACCAGAGCCACGATGTCGCCCATGCCAAGGATGCGGCCGGCGATCCGTTCGGGCTCGAAGGTTTCGAGCGCGTCCATCTTTTCGCCGAGGCCCACGAAACGGATGGGCTTGCCAGTGATCGCACGCATAGACAGCGCCGCACCGCCACGACCGTCACCGTCCATACGGGTCAGACAGACGCCGGTGACGCCGATCTTGTCGTCAAACTCCTGCGCGACGTTCACCGCGTCCTGACCGGTCAGGCCATCGACGACCAGCAGCGTTTCACGGGGGGTCGCGATGTCGCGCACTTCCTGTGCCTGCTGGATCAGTTCGGCGTCGATATGCAGACGGCCGGCAGTGTCGAGCATGTAGACGTCATAGCCACCAAGGCTGGCTTGCGTCTTGGCGCGCTTGGCGATCTGTTGCGCGGTTTCGCCCTTCACGATCGGCAGGGTATCGACGCCGATCTGGGTGCCGAGAATGGCCAGCTGTTCCATGGCCGCCGGACGATTGGTGTCGAGCGATGCCATCAGCACCTTCTTGCCTTCGCGCTCTTTCAGGCGCTTGGCAAGCTTGGCGGTGGTGGTGGTTTTACCGGACCCCTGCAGGCCCACCATAAGGATCGGGGCGGGCGGATTGTCGATCTTGAGGGCACCGGGGTCGCCCTCACCGCGCAGGGTTTCGATCAACTCGTCATGGACGATCTTGATAACCTGCTGGCCGGGCGTCACTGATTTCGTCACCGCCGCGCCGGTGGCTTTCTTCTCGACCGATTTGATGAACTGACGCGCAACCGGGAGCGAAACGTCCGCCTCCAGCAGGGCAACGCGCACCTCGCGCATGGCGGTGCGGACGTCATCCTCGGACAGGGCACCCTGTTTGGTCAGACGGTCGAAGACACCAGACAGGCGTTCGGACAGATTTTCGAACATGGGCGCGGCCCCTTTTCATCTACTTCGGTTGCCATCCCAGATAAGGGACCGCGAGGAATGCACCAACACCCCCGTGGGCGAAACTCGCTGACGGGGGGCGATCCTGAAACAGACTCAGGACCGGAAAGCTGGCACTTCCCGGATATCAGGCGCCCGTTTACGTCGGGGTCAGGGGTGAGTCAAGCGTCGAGCGCTGCCGCTTCGGTTCCAAGCCAGTCGGTGCAGCGCGCTGCAAGGCGCTCTGCTGCGCTTTTACTGGGCATCAGGAAGCCGATTGCGTAGTGTCCCGAGCCTTCGAAAGGGCGGATGACGACGCGGTATACCGTGGATTTCCCGTTCTCCAGGCGAATTTCGCGTTCCTTTACCACGATGGAATGAACGGCAGACAGCGGGAGTGTTTCGGTCTTGCGGCGTAGGGCGAGCTTGCGGGTGTAAACCACCTGGTCGGCATCGCGGTCAAAGATCAGCCGATGCCAGCTGTTGCGGGCGAGAAAGGCGATGACCAAGGCGAAGGCAGCCAGCAGATAGCCCAGGTAGGCCAGCCAGGGGATCTCGCCCCACAGGTGAAACGGAACAGCCGCGGCCAAGATTAGAAGGGCAATGAATATGTAGATTAGAGAAAGCTCTCCATCCTTCTCGCTGAGCACCAGTCGCCGGTCATTCGTCTCCTGCATCTCCATCCATCAATCCTCGCAGTCTGCTAGCAATCGGGTGATATCGCCGCCCAACATGTCCGAGCTATCGGGTGCGTGCAGTTGGAAGGACCGGCGCAGGGTCAGGCTGTCCCATTCCTCCTGCGTGATGGGCGGGCGTTCGTGGGGCCAACTGCCCGGATCGCCATAGAGCGTGATCGCCATGGGCCCGCGAAAATCCTGCCCGACAAAGCTCAGCCCCTCCACATCAAGCGCATAGAGCCCGACCAGATCGGCGGCGACGGTGCGGCTGGTGGTGATCAGGGTCCAGAGCCTGCCGGTGATATGGCCGTCCAGCCCCATGGTGCCCGTGGCCAGATGCGCCGTTGCCCCGCCCTCCTGCCGGAAACTGCGCAGAGTTTCGAACTCTGCCGTGCCATCGAGGAGGGTTCCGGGCGGATAGGGGCCGATGCCATGGGTGATATGCACCGAAAATGTCATGGTGCAGGTCAGGGCCATGGCCGGGAAGGGCAATGCCATCAACGGGATCGCAAGGCGAAACATGGGGGCAGGTTAGCACGAGGCGCTGGAAAATGGGAGTTCTCCTGCGCCCCGTCAGATACCTTAGGCGGCGACGGGCAGAGCGTCGATCTGGCTATGGGCCGCGTTTAAGGTGGCGTCCATGTCCAGTGCCAGCCTGTCGGCGGTGACAAAGGTCACATCCGTGATGCCGATGAAGCCCAGAACATGGCGAATATAGCCGGTGGCAAAGTCGATCTCGGACCCGGCCTCGGTCCCGCCGGAGGCAACGGCGACGATGGCGCGCTTGCCGGTCAGCAATCCCTCGGGACCGGCCTCGGTATAGCGGAAGGTCACGCCGGCGCGGGCCACTAGGTCGACCCATGCTTTCAACGTGGCGGGGACACCAAAATTGTAGATCGGCAGGCCGATGACCAGCGTGTCGGCGTCTTTAAGTTCGGCAATCAGTTCATCCGACAGGGCCAATGTGGCGCGCTGTTCGTCGCTGCGGTCTGCCTCGGGCGTGAAATTCGCGCCGACCCAGGTCTCGTCGATCAGGGGCAGGCCGGGGGCAAGATCGCGGGTGGTGACCGCCGCCCCGGGGAAACGGGCGATGATGCGGTCGCTCAGGTCGCGGCTGACAGAGCCATCGCGGCGGGCGGAAGCGTCGATGCGGAGGATAGAGGAAGTCATGGGATACGGTCCTTGATTGTCTCGGTTTGCGTCTGTCGCTGAAGGTAGTTCAACGCTTGGCGCACAAAACATGCACCCTGAAACACTGAATGTGCAAAATTGCAAAGTCCGCCTGAGCGGAACGATTTCCGAGCGCCGTGCCTTTCCCCTTGCCCTGATGAACAGACATGGCATCATGACCCTGGAAACGTGATGTGATGCACAGGTGGGGCAAATTCGATGTCATTCAGCGATTGGGACGAGATCCGCACCGCCTACCAGGTGGCGCGCATGGGCACGGTCAGCGGCGCCGCCGAAGTGCTTGGGGTCCACCACGCCACGGTGATCCGCCATATCGACTCGCTGGAAGGGCGGCTTGGGGCGAAACTTTTCCAGCGCCACGCGCGGGGTTACACGCCGACCGAAGCCGGGCAGGATCTGCTGTCTGTCGGAGGGCGCGCAGACGACCAGTTCACGCAGCTGGCCAGCCGCATCAAGGGGCGCGGAAACGAGGTCACGGGAGAGCTGCTGATCACCTCGCTCAATGTCATCGCGCCATTGATCGTTCCGGCGCTTGGTGAGTTTCAGGAACAGCACCCGGACCTTCAGATCCAGTTCCTCACCGACATGCGACTCTACCGGTTGGAATATGGCGAGGCGCATGTGGCGATCCGGGCCGGAAAGCCGGGCGACAATCAGGACAACATCGTGCAGCCTTACTGCACCCTGTCGACGGTTCTATGTGCCACGAAGGACTATCTGGACCGCTTCGGCCCGCTGACCGAAGACAATATCACCCAACATCGCTTCATCGGCTCGGCGCAGGAAAACCCGCGCGCGCCGTTCCTGCGCTGGCTGTCGGAAGTGGTGCCAGAGGAATGCATCCGCTTCCGCTGCAACGACACCGACAGCATGCGGCAGGCAGTGATGTCGGGCATGGGGATCGGGTTTGTGTCCAGCCTTGATCTGCAAACCGATGACAACCTTGTCGAAATGCTGCCCCCGCTGGAGGAATGGTCGGTCAAACTGTGGCTGGTGACCCACATGGATCTGCACCGGACGGCGAAGGTTCAGACGGTCTTGCGCTTTCTGAAAGAGAAGGTGGCCGACTGGCCCGTGGACCCGGCCTGACATGAGCGGCGGATATCGCGGCCATCTGGCCATGCTGGCTTTCTCGGCGTTGGTGGCGGGGTCATTCTCGCTTGGCTCGATGACGGCCAACCATATCGACCCGGCAGCCTTCAACGCGGTGCGCTTCCTGTGCGGGGCTGTGGTTGTGTCGCTCATCGTGCAGGCGCGCGGCGGGTTTCATCGACCGCATTTCCACGCCCCGTGGCGCTACCTTATCCTTGGCGGCCTGTTCGGCGCGTATTTCGTTTTGATGTTCGAAGGGTTGAAAACCGCCCCGCCGGTGTCCGCCGCGGCGGTCTTTACGCTGACACCGATCATGACTGCGGGCTTTGGTTTCCTGCTGCTCAGCCAGGTCATGACCGGTCGCATGGCGCTGGCGCTGGCCATTGGAGGAGCGGGGGCGCTTTGGGTGATCTTCCGCGCGGACATCTCGGCGCTGCTGGCCTTCGAGATCGGGCGCGGCGAGGTGGTCTATTTCATCGGCTGCATCTCCCATGCCATCTATACGCCGATGGTTCGGATGCTGAACCGGGGCGAGCCTGCACCGGTTTCAACATTTGGGACCATGTTGGGAGGCGCCTTCGTGCTGTTCCTGTGGGGCGGAGCTGAGGTGATAGCCACTGATTGGGTGGCCCTGCCCGGCATCGTTTGGGTGACACTCTTCTACACGGCGGTTTTTGCCACGGCGATCACCGTGGTCTTGCTGCAATTTGCATCCATGCAACTGCCCGCCTCAAAAGTCATGGCCTATACCTACCTCACGCCCACATGGGTGATCGGCTGGGAGTTCTTCCTCGGCAATGGCTTACCCACGGTCTACGTCCTTGGCGGCGTGGCTCTGACGGTGCTGGCACTGCTTCTCCTGCTCAAGAACGACGGCTGAGTTTGCGCCGGATCAAGGTGAAGATCAGTTCAAAGGTATAGTCGCGCGGCAGACGAGTGAGGAGAGTACTCATGCCTGCTGCCACGAACCGCGCCGGCCTTCTGGCTGTTGCCGAGAAGGAGTTCAAAAAGCTGCAAACCATGATCTCCGACATCCCCGACGACCTTGCAAACCGGGGATTCGAGGATGATTGGAGCATCCGCGACGTCATCTTGCACCGGTCGCACTGGATCGGATTGTTCTTTCAGTGGCTGGAGGAGGGCGAGGCGGCTCAGATGCCCGACCATGGGGTGAAGTGGAACCAGCTCAAACCCTATAATGCCGGTCTGCGCGAGAGATATGCCGATCAGTCCTGGCAGGAGGCGCAGGAGCGTCTGGCAGACGGGCATGCGCGTCTGATGGCCTATCTGAAAACGCAGGATGATGCAGCGCTTTACGGTGGGCCGATGCCGGGGGGAACCGGATGGACCACGGGGCGTTATGCCGAAGCGGCGGGGCCGAGCCACTACCGCTCTGCGGCCAAGTTCATTCGGGCCTGTCTGCGCGCTGCCGAAGCCTAGTCAGGACTGTCACCAAGCTCCTGCGCGAGGAAGGCCTCGAACGCATCCAGATTGACCGGCTCGAACTGCCCGAATCCCTGCATCCAGACCGAGGCCCCCTTAAGGGCGTCCGGTTCCAGCTTGCACCATTTGACCCGGCCGCGCTTTTCCTGACTGATCAGGCCGGCGCCGGCGAGGATCGTCAGGTGCTTGGAAATGGCGGCAAGCGACATCTCGAAGGGTTCCGCCACATCGGTGACGGCCATGTCATCCTCCAACAGCATCGTCAGGATCTGTCGGCGGGTAGGGTCGGCCAGGGCCGAGAAGATCGTGTCGAGATCAACTGTCATTGCGCGCATATCCCTGCCCTGACGGGCATCGTCAACCAGTTGGTTGAATATACCGTCAACCGATCGGTTGAATATCGGATTCCTGCAAAGCCGGTTGATCGGGGTAGGGTCGCCTTTGTCGCACTGTAAAAATATGCATATTATTCAACGACATATAGCAAGTGAGCCTTGGCAAACTACGCGTTGACTCTGGGCGGGGCTCTGCCTAGGTTCCGCCCGAACCTCTGAAGGGGGCGTTTGCCATGTCCGACGGGCACGATCCTGACCGCTTGAAAGATTTTGAACAGCGGCTGGAACGACTGAAAGCCGGACAGGAAAGCGACAAGCCCCATACCGAGGAACACTATTCCATGGCGCAGCATGCCTGGCGGATGGTGATAGAGCTTGTGGCCGGTCTGGGGATCGGTTTTGCCATGGGCTACGGTCTTGATGCGCTGTTTGGCAGCGCGCCGTGGTTGATGGTGGTGTTTACATTGCTGGGGTTTGTGGCCGGGGTGAAGACGATGATCCGCTCCGCTCATGAGATCCAGAAGGAAAACGAAGCGGCCGCAGCCGCGCGCGATGAGAGGGAATGAGACGTGTCCGAAGACGCACAAGAACAGACCCACGGTGAGGAAGCGGTCGTCGAGCATGGCGCCGAGGCTGCTCACGGAACCGATGCTGCCCATGGCGCGGATGCCGCGTATGGTGCCGAAGGTGGCCTTCAGATCCACCCGATGGATCAGTTCATCGTCGAGCCGCTGTTCGGCGACGGCCCGATTTCCTTCTACACCATCACAAATGTGACCCTGTGGATGATGCTGGCCATTGTCGGCGTGTTCGTCCTGATGGTGCTGGGGTCTCGTGGCCGGGCGATCGTGCCTTCGCGCGCTCAGTCGGTCGCGGAACTGACCTACGGCTTCATCCGCAAGATGGTTGAGGACGTCGCGGGCAAGGACGCGCTGGCTTTCTTCCCCTATATCATGACGCTGTTCCTGTTCATCGTGATGGCCAACTTCCTTGGCCTCATCCCAACCAGCTTCACCACCACCTCGCATATCGCTGTTACGGCGGTTCTGGCGATGGCGGTGTTCCTGACCGTCACCATCGTGGGCTTCGTCAAGAACGGTGCCGGGTTCCTGGGGCTTTTCTGGGTGTCGTCCGCGCCGCTGCCGCTGCGCCCGATCCTGGCGATCATCGAACTGATCTCTTACTTCGTGCGCCCGGTCAGCCATTCCATCCGTCTTGCCGGTAACGTCATGGCAGGCCACGCGGTGATCAAGGTGTTCGCGGGCTTTGCCGGTGTCCTCGGCGTGGGTGCCATCGCCCCGGTCGTGGCGATCACGGCGGTCTACGGGCTGGAGGTTCTGGTGGCCTTCATTCAGGCCTACGTCTTCACGATCCTGACCTGCGTCTACCTGCGCGATGCCCTGCATCCGTCGCACTAACCGCACGTCCTAAGAAACACACATATCGAAAACTTCCAATCGTAAGGAGAAATCACATGGAAGGCGATCTCGCACACATCGGCGCTGGCCTCGCAGCAATCGGTTCCGGCGCAGCCGCAATCGGTGTGGGTCACGTGGCAGGCAACTTCCTGTCCGGCGCACTGCGCAACCCGTCGGCAGCAGCCGGCCAGACCGCAACGCTCTTCATCGGCATCGCATTCGCAGAAGCACTGGGGATCTTCGCATTCCTTGTCGCTCTGCTGCTGATGTTCGCCGTCTAAGCCTTTCGCGAACCATCCTTACGGCCGGACCGTTTGCCATGCGTGCGAACGGTCCGGTGTAACCAGGTTCCTCGGAGGACAAGATGGCCGTTGACGCAACAGAGGGCGCTGCTTCCGCACCCGGAATGCCGCAGCTCGACTTTTCTACTTTCCCGAACCAGATCTTCTGGCTCGTGATCACTATCGTGGTGATCTACCTGATCCTGTCTCGCGTCGCTCTGCCCCGGATCGGGGCTGTTCTGGCCGAGCGTCAGGGAACCATAACGAATGATATCGCCGCTGCCGAAGACCTGAAGCGTCAGGCCGCCGCCGCCGAAGAAGCCTATAACAAGGCCCTCGCCGACGCCCGCGCCGAAGCTCAGGCCATTGCAGCGGAAACCCGCGCCGAGATCATGGCCGACCTTGCGGATGCAACCGCCAAGGCCGATGCCGAGATTTCAGCAAAGGCCGCGGAATCCGCCGCCCGGATCGACGAGATCCGTGCCGGTGCGCTGGAAGCCGTGGACGCGGTTGCCCGCGACACCGCAGCCGAAATCGTGGCCACGCTGGCACCGACCGCATCCGACGATGCGTCGATCGCCGCCGCTGTCACCGCACGTGTGAAAGGATAAGGGACATGAAACGCCTTGCAGTTCTTTTCGCACTGATCGGCTCGCCCGCTTTCGCGGCATCGGGTCCGTTCTTCTCACTGTTCAACACCGACTTCGTGGTGCTGATCTCGTTCCTCGTGTTCATCGGGGTTCTGGTCTACTTCAAGGTGCCTGGCATCCTGATGGGCCTTCTGGACCAGCGCGCCGAAGGCATCCGCAACGAGCTGGACGAAGCCCGCGCTCTGCGTGAAGAGGCTCAGACGATCCTCGCCTCCTATGAGCGCAAGCAGCGTGAAGTGGCCGAGCAGTCCGAGCGTATCGTCGCCCAGGCCCGCGAGGAAGCGCAGATCGCCGCCGAGCAGGCCAAGGCCGACCTCAAGGCTTCGATTGCCCGCCGTCTGGCCGCTGCCGAGGACCAGATCGCCTCTGCCGAAGCCGGTGCCGTGCGCGAAGTGCGCGACCGGGCCATCAGCATCGCCGTGGCTGCCGCTGCGGAAGTGATTGCCGCCAAGACCAGCGCCGCAGATCAGAACAAGTTGATCGACGGTGCCATCGAAGAGGTTTCGGCCCGCCTCCACTAAACGCGCGCCATCGACCGAACAAAAAGCCCCCGGCTGACGCAATGTCACGCCGGGGGTTTCCTTTTGGGGCGCCACGAGGTTCCCTAGATCAGGCGTTCAGCACCTGAAGGAGAGCCGCCATGACCCTGCCCGAAACGATGACCGCGCTTGTCCTGCGCGAAGACGGATATGCCAAAGGCGGGGCAGGCGACATGCCGACCGACCTGTCATCCTTTTTGGAGCTGACCACTCTGCCGGTGCCGCAGCCAAAGGACGGGCAGGCGCTGATCAAGGTCGCCCGCGCCGCCGTGAATCCCTCGGACTTGATGTTCGTGTCTGGCCAGTATGGGCAGCCCCGAAAGGCCGGGATGCCCGCAGGCTTTGAAGGCGCTGGCGAGGTTGTGGCCGGCGACACGCCGCTTCTGGGTCAGCGGGTCAGCTTCTTTGGCATGGGCTGGGGTACCTGGGCGGAATATGCCATCGCCGATACGCGCATGATGATCCCCCTGCGCCCGGATCTGAAAGACGAGGACGGGGCAGGCCTGATCGTCAACCCGATGACCGCCATGGCCATGTTCGACATCGTGCGGGCCGATGGGGCCGGGGCGTTCGTGTTCACCGCCGGTGGATCGCAGCTTGGCAAGTTCCTGATCGGGCTGGCCAAGGATGCGGGCATCGCGGCCGTCCCCGTGGTGCGCCGCGCCGAGCAGGCTGAGACGCTGAAGGCGCTTGGTGCGGCTGACGTGCTGGTCAGTACCTCCCCCGATTTTGCGGATCGTGCCAAGGCGGTTATGGCGGAGCATGGTCCGCGCATCCTACTGGATGCCGTGGCCGATCAGGTGACCGCCGACCTCTTCTCCGCCATGCCACGAGGCGCAAGATGGGTCTGCTATGGCAGACTGGCCACCACGCCGCCGCGCCTCGACCAGATGGGACAGTTCATCTTCATGGGCAAACGGATCGAGGGGTTCTGGCTCTCCAGCTGGCTACGTGAAACGCCACCCGAGAAGGTCGCTCAGCTTGTAGGCGAGGTTCAGGCGCGGTTTGCAAGCGGCGCGTGGCATACGGATGTGTCAGAGGTCCTGCCGCTGGCCGATGCGCTGGACCGCTTCCCGCAGGTGCTGGCCACGAAGGATGCCAAGGTCCAGATTGCCCCCTGAACCAGGGGGCGGTGGCACGACCCGCCGGGTCGTGCCACGGTTCGGAATCACATCCCAAACATCATCATCTCGCGGAAGTCCATCTGTTCGAGATGCTGAACCATCACATCCTCGTCGCCATCCTCGGCCTGCACAAGGATCCGGTTGCCGATCAGCGCAGAAAGGTCCCCGTCCTGGTTGAGGAAGCTCTGCCGGTTGATCCGAACGATCGGCCCCATGGCGGCCATCATCTGGGCGTTCCCCAGCATCGCGCCCATAGAGGTGACCATCGGATTGTCCGCCATCAGTGTAATCGTGAAACACGACCCCGGCCCGCAATACTCGCCCCGCGCAATGGTGCCACCGCCGATAAAGCCCATGCCCTGGGCCGCATCCTCGTCAATGGTCATCGTCCAGCCATCGAGCGCCGCAGGCAGGAAGCCCTGCAACCCTTCGGCCACCAGCCCGTTCAGCAGTTGCTGCGCATAGGCCAGTTCCTCCAGCGCATACTGGATGTCGCCGGCACTATAGGCGTCCATGGCGGATTGCAGCGTGGCCATGACCTCATCCTCGTGAGAGTCCGCGAGGGCGGGCAGGGGGGATACGGCCAGTGTTACGGCGGCTGCGATTGCTGTCAGTCGCATGTGAAATCTCCGTGATCAATACAATGCGCGCAGCTTAGCGCGCCGAACCGGATTCACCAAGTCTCAGCCAAAGGTCGACTGCCACGTCGGCAGCGGGTCGCCATCTGCGGGGGTCGCTTCATAGACTCCACGAGCAACGGCGCGCGACAGGCACAATGCCGCTGCGTGTCCCAGATGCAAAGCGTCCCAGACCGGGTCGGCCAGTGGCCTTTCCCCTGTTGCGGCGGCAAAGATCAGGTCCCCGTCCATTGGGGTGTGGCTGGGATAAATCGCACGGGCCATGCCGTCATGGGCGGCCGTTGCCATGCGCGTGGCCTGCGCCTGTGTCAGTGCAGCATCCGTTGCGACGATGGCAATCGTCGTGGCCTGCCCCGGTCCACCCTTGTGGCGTGGGGCTTGGCTGGCGTCAAAGCCGGGGGCAGTTCCGCGCCCGCCGAATTCGCCGCCCATTTCGAAGGGTGCCGCCCAGAAGTGCCCGGTATCGCCAACGGTCACCTGACCGAGCGCATTCACCACCACGAGCGCCCCGACCGTATGGCCCGAGGGAAGAACGACAGAAGCCGACCCAAGGCCACCTTTTAGATCGGCAATGATTGCCCCCGTCCCGGCCCCGGCGGTGCCAAGGGCGAATGTCTCTCCGGCAGCCTCCGCCGCCTCGGCCCCGAGCCGTTTGTAGGGGCTCTCGCGCCAATCCTTGTCGCCCCCGTTGATCAGGTCGAACACGATGGCCCCCGGCACGATCGGCACAAGCTGATCGCCCACGGCAAACCCGCGTCCCTGACCCCGCAGCCAATCCGCAGCGCCGGATGCCGCATCCAGCCCGAAGGCCGAGCCGCCCGACAGAACCAGCGCATCAACCTCCTGCACCGTCTTGTCGGGGGCCAGTAGGTCGGTTTCCCGCGTGCCGGGCGCGCCGCCCATCACATGCACTGCAGCGGTGAAGGGCCGGTCGGCCAGCAACACGGTCGCGCCGGTCTTCACCCGGTGATCTTCCGCGTTGCCCACCCGCAGACCGGGCACATCGGTGATCAGGTTCCTCGGGCCGGGGCGCATCAGATGCAACGCCCCCCGTCCACTTCCATGGCCACACCCGTCACCATGTTGGCCTCGTCCGAGGCGAAATAGAGCGTCGCGTTGGCGATGTCCTCGGGCGTCGAGAAGCGGCCGATTGGAATGGTCGAGATAAACTTGGCCCGGATCTCCGGCGTGTCCTCTCCCATGAAGCTTTTCAAAAGCGGCGTTTCGCCTGCCACCGGATTGACCGCATTCACACGAATGCCGAAGGGGGCAAGCTCCACCGCCATCGCCTTGGTCGCGGTGATCATCCAGCCCTTGGAGGCATTGTACCAGTTGAGGTTCGGGCGCGGGCTGACCCCGGCGGTCGAGGCGATGTTCACGATGGCCCCGGCGCCCGCATCCTTCATATGCGGCACGATTTCCCGCGCCGTCAGGTAGACCGATTTGGCATTCACGGCCAGAACCCGGTCGAATTCCTCTTCCGTCACCGTTTCCAGCGGTTTCGGCAAATGGGTGATGCCGGCATTGTTGACCAGAATGTCGATACAGCCCCAGGCATCCAGTGCGGCGCGGGTCATTTCCCTGACGCTCTCGCCGTTGGAAACATCCGTGACCTGCGCAATGCCACCGATCTCTGCCGCGACGGATTCCGCCGCGTCGCCATTCAGGTCCACGACCATGACCTTCGCGCCCTCTGCCGCGAAACGCCGCGCGATGCCTGCGCCAAACCCCGATCCCGCGCCGGTCACGATGGCGGTCTTGCCTTCCAGTCTCATCACTCTCTCTCCGCTGTTTGGTTCGATGTTTCCACGAAACGGACGGGGCGGAAAGGGGCTTAGCTCCGGTTGGCCAGAACCAGAGCAGTCAACTGCGTCGCAGATCCAACCCCAAGCTTGCGCCAGGCACGCTTGCGCAGGGTCCGAACCGAGTTCTCGGATACACCAAGCGCCACGGCGGTTCCCGCCACCGAAACCCCGCGTGCGGCGTGGTCGCAGACCTCTGCCTCTCGCGTGCTGAGGGCCGTGAACGGGTCCACAGCCCTGTCCCGCAGCCCCGAAGCCGTGCTGTCGGACGTTCCGACCAGCCGATGCCTGAGCCCGATCAATTCATGAGCCAGCGGCAGGACCGTGTGCAGTCGGTCCATGTCCGTGGCGGTCAACCAGCCCGATTGCTCACTCCGCAGATAGAAAGACACGAACCCGCCCCGCCCCGTGCGAGAGGCGACCGACACCCGCTCGATCACCTTGTCACGGGAATAGATCGGTGCGCGGGGGTCGTCGGCGGGCGGGTGCCATCTGTCGATGACCAGCCCGCCCGGCGGGGCGCGTTGGATGCGCTCGACGAAGTCGCGGCGCAGAGCATCGTGGGACGTGATCCGCCGTGCGTTCACGTTGAACCAATAGTCGCTCATCTGCCCCGACCAGACCGACAGGACCGGCTGCGGGTTGGCCAGATCGGGCACAAGGAAGGCCCCGAAATTGGCGATCTCGGCCTGGGTGCGGATATGGGCCAGCAGCGCCGCCCCGAACCCATCGGTTGGCACAGTGGCCACAAGTGCGGCGACGGGATCGCGGGGTAGGGGGGAGGTGGTCGGATTGTCACTCATACGGGTGACAGAATAGGCCGCCCTGCTTCGGCTAAGCAAGAGGTCTCAACTCACGGGACACCGGGGCCGCCAATGACCCGCCTTTTCTCTGACCGCAACCGACCCGTCCATCTGGGGCCTTTCCCGCTGGAGCGGTTGTCGCGCACGGACGAGGCGGATCTATCGGCGGTCCCGGCCATGCAGACCGTGAGGTTCAGTCGCCCCGACGCGCCGGAAAGCATCGTGAACGCAATGCGCGAATATCAGGCGATGCTGGACGCGATCCGGGACGGGTTGGTGAATCCGGTGACCTCTGATATCCCAGCCGATCCGACGGAGCGGGCCAATCACCTCAAGGCCTTTGGCTATTTCAACGATGCCGCAATGGTGGGGATTTGCCACCTGCCGGATGCCGCCCTGCTGGCGGACCCGATCCGCAACCCGGATATCGACCGGCTGGCCCATGATCTGAAGACCCGGCAGACCAAAACGCTCGCCTCTGGCATCGACATGATCATGGCCGATCTGAAAGACAGTATGGAGGCGCCGCCCACCACCATCGACGGCCATACCCATGCGATCGTCTATCTTTACGAAAACCCGCGCGCGCCGGAGGCGGGCGAGGAGGGCTGCGATTGGCTGGACGACGCGCTGGAGGCGCGGGCCTGTCTGCGCGCCAATGAAACCGCCAGTGTCATTGCGAATTACCTTCGGCTTCTGGGCTTCCCGGCCAAATCGCATTCGGGTGCAGCCAGCGATGTGGACCTGAACAAGCTGACCGTGGCGGCGGGGTTGGCGCGGGTGGAGGGTAATGGGCTGACCGCCCCATTCATCGGCAAGCGGTTCGGTGTCGCCGGGGTGACCTGCCAAATGGACCTGACCTGCGACCGGCCCCTCGCGGACACCCCCGGCACAGGCGGCGCGGCATGGCGGTTTGGCAAGGGTGTGCAGCGCTCCGCGCTCAACCGCAACCCCTATGACAAGCGCCGCTTCGTCGACGGCGGACACCCGTTCGAAAAGCTCAAACGGGTTGACACCCCCACGACCTATATCGACGAGGCCCGAGTGGCCCGCGTTCCAAAGCGCACCGATATGTTCGCCCGCGCCCAGTTCGGCGACATGGGCAAGGCCCTGCAGGACGGCGCCAAAGGCGGCCACTACGTTCGGAAATCCGCACCATCCACGGCACAGCGCCGGGCACTTGGGGCCTTCGTATTGTTGCAGGATGGCGTGCCAAACCCGGATGGCCCCCGCCCGACCGATGCCGCGCGCAATGCCGCGAATATCAAGGCGGCCAGCTACTTCCTCGGCGTCGATGCCGTTGGCCTGTCGCGCTGCCCGGATTGGGCGTGGTATTCCCATGATGCCTTGGGCGACCCCATCGACCCGCCCCACGATCAGGCGATCAGCATGATCATCGACCAGGGCTATGAGACCATGGAAGGCGCGTCCGGCGATGACTGGATATCGGTGGCCCAATCCATGCGGGCCTATCTGCGGTTTTCCCTGCTTGGTGGCGTCATCGCGCAACAGATCCGCAACCTCGGCTACAAGGCCAAGGCCCACTCGGTGATGGATGGAGAGGTGTTGCAACCGCCTCTTCTGTTGCTGTCGGGACTGGGCGAGGTCAGCCGCATCGGCGAAGTGATCCTGAACCCCTATCTCGGTCCGCGCCTGAAATCGGGCGTGGTGACGACGGATATGCCCTTGGCCCATGACAAGCCGATTGATTTCGGGCTGCAACGGTTCTGCGAGAGCTGCAACAAATGCGCGCGCGAATGCCCCTCGGGCGCGATCACCGCCGGACCAAAACTGATGTTCAACGGCTACGAGATCTGGAAATCCGACAGCCAGAAATGCGCGACCTACCGGATCACCACCAAGGGCGGCGCCATGTGCGGGCGCTGCATGAAGACCTGCCCGTGGAACCTGGAGGGTCTGTTCGCCGAAAAACCCTTCCGGTGGGCCGCGATGAACATGCCCATGACCGCGCCGCTGCTGGCCCGGCTAGATGACGCCGTTGGCAATGGCGGGCTGAACGACGTCAAGAAATGGTGGTGGGATATCGAGCTGGAGGAGGACGGGGCCTATCGACCCACACAGCATCCGCTCAATCGGCGTGACCTGCAAAAGGATCTCGACCTGAAATACGAGGATCAGACGCTTGCCGTCTACCCCGCGCCGCTGGCGCCGCATCCGTGGCCCTACCCGTTCCCGATGGATCGGGAGAAGGGGATCGAGGCCTATCAGGCGATGGTGACGGCGCAGGAGTACAAGCTGCGGCTGACGCAGGGAGAGACCGGCCATCTGCACGAATACACCGTTCCCGGCGACGCCCCGGTGATCCGGGTGGAGGTCACGAAGGCCGAGAAGATGACGCCCGACGTGACCAAGTACGAATTCCGGGCATTGGACGGTGGCGATCTGCCGGACTGGACGGCGGGTGCGCATCTGGACATCGTCGTTGCGCCGGAGTTTCTGCGGCAATACTCCATGTCTGGCGACCCTGCGGACCGGTCGGTTTACCAGATCGGGGTGTTGCGCGAGGATGAGGGGCGCGGCGGATCGAAGCTGATGCACCGGATCTTCAAGCCGGGGCGCAAGATCTTCATCTCGAAACCCATCAACCATTTCGAGCTGGACATGGGCGCGGCGCGGACCCTGCTGATGGGCGGCGGGATCGGCATCACCCCGATGATCGCCTTCGCCCATGAGTTGTACCGGCAGGGCAAGGATTTCGCGCTGCACTATTCCTGTTCGTCGCGGGCCTCGGCGGGCTATCTCGATGATCTGGCCGCGATGCCCTGGGCCGACCGGGTTCACCTGCACTTTTCCGACGAGGGCAGCCGCGCCGATCTGGATAGGCTGATGGCGGGCTACAGGCCCGGCTGGCATGTCTATACCTGCGGACCGGATCGCTACATGAGTGCGGTCGTCGAGGCCGCAGAACGGGCGGGCTTTCCCGAAGAGGCGCGGCACCTGGAGTATTTCTCGGTTCCGGAGCAGCCGGACTATGAGAACCATCCCTTTGTTCTGCGCCTGAAGGACGGGCGGGAGCTGTCCGTTGCCGAGGACCAGACAGCAGCGGAGGTGTTGCAGGCGGCGGGTGTTGCGGTGGATATCAAATGCGATGATGGCATCTGCGGGGTCTGCAAATGCGGGGTTCTGTCGGGGGAGGTCGAGCATCGGGATTTCGTGCTGTCCAGGGCGCAGCGGGCCGGGGCGATGATTACCTGTCAGAGCCGGGCGGCTGAGCCGGGCGGTGTGATTGAGCTGGATCTCTGACGCGGATTGGGATTTCGCCGTGCCTTCGGCACGTCGACCGCGCGCCCCTTCGGGGCGCTTTTCTGAAGGGGAGTTGGGGGCTCTGCCCCCCGTCGCTTCGCGACTCCCCCGAGGTATTTTTGCCAAGATGAAAGCGGGAGGTCGCTTGTCGATTATGCCGGGTGTTCGCGGCGGTTGCGCCGTCGGGCCTGAGCAGGCAGGCTGGTGGAACCCGTTTCATTGGAGCCGCGTCCATGCCTTTCCAGATTTCCCGCCGCGCCGTTTCCCTCGGACTGCCTGCCCTGCTGTTGACCGGATGCGTGACCGGTGGCGCGGGGCTGGTGAGCCGCGATGAATGGCGCAGCGTTCCCAATGCTGACTTTGACCGATGGTTGGCCGGGTTTCGTGTGCGGGCGGTGGAGAACGGGATTTCCGAGGCCACCGTTACCCGCGCCTTTCGCGGCGTGGGCTATGTGCCGCTGGTGATCGAGCGCGACCGCAACCAGGCGGAGTTCAACCGCACGATGGAGGACTACCTCGCCATTGCGGCATCAGATGAGCGGATCAGCATGGGCCGTGCCAAGCTGCGTCAGCATGACCGTGTGTTACAGGCGATCGAAGACCGTTTCGGCGTCGAGAAACACGTCATGTGTGCGGTCTGGGGGATGGAAAGCTTTTACGGCACGCGAGAGGGTGACGCACCCGTCATCGCGGCTCTGGCGACGCTGACCTTCGACGGGCGGCGTGGGCGGTTCTTCGGCAGCCAGCTGATGTCGGCATTGCGCGCGTTGGACCGGGGTGACAGCACGGTTGCACAGATGCGTGGGTCCTGGGCGGGGGCCATGGGGCACACCCAGATCATGCCGGAAGTGCTGGAGGAATACGGCGTCGATTTCGACGGCGACGGACGGCGCGGGTGCTGGGACGATGATCCCACGGACGCGCTGGCGACCACGGCCAACTACCTCGCCCGGCATGGCTGGCAGCGGGGCCAGCCCTGGGCCATCGAGGTGCGCCTGCCGGATGGGTTTGACGAAAGCCTCGCCGGGCGCAGGCGGACCCGCAGCGTCGCTTCCTGGATGGGCATGGGCGTGCGTGACATGGATGGAAACCGGGTGCCCGATCATGGTGATGCGGCGATCCTTCTGCAAATGGGGATCAACGGCCCCGCCCTGATGATCTTCCGCAACTTCACCGCGATCCGGCGCTATAACCCGGCCAACAACTACGTGATCGGCATCGGTCACCTGTCCGACCGGCTGGTCGGCGGCCCGCCCATTCGCGGCAGCTACCCGCCCGACGAAAACGGCCTGACCCGCGCGGGCCGGATCGAGGTGCAGGAGCGGCTGACCGCGCAGGGCTATGACACGGGCGGCAGCGACGGGGTGATCGGCCCTGCCAGCCGCGCCGCGATCCGCGCCTACGAGCGCGCGCAAGGATTGCCGGAAACCGGCGTTGCCACCGACGAATTGCTGGCCCGCCTGCGCCAAACCGGCTGATCGTCGCGGACAGGCTGTTGCATGACGCGGGCAGGGCGTGACAAGCCGTGCCCATCCGCATGACAGTCGCCGCAGACGACAGAAGGAGACCCCCATGACGCAGGCTTTCATCGACCACCTTTCGCAAGAGCTCGACGGCCTGCGCGACGCGGGCCTGTTCAAGACCGAGCGGGTCATCACCACGTCGCAGGCGGGCACGGTCGGTCTGTCAACAGGACGCGAGGTGATCAACCTCTGCGCCAACAATTACCTCGGCCTCTCCGATCATCCCGATCTGGTGGCCGCGGGCCGCGATGCGCTCGATCGCTACGGCTACGGCATGTCCTCGGTGCGCTTCATCTGCGGGACGCAGGAAGAACACAAGGAGCTGGAGGCGCGGCTGTCCCGGTTCCTGGGGTACGAGGATACGATCCTCTATTCCTCCTGCTTCGATGCCAATGCGGGGCTGTTTGAAACGCTGCTTGGCCCCGAGGACGCGATTATTTCTGATGCGCTCAACCACGCCTCGATCATCGACGGGGTGCGCCTGTGCAAGGCCAAACGCCTGCGCTACGCCAATTCCGACATGGCCGATCTGGAGGCGCAGTTGCAGGCCGCCGAGGGCGCGCGGTTCAAGATGATCGCCACCGATGGCGTCTTTTCCATGGACGGCTATATCGCCAAGCTGCCCGAAATTTGCGATCTGGCCGACAAATATGGCGCCATGGTCATGGTCGATGACAGCCACGCGGTTGGGTTCATGGGCGCCGGCGGGCGCGGCACGCCGGAGCATTGCGGCGTCGCCGACAGGGTCGACATCCTGACCGGCACGCTCGGCAAGGCCCTTGGCGGCGCGTCGGGCGGCTATACCAGTGGCCGCAAGGAAGTGGTGGAATGGCTGCGCCAGCGTTCGCGCCCCTATCTCTTCTCCAACACGCTCGCGCCCGTCATTGCCGCCACCTCGCTCAAGGTGCTGGATATGCTGGAGGCCTCGACAGACCGCCGCGACCGGCTGATGGAAAACGCTACCCATTTCCGCGACCGGATGGGGGCTGCGGGGTTTGACCTTTTGCCCGGCGAACACCCGATCATCCCCGTCATGCTGCGCGACCCGAAACTGGCGCAGGACATGGCGGCGCGGCTGGATGCCAAGGGCGTCTACGTCGCCCCCTTCAGCTTCCCCGTGGTGCCGAAGGGCCAGGACCGCATCCGCACGCAAATGAGCGCCGCCCACAGCCGCGCGGAACTCGACACCGCCATCGACGCCTTCATCGCCGTTGGCCGCGACATGGGGGTGATCTGACATGCGCAACGACATGAAAGCGCTGGTCAAGGCGCGTCCCGAGCCGGGCCTTTGGATGGAACGCGTGCCCGTCCCCGAACCGGGGCCGCAGGACGTGCTGATCAAGGTCCGCAAGTCGGCGATCTGCGGCACCGACGTGCATATCTGGAAATGGGACGAGTTCAGCGCCAAGACCGTCCCCGTTCCCATGGTCGTGGGCCACGAGTTCTGCGGCGAGATCGTCGACATGGGCAAGGCCGCCACGAAATACAAAATCGGTCAGCGCGTCTCGGGCGAGGGGCATATCACCTGCGGCACCTGCCGCAATTGCCGTGCGGGCCGGGGGCATCTCTGCCGCAACACCAAGGGGGTGGGCGTCCACCGCCCCGGCAGCTTTGCCGAGTATCTCTGCATCCCCGAATCGAACGTGGTGCCGATCCCCGACGACATCCCCGATGAGATTGCGGCGATCTTTGATCCCTTCGGCAACGCGGTTCACACGGCGCTCAGCTTCGATCTGGTGGGCGAGGATGTGCTTGTGACCGGCGCGGGCCCGATCGGCATCATGGGCGCGCTGGTGGCCCAGAAGGCGGGCGCGCGCAAGGTGGTGCTGACCGATATCGCGCCCTACCGGCTCGACCTTGCCCGGCACCTCGGCGTGCAGCATGTGGTCGATACTTCCTCCACCACCCTGCGCGAGGTGATGGACCAGATCGGCATGACCGAGGGCTTCGACGTGGGCCTTGAGATGTCCGGCGCGGCGGCGGCCATGCGCCAGATGATTCACCGAATGAACAATGGCGGCAAGATCGCCCTTCTGGGCATTGCCCCCACCGAGTTTGCCGTCGACTGGAACGAGATCATTTTCAAGATGCTGACCGTGAAAGGCATCTACGGGCGCGAGATGTATGAAACCTGGTACAAGATGATTGCGCTGGTGCAGTCGGGTCTCGATCTGACCGGGCTGATCACGCATCGCATCGGCATCGACGAGTTCGAGGACGGCTTCGCCGCGATGCTCTCTGGTCAGGCCGGAAAGGTTGTGATGGACTGGGGCTGACCGAAGGAGGCCCGAGATGACCGAAACGCTGATCACGTCTGAGGTGGATTACGAGGCCGAGGGCCGTCAGACCGGCTATCTCCGCGTGCCCCATTCCGTCACCCGCAGCGCCTATGGCTGGATTCCCGTCCCGGTCACGGTTCTGAAGAACGGCGACGGGCCGACCATGGTGCTGATGGGCGGCACCCATGGCGACGAATATGAAGGACAGATCGCGATTGACCGGTTGGCCAAGACCCTGCGGTCAGAGGACATCACCGGCCGCCTCATCTGCCTGCCGATGCTGAACTTCCCCGCCGCCGATGCGGGCCTGCGCTGCTCCCCGGTGGACCAGGGCAACCTCAACCGCGCCTTCCCCGCCGATCCGCGCGGCACCCCCACCCAGTTGATCGCGCACTACGTCGAAGAGGTGCTGATGCCGCTGGCCGACTATGCCATCGACCTGCATTCCGGCGGCGCGTCCCTCTTCTATCCGCCGACCTTCATGCGCTGTCCCGGCTGGACCGAGGAAGAAGCCGCAACTCTGCGCAACCTCCAGACCGCCTTCGATCTGCCGTACGCCTGGGTCTTCACCGGCGGTGGCGGCCCGAACAGCACGGCGCGGACCACGATGGGGGCAGCCGCGCGCAAGGGGGTGGTGACCGTGAACGCGGAACTCGGCGGCGGCGGCGCGGTCACGCCCGAGATTTTGGCGCGGGCTGAGCGCGGCCTGAAACGTGCTCTGCACGCGGTCGGAATGCTGCCGGGATATGAACCGGACGCGCCACGCGGCACGCGGGAGCTGCATATCCAGGGCCTGGTCCATGCCTATGAACGCGGCGTGTTCGAACCCCTGCTGGAACCCGGCGACGAGGTTGGTGTGGGGACAGTCCTCGCCACGATTCACCACCCCGACGACCCGAGATGCGCCGCGACCGAGATCGTCTCGGACTATGATGGGATAATCCTCGCCATGCGCGCGCTCGGACGCGTGGACCGGGGTGATGCCCTCTTCCAGATCGCGCGGGACGTGGCGTGACCGGATCGCGCCCGGGGTGACTCGTCTCTCTCTGGCCGCTTGCCGAACGGCCCCTTTCATCTTGGCTCCAAATACCTCCGCCGGAGGCATCCCTCCCGCGCCACCGCACCGCCCGCATCCATTGTGCTCCACCCTCACCACACCTCCGTGGCAACGCGGACCGACGAGGCCTCCGGCGTCAGCCGGGGGTTGAGGAGGGCCGCTCCCGGGTCGACGACGAAGTCGGCGAAACCGGTTTTTCATATGCACGGGGGGGGCACAGGGGGTGTACGGGGGGTGCACGCATGGCGACAGGCCATTTTGCCCCGCTTGCCCGCCTTGCGCCGCCGGTCCCCCTTGCGTATATACCCCCGGTCAGACGCACTCATCCGGATGAAGATTCCATGGCCACCAACCCGCTTCAGTTCCTGCAACAGACCCGTTCGGAGGTCTCCAAGGTCGTTTGGCCGACGCGGCGCGAGGTGCTTGTGACCACTCTGATGGTCTTTGCTCTGGCCATTGTCGGTGCGATTTTCTTTTCCTTCGTGGACATCCTGATCCGGTGGGGTCTTGAACTGATCCTGACGATGACTGGCTGACCAGAAGAAACCCGGACCGAACCCCTTGATTTTCCGTCACTTGGGGGGTAGGTCACGGCTCACTTTCCCGGAAATGGCGTGCGTCGATTCGTGATGCGCGCTGTTTTTTGTTCGGCCCGATTTGGGTAAAACATTGGGAATACTTGGAAATTTTGGGGTCGGTGACCCCGGGCTTGAGGAACGGGCAGGTATGGCGAAGCGGTGGTATTCGGTCTCGGTGCTTTCGAATTTCGAAAAGCGCATTGCCGAGCAGATCAGGACTGCCGTGGAAGAAGGCGGCCTTCAGGACGAGATTGAAGAAGTTCTGGTTCCCGAAGAGGATGTGATCGAGGTGCGTCGTGGCAAGAAAGTCACCGTGCCGCGCCGCTTCATGCCCGGCTACGTGCTTGTGCGCATGGAGATGACAGACCGTGCCTATCATGCCATCAACTCGATTCCCCGCGTCACGGGCTTCCTGGGCCCGCAAGGCCGCCCGATGCCGATGCGCGACGCCGAGGTGAACGCGATCCTGAACCGGGTCGAAGAGGGCGAGGCGCAGCCGCGCTCGACCATCACTTACGAGATTGGTGAGAAGGTCAAAGTCAACGAAGGCCCGTTCGAGGATTTCGATGGCATGGTCGAAGAAGTGGACGACGCCAATCAGCGCCTGAAGGTGACGGTGTCGATCTTTGGCCGGGAAACCCCGGTCGAACTGGAATTCACGCAGGTCACCAAACAGGCCTGACGTGATCATTCGTGGGAGGCGAGGGCACGCGTGTCCGGACCGCACCACGCTAACCACCGAGGGCGCAACGCGTTGCGTCTTCATAGGGCGGGAAGATCCCCGCCGATGATGGAAGGAGAGGCCAAATGGCCAAGAAACTGATCGGCAAGATGAAGCTGCAGATCAAGGCGGGGCAAGCCAACCCGTCTCCGCCCGTGGGTCCGGCCCTCGGTCAGCGCGGGATCAACATCATGGAATTCTGCAAGGCGTTCAACGCCAAGACGCAGGAAATGGAACCGGGTTCGCCCTGTCCGACCGTGATCAGCTACTACCAGGACAAGTCCTTCACGATGGAAATCAAGACGCCCCCCGCGTCTTATTACCTCAAGAAGGCCGCCGGCCTGAAGCCCGTCGGCAAGCGCAACCGTCCCCGTGGCGCCGAGAATCCCGGCCGTGAAACGATCGCAACCGTGACCGTCAAGCAGGTCCGCGAGATCGCGGAAGCCAAGATGAAGGATCTCAGTGCGAATGACGTCGAAGCAGCGATGAAGATCATCGTCGGTTCGGCCAATTCGATGGGCATCGAGGTGAAAGGGTAAATCATGGCAAAGCTCGGTAAACGTACCCGCGCCGCCCGCGAAGCCTTCGCCGGCAAGGAAGACATCACCGTCGAGGATGCCGTTGCGCTAATCAAGGCCAACGCCAACGCCAAGTTCGACGAGTCGGTCGAAATCGCGATGAACCTGGGCGTCGACCCGCGCCACGCCGACCAGATGGTCCGCGGCACGGTCACCCTGCCCAATGGCACCGGCAAATCCGTCCGCGTCGCCGTCTTCGCCCGTGGCCCCAAGGCAGAAGAAGCCCTGGCCGCAGGAGCTGATATCGTCGGCGCAGAGGATCTGATGGAAACCGTTCAGGGCGGCACCATCGAGTTCGAACGCTGCATCGCCACCCCGGACATGATGCCGATCGTCGGCCGTCTGGGTAAGGTGCTTGGCCCCCGGAACCTGATGCCGAACCCCAAGATCGGGACCGTGACCATGGATGTTGCCGAAGCCGTGAAAGCGGCCAAGGGCGGCCAGGTGCAGTTCCGCGCCGAGAAGGCCGGTGTCGTGCATGCCGGTGTGGGCAAGGTGTCGTTCAACGCCGACCAGCTGGCCGAAAACATCCGCGCCTTCGTGGATGCGGTGTCCAAGGCCAAGCCGACCGGTGCCAAGGGTGCCTACATGAAGCGCGTGTCGCTCAGCTCGACCATGGGCCCGGGCGTGTCCGTGTCCGTCGACAGCGCGACCGGCAACTGACCCGGAGGTGGGCAGAACTGCCCACCCTACGAGATTTCATGCCGGTTCGCCGGTATGAATGGCGGGGCCGCCAAGGTGGCCTCGTCCTGTCCGAGACGGAGGGTTGGGCGAAAGCCTGATAATTCCTTCCTGAGATGGGAAGCGAGACTAGGAATTTCCGAAGGTTTCCTTCGGGCGATCTGACGGCTCGGGACCCTGACTTGGACCCGAAGAGGTTGGGGAAACCCAGCCAAACTTGAGCCGGGGGGAGACCCCCAAATTGGAGTGAAACTGTGGATAGAGCCCAGAAAGAGAAAGTGGTCGAGGAACTCGGCCAGATCTTCGAAAGCTCTGGCGTCGTCGTAGTGTCCCACTACGAGGGCCTCACGGTTGCCGAGATGCAGGACCTGCGCGCGCAAATGCGTGAAGCGGGTGGGTCCGTTCGTGTCGCCAAGAACAGGCTCGCCAAGATCGCCCTTGATGGGAAGCCGTGCGCAGGCATTGCTGACCTGATGACGGGCATGACCGTGCTCTCCTTCTCCGAGGACCCCGTGGCAGCAGCCAAGGTGGCCGAGGAGTATGCCAAGAAGAATGACAAATTCGTCATTCTTGGCGGCGCAATGGGGGACACTGTTCTGGACCGCGCCGGTGTCAAAGCCGTCTCCGACATGCCGTCCCGCGAGGAGCTTATCGCCTCCATCGTTGGCTGCATCGGGGCACCTGCTTCGAACATCGCCGGGGCCATTGGCGCACCTGCTTCGAACATCGCGAGCATCCTTTCGACCATCGAAGAGAAGGCCGAAGCCGCGTAAGCAACCTGAGACCCGTCGTAGGGGCGCAATGCTCTCGACGTTGGAACACATACCTAGATACGGAACCTGAAAAATGGCTGATCTGAAAGCACTTGCTGAAAGCATCGTCAACCTGACCCTGCTGGAAGCCCAAGAACTGAAAACCATCCTCAAGGACGAGTATGGCATCGAGCCCGCCGCTGGCGGCGCTGTGATGATGGCCGGTCCTGCTGGCGGCGGCGAAGCTGCTGCTGCTGAAGAGCAGACCGAGTTTGACGTGATCCTGAAGTCCGCTGGCGACAAGAAGATCAACGTCATCAAAGAAGTCCGCGGCATCACCGGCCTGGGCCTCAAAGAAGCAAAAGAGCTGGTCGAAGCTGGCGGCAAAGCCGTCAAGGAGCAGGTCTCCAAAGCCGAAGCCGAAGACATCAAAGCCAAGCTGGAAGCAGCTGGCGCCGAAGTCGAGCTCAAGTAATCTGCGCCCGACCTTTTGTGTCGGGACGTTGAAAGAAGCGGCTGGATCCGGGGATTTCCCGGGTCCAGCCAGCCTCGTCTTGGCGAGGGCCCGCATGTGACGGACCTTCCCCAAGACGCGGTTCACAGGATCGGGAGCCCGCCGGTGGGACGGCAGGCATGAATTGATCCGAACCCGTCTGGTTTCAGTGCGACGCATGGCCGGTGCCCCGACGGCCCGTGCGAGCGCGAAGAAACGAAAGGTGTCCGAGAGCATGGCTCAGACCTACGCAGGCCAGAAACGAATCCGCAAATTTTACGGCAAAATCCGCGAAGTGCTGGAAATGCCGAACCTGATCGAGGTGCAGAAGTCGTCCTACGACCTCTTCCTCAAGTCCGGCGACCAGGAACAGCCCGCCGATGGCGAAGGCATCAAGGGTGTGTTCCAGTCGGTCTTCCCGATCAAGGATTTCAACGAAACCGCGATTCTCGAATTCGTCAAATACGAGCTGGAAAGCCCGAAATACGACGTCGAGGAATGCCAGCAGCGCGACATGACCTACAGCGCGCCGCTGAAGGTGACGCTGCGTCTGATCGTGTTCGATGTGGACGAGGATACCGGCGCCAAGTCGGTCAAGGACATCAAGGAACAGGATGTGTTCATGGGCGACATGCCCCTGATGACGCAAAATGGTACCTTCATCGTCAATGGCACCGAGCGGGTCATCGTTTCCCAGATGCACCGGTCTCCCGGCGTGTTCTTCGATCATGACAAGGGCAAGACCCACAGCAGCGGCAAGCTGCTCTTTGCCTGCCGCATCATTCCCTATCGCGGCTCCTGGCTCGATTTCGAATTCGACGCCAAGGACATCGTCCATGCGCGTATCGACCGTCGCCGCAAGCTGCCGGTGACGACGCTGCTCTATGCGCTTGGCCTGGACCAGGAAGGCATCATGGATGCCTATTACAACACGGTCACCTTCAAGCTTGAGAAGAACAAGGGTTGGGCAACCCAGTTCTTCCCCGAGCGTGTGCGCGGCACCCGTCCCACCCATGATCTCGTGGATGCCGCCACCGGGGAAGTGATTGCCGAAGCGGGCAAGAAAGTGACGCCGCGCGCGGTCAAGAAGCTGATCGAAGAGGGCAATGTCACCGAACTGCTGGTGCCGTTCGAACAGATCGTTGGCCGTTTCGTCGCCAAGGACATCATCAACGAGGAAACCGGCGCGATCTATGTCGAGGCCGGGGATGAACTGACCTGGGAGGTCGACAAGGACGGCGAAGTGACCGGCGGCAGCCTGAAAGAGCTGCTGGATGCGGGCTTTACCGAGATCCCGGTTCTGGACATCGACAACATCAATGTCGGTCCCTACATCCGCAACACCATGGCCGCCGACAAGAATATGGGCCGCGACACGGCGCTGATGGATATCTACCGCGTCATGCGTCCGGGTGAGCCGCCGACCGTCGAGGCCGCGTCGAACCTGTTCGACCAGCTGTTCTTCGATTCCGAGCGTTATGACCTGTCCGCTGTTGGTCGCGTGAAGATGAACATGCGTCTGGCGCTGGATGCGGAAGACACGCAGCGGACCCTGCGCAAGGAAGACATCATTGCCTGCGTCAAGGCTCTGGTGGAACTGCGCGACGGTCTGGGCGACATCGACGATATCGACCACCTCGGCAATCGTCGGGTGCGGTCTGTCGGCGAACTGATGGAAAACCAGTATCGCGTCGGCCTTCTGCGCATGGAGCGTGCCATCAAGGAACGCATGTCCAGCGTCGAGATCGACACGGTGATGCCGCAGGACCTGATCAACGCCAAACCGGCCGCGGCGTCGGTGCGCGAATTCTTCGGCTCCTCGCAGCTTTCGCAGTTCATGGACCAGACCAACCCGCTTTCCGAAGTGACCCACAAGCGGCGCCTCTCGGCGCTTGGGCCGGGCGGTCTGACCCGCGAACGTGCGGGCTTTGAGGTGCGCGACGTGCACCCGACCCACTATGGCCGGATGTGCCCGATTGAAACGCCGGAAGGTCCGAACATCGGCCTGATCAACTCGCTGGCCACCTATGCCCGCGTGAACAAGTACGGCTTCATCGAAACCCCCTATCGCAAGGTGGTGGACAGCCAGGTGACCGACGAGGTCAACTACATGTCCGCGACCGAGGAAATGCGTCACACCGTGGCCCAGGCCAACGCGACGCTGGACGAGGACGGCAAGTTCATCAACGACCTGGTGAACACCCGCAAATCGGGTGAATACACCATGGCGCCGCGCGAAAGCGTGGACCTGATCGACGTGTCGCCCAAGCAGCTGGTGTCGGTCGCGGCCTCGCTCATTCCGTTCCTGGAAAACGACGACGCTAACCGCGCGCTGATGGGCTCGAACATGCAGCGTCAGGCGGTGCCGCTTCTGCAGGCCGATGCGCCCTTCGTGGGCACCGGCATTGAAAGCAAGGTGGCTATCGACTCCGGCGCGGCCATTCAGGCCAAGCGTGGCGGCGTGATCGACCAGGTGGACGCCACCCGGATCGTGGTGCGTGCCACCGAGGATCTGGAACTGGGCGATGCGGGCGTCGACATCTACCGTCTGCGCAAGTTCCAGCGGTCGAACCAGAACACCTGCATCAACCAGCGTCCGCTGGTGAAGGTGGGTGACAGCGTGTCCAAGGGCGAAGTGATCGCCGATGGTCCGTCGACCGATATGGGGGAACTGGCGCTCGGCAAGAACGTCGTCGTCGCCTTCATGCCCTGGAACGGCTACAACTACGAAGACTCGATCCTGATCTCGGAACGGATCGCGCGCGACGACGTGTTCACCTCGATCCATATCGAGGAATTTGAAGTCGCCGCCCGTGACACCAAGCTGGGGCCGGAAGAGATCACCCGCGACATCCCGAACGTCGGTGAAGAAGCGCTGCGCAACCTCGACGAGGCCGGCATCGTCTACATCGGCGCAGAGGTTGCGCCGGGCGACATCCTGGTTGGCAAAATCACACCCAAGGGCGAAAGCCCGATGACGCCGGAAGAAAAGCTTCTGCGCGCCATCTTCGGTGAAAAAGCCTCGGACGTGCGCGACACCTCTCTGCGCGTGAAGCCCGGTGACTTCGGCACCGTGGTAGAGGTCCGCGTCTTCAACCGTCATGGCGTCGAGAAAGACGAGCGTGCGCTGCAGATCGAGCGTGAGGAAGTGGAACGTCTGGCCCGTGACCGTGACGACGAGCTGGTCATTCTTGAGCGCAACATCTACGCGCGTCTGAAGTCGATGATCATTGGCAAGACTGCCGTGAAGGGCCCGAAAGGCGTCAAGGCGAACTCCGAGATCAATGACGAACTGCTGGACACGCTCAGCCGCGGCCAGTGGTGGCAGCTTGCCCTCGGGGATGAGCAGGACGCGGCCCAGGTCGAAGCCCTGCATGAGCAGTTCGAAGCGCAGAAACGCGCGCTCGATCACCGGTTTGAAGACAAGGTCGAGAAGGTGCGTCGTGGCGACGACCTGCCGCCGGGCGTGATGAAGATGGTCAAGGTCTTCATCGCCGTGAAGCGCAAGCTTCAGCCGGGCGACAAGATGGCCGGTCGTCACGGGAACAAGGGGGTTATCTCCAAGGTTGTTCCCATGGAAGACATGCCCTTCCTAGCAGACGGAACGCCTGTTGACTTCGTTCTGAACCCGCTCGGCGTGCCGAGCCGGATGAACGTCGGTCAGATCCTCGAAACCCATATGGGTTGGGCCGCGCGCGGTTTGGGCCTGAAGGTGGACGAGGCGCTGCAGGACTATCGCCGCACCGGTGACATGACCCCGGTTCGTGAAGCCATGAAGATCGCCTATGGCGACGTCTATGACGAGATCATGTCTGATGCGGGCGAAGACCAGCTGGTCGAAATGGCCGGCAACGTCACCCGTGGCGTTCCGATCGCGACCCCGGTCTTCGACGGTGCGAAAGAGGCAGACGTGAACGACGCGCTTGAGCGTGCCGGGTTCGACACCTCGGGCCAGTCCGACCTGTTCGACGGGCGCACTGGCGAGAAGTTCAGCCGCAAGGTGACCGTGGGCGTGAAGTACCTGCTGAAGCTGCACCACCTGGTGGATGACAAGATCCACGCGCGCTCGACCGGGCCTTACAGCCTTGTCACGCAGCAGCCCCTGGGTGGTAAAGCCCAGTTCGGCGGTCAGCGTTTCGGGGAAATGGAGGTCTGGGCTCTGGAAGCCTATGGCGCCGCCTACACCCTGCAGGAAATGCTGACGGTGAAGTCAGATGACGTGGCTGGCCGGACCAAGGTCTACGAGTCGATCGTCAAGGGTGAGGACAACTTTGAGGCCGGCGTGCCGGAATCGTTCAACGTTCTCGTCAAGGAAGTGCGGGGCCTCGGCCTCAACATGGAACTCCTGGATGCTGAGGGGGAAGAGTGACGGAAAAAGCGCCTTCGGAGGCGCTTGTGAAGGCGCTTCGAAGCGCCTTCCGCCCCTCTCAACCGATGCACAGCCTGAGAAAGGTTAAGAAATGAACCAGGAACTGACCAACAACCCGTTCAACCCGCTGGCCCCCCAGAAGGTGTTCGACGAAATCAAGGTCTCTCTGGCCTCTCCGGAACGGATCCTCTCGTGGTCCTTTGGCGAGATCAAGAAGCCCGAGACCATCAACTACCGGACCTTCAAGCCCGAGCGTGACGGCCTGTTCTGTGCCCGCATCTTCGGGCCGGTTAAGGACTATGAATGCCTTTGCGGCAAGTATAAGCGGATGAAGTATCGCGGCGTTGTCTGCGAGAAATGTGGTGTGGAAGTCACGCTGCAGAAGGTCCGCCGCGAACGCATGGGCCATATCGAACTGGCCGCGCCCGTGGCGCATATCTGGTTCCTCAAGTCGCTGCCTAGCCGCATCGGCCTGATGCTGGACATGACGCTGCGCGATCTGGAACGCATCCTCTACTTCGAGAATTACGTGGTGATCGAGCCGGGTCTGACCGACCTGACTTACGGCCAGCTGATGACCGAAGAAGAGTTCATGGATGCGCAGGACGCCTATGGCATGGACGCGTTCCAGGCCAATATCGGTGCCGAAGCGATCCGTGAGATGCTGCAGAATATCGACCTCGAAGCCGAGGCCGCGCAGCTGCGCGAGGATCTGAAGGAAGCCACCGGCGAACTGAAGCCCAAGAAGATCATCAAGCGTCTGAAGATCGTCGAGAACTTCCTGGAATCCGGCAACCGCCCGGAATGGATGATCCTGACCGTGATCCCGGTCATCCCGCCGGAACTGCGCCCGCTGGTGCCGCTGGATGGCGGCCGCTTCGCGACCTCAGACCTGAACGACCTCTATCGCCGGGTCATCAACCGGAACAACCGTCTGAAGCGCCTGATCGAACTGCGCGCGCCCGACATCATCATCCGTAACGAAAAGCGGATGTTGCAGGAATCGGTCGATGCTCTCTTTGACAACGGCCGTCGCGGCCGCGTCATCACCGGGGCCAACAAGCGCCCGCTGAAATCGCTGTCTGACATGCTGAAAGGCAAGCAGGGCCGCTTCCGCCAGAACCTTCTTGGTAAGCGGGTCGACTTCTCGGGCCGCTCTGTCATCGTGACCGGTCCGGAACTCAAGCTGCACCAGTGTGGTCTGCCCAAGAAGATGGCGCTCGAACTGTTCAAGCCGTTCATCTATTCGCGGCTGGAGGCCAAAGGGCTTTCCAGCACCGTGAAACAGGCGAAGAAGCTGGTCGAAAAAGAGCGCCCCGAGGTGTGGGATATCCTCGATGAGGTGATCCGCGAACACCCCGTTCTGCTGAACCGTGCGCCGACGCTGCACCGTCTCGGCATTCAGGCGTTTGAACCGGTCCTGATCGAAGGCAAGGCGATCCAGTTGCACCCGCTGGTCTGTTCGGCCTTCAACGCCGACTTCGACGGCGACCAGATGGCCGTGCACGTGCCGCTGAGCCTTGAGGCACAGTTGGAAGCGCGCGTTCTGATGATGTCGACGAACAACGTTCTGTCGCCCGCCAACGGCGCACCGATCATCGTTCCCTCGCAGGACATGGTTCTTGGCCTCTACTACCTGACCCTGCAGCGGGAAGGGATGCCGGGCGAAGGCATGATCTTCGCCGATATCGACGAGGTTCAGCACGCGCTGGATTCCGGCGAACTGCACCTGCACGCCAAGATCACCGCGCGGATCAAGCAGATCGACGAGGAAGGCAACGAGGTTCTCAAGCGCTACGAGACGACCCCGGGCCGCCTGAAACTGGGCGCGCTTCTGCCGCTCAATGCCAAGGCGCCGTTCGAACTGGTGAACCGCCTGCTCAAGAAGGGTGAAGTTCAGCAGGTCATCGACACGGTCTACCGCTATTGCGGCCAGAAGGAGTCGGTCATCTTCTGTGACCAGATCATGGGCATGGGCTTCCGCGAAGCGTTCAAGGCGGGCATCTCGTTCGGTAAGGACGACATGGTCATCCCCGATACCAAGTGGGAAATCGTCGACGACGTGCGCGAGCAGGTCAAAGGCTTTGAACAGCAGTACATGGACGGCCTGATCACTCAGGGTGAGAAGTACAACAAGGTCATCGATGCGTGGTCGAAGTGTAACGATCAGGTCACCGCGGCCATGATGGATACGATCTCGGCCATTCGCCATGATGAGAACGGCGCAGAAATGGAACCGAACTCGGTTTACATGATGGCCCATTCCAAGGCGCGTGGCTCGGTCACCCAGATGAAGCAGCTTGGCGGGATGCGTGGCCTGATGGCCAAGCCGTCGGGTGAGATCATCGAGACGCCGATCATCTCGAACTTCAAGGAAGGCCTGACCGTGCTGGAGTACTTCAACTCCACCCACGGCGCCCGTAAGGGTCTGTCCGATACCGCTCTGAAGACGGCAAACTCGGGTTACCTGACCCGTCGTCTGGTGGACGTGGCGCAGGACTGCATCGTCCGCATGGTCGATTGCGGCACCTCGAACACGATCACCGCCGAAGCGGCCACCCGTGACGGTGAGGTCGTATCCTCGCTGGCAGAGCGCATCCTTGGCCGGACCTGTGGCGAAGATGTGCTGGTGCCCGGCACCGATGAGGTGATCGTCGCCGAGGGCGAACTGATCGACGAACGCAAGGCCGATGCCGTTGAAGCGGCGGGTGTCCAGTCGATGCGCATCCGCAGCCCGCTGACCTGTGAGGCCGAGGAAGGCGTCTGCGCCACCTGCTACGGTCGTGACCTTGCCCGCGGCACGCGGGTGAACACGGGCGAAGCCGTGGGCATCATCGCGGCGCAGTCGATCGGTGAACCCGGCACGCAGCTGACGATGCGGACCTTCCACATCGGCGGTGTTGCCCAGGGTGGCCAGCAGTCCTTCCAGGAAGCGGGCCAGGCCGGCAAGATCGAGTACCGCAACGCCAACCTTCTGACCAACGCGGCAGGCGAGCAGATCGTTATGGGCCGCAACATGCAGATCGTCATCGTCGACGATCAGGGCGCGGAACGGGCCAGCTACAAGCCGGGCTACGGTGCCAAGATCCATGTCGAGGAAGGCGCAGCCGTGGAACGCGGTCAGCGCATGTTCGAATGGGATCCCTACACCCTGCCGATCATTGCGGAAAAGGCTGGCACCGTGAAATTCGTCGACCTCGTCAGCGGCATCGCCGTGCGCGAGGACACCGACGATGCCACCGGCATGACCCAGAAGATCGTGATGGACTGGCGGACCGCGCCCAAGGGCAACGAGCTGAAGCCGGAAATCCTGATCGCGGATGCAGATGGCGAACCGGTCCGCAATGACGCGGGCAACCCGGTGACCTATCCGATGTCGGTGGACGCGATTCTGTCGGTCGAAGACGGCCAGCAGGTTGCAGCCGGTGAGGTTGTGGCGCGTATCCCGCGTGAAGGCGCGAAGACGAAGGACATTACCGGTGGTCTGCCGCGTGTGGCCGAACTCTTCGAAGCACGTCGTCCGAAGGATCACGCCATCATCGCGGAGAAAGACGGTTACGTGAAATTCGGTCGTGACTTCAAGAACAAGCGCCGGATCTCGATCGTGCCCGCCGACGATACCCAGGAACCCGTGGAATACATGGTGCCCAAGGGCAAACACATCCCCGTTGCCGAGGGCGATTTCGTCCAGAAGGGCGACTACATCATGGATGGCAACCCGGCACCGCACGACATTCTGCGGATCATGGGGATCGAGGCTCTGGCCGACTACCTGATCGACGAGGTGCAGGACGTCTATCGCCTGCAGGGTGTGAAGATCAACGACAAGCACATCGAGGTGATCGTTCGCCAGATGCTGCAGAAGTGGGAGATCCTCGATTCCGGCGAAACCACGCTGCTGAAAGGCGAAAACGTCGACAAGGCAGAGTTCGACGAAGCCAACGAGAAGGCGATTGCCAAGGGTGGCCGTCCGGCACAGGGCGAGCCGATCCTTCTGGGGATCACCAAGGCCTCGCTGCAGACCCGGTCCTTCATCTCGGCGGCGTCCTTCCAGGAAACCACCCGCGTGCTGACCGAAGCTTCGGTTCAGGGCAAGCGCGACAAGCTGGTGGGCCTGAAAGAGAACGTCATCGTGGGTCGCCTGATCCCGGCGGGCACCGGTGGTGCCACGCAGCAGGTCCGCAAGATCGCACAGGAACGCGACAATGTGGTGATCGAAGAGGCCCGTGCCGAGGCGGAAGCCGCCGCCGCGCTGGCCGCGCCCGAGGAGGCCCCGGCAGAGGCGGATATCTTCGCCGCTCCGGCACCCGAGGACGAATAAGCCCCTCGAGGTTTGACAAGATCAAAGCCCCCGCCGGTCCGCCGGCGGGGGTTTTTCTTTGGCCAGAGCGCCCCTAGGGTGAAGACCAACCTGACCACCTGAGGCGCCTCCGTGGCCGAACTGAAGATCGACAACCGCAACGCGCGGCGGCTCTGGCTGCATTCTCAGGGTCTCGGGGAAACGCCGACTGGCCCGCTGGATCTGGCGGCAATGATCCACGCGCTTGGTTTCGTGCAGCTTGATACGATCCAGGTCGTCTCCCGCGCCCATCACCACATTCTCTGGAGCCGCAATCAGAACTACCGCGAACCGATGCTGGACCGGCTGTTGGCCAAGGATCGCGCGGTGTTCGAGCATTTCACCCATGACGCCAGCGTCCTGCCGATGGAGTTCCTGCCCATGTGGCGACGGCAGTTTGACCGGATGCGCGCCTATTACGACCGCGCAAGCTGGGTCAAAGGACTGCCCAATGCCGATGAACGGCAGAAGATCAAGGACCGGATCGCCCGCGAGGGCGCGCTGTCCACCCATGCGTTTGACACGAAGATCGAGGGCGAACGGCAGATGTGGCACCGCCCGCCGCACAAGCTGGCGCTGGATTACATGTGGTACGCGGGCGAGTTGGCGACCTGTCACCGGGTCAATTTCACCAAGTTCTACGATCTGGCGGAACGGGTCTTTCCGGACCATCTGCGAGCGCAGGAAATAAGCGAGGGTGATCAAATCACGCGGCTTTGCAGCGCTGCGCTAGACCGGATAAGCTTTGGCTCAATCGGTGACATAAAGCGTTTCTGGGACGCGGTAACGCAGGCCGAAGTGCGCGCGTGGTCGGAAGGGGCCGAGCTGGTCCCCGTTTCGGTTCAGGGCGCGGATGGCAGTTGGGCCAGTGCAGTCGCCCCTGCGGATATCGAGACACGGCTTGCAGGGCTGTCCCCTGCTACCAGCCGCCTGCGCATCCTCAACCCGTTTGACCCGGTGATCCGCGACCGCAACCGCCTGTCGCGTCTGTTCGGGTTCGATTACCGGGTAGAAATGTTCGTCCCCGCCGCGAAGCGGATCTGGGGATACTACGTCTTTCCGATCCTGGAAGGGGAGCGTTTCGTGGGCCGGATCGAGGTGAAGGCAGACCGCAAGGCCTCTCGCCTCGATGTTCTGAATCTTTGGCCAGAGCCGGGAGTGAAATGGAGGACCGCGCGGGAAGAAAAGCTGGAGGCAGAGCTGACCCGCATGGCCCGGTTCATCGGGGTCGAGAGCGTACATCGCGCGGACCCATGATTGAGGGATTCCCTAGAACCTTGCTTTGGCCTAGCATTCGACCCATCGGTTTTTGTGTGACAAGGTGGGTGCATGGCCACGGGTTTCGACAATCAGATCGTGGGTGTGTGCCGCTTCTCCTATCTGGGCGCAGGCGGGTTCGAGGCGTCGAAGCTGGACGAAGCCGCGCTTATGGACCTTCTCTACGATCCTGCCCGTATGGCCCGCCGCTTTGCCTTCTTCGAAAAGCTTTGCCTGCCCTCGCTTGCGGCCCAGACCGACCCGGGTTTCCGGCTGGTCGTGCTGATCGGCACCTCGATGCCCATGCGGTTTCGCAAGCGCCTGAAGGGGCTGGCCGAGCGCTATCCATTCCTGCGAATTTGCGCCATCGAACCCAATGGCCCGCTGAACGCCACCCGGCGCGCGTTTCGGCGTGGTACCGAACCTGGGGCCGATTACATCACGGGCTTTCGGATTGACGATGATGACGCCGTGGCCGTGGACTATATCGAAAAGACTCGCACCGTTGCCGACCAGTTGATCAGGCTGGGTTGGGCGGATGAGGACCACCCTGCGGTCATCGCGTTTCATCGGGGCATCTACTGGGACCTGAACGACCGGGACCAGCCCTTCTATGACTTCCGGGAAATCGGTCCGCTTGGACTGGCGAGCGCCATGATTACCAGGCCCGACGCCCGGTCCAACATGTTCCGCTGGAACCACCGGCGCGTTGCGGCCCATGCGCGGATGTGGTCGGACCCGACCGATTTGATGTTCGTGCGTACCCTGCACCAACATAACGACTCGGGTCGATCCATCCCGCCGGGGGCAGAGCCGATGCCCAAATGGCAGGCCAAGAAGATCCTTTCGGAACGGTTTGGGCTTGACCCGGAGGAGGCACTGCCGCTCATGTGGCGCAAATTTGCCTCCGACAAGGATAACGACGGGGAATGATCCTCTCTCCCAATGTGAAAGGCGCGCTTCTGATGATGGGAAGCATGGCCGCCTTCACCTTCAACGACGCCTGTATAAAGTTGGTGGCGGAGGATCTGCCGCTGTTTCAGATCGTGTTTCTGCGCGGCATCCTGACGACGGTGTTCATCGGGGCGCTGGCCTACGCGCTCGGGTTGCGCAGCCTTGCCATTCCTCGCGGGGACTGGGGCAGGGTTGCGGGCCGGACGGGGGCCGAGATCGCCTCGATGTTGGCCTTCTTGGTGGCACTGATCCATATGCCACTGGCCAATGTAACATCGATCCTCGCCGCGCTGCCCCTGACGATCACGCTGGCGGGGGCCCTGTTTCTGGGTGAGCCTGTGGGCTGGAAACGGCTGGCGGCGATCCTTGTGGGATTCTCGGGCGTGCTCTTGATCGTCAAGCCGGGGGCGGAAGGGTTCAACGTCTATTCTCTCGTGGCGGTTCTGGCGGTCCTGCTGGTCACCGCGCGGGATCTCTTCACACGCCGCCTCTCTGCCGAAGTGCCATCGCTGGCCGTCGCGGTGATCACCGCGGGTGCGGTCGGCATCTTCGGTGGGCTTCTGATGTTGTGGCAGGGATGGGAGCCTGTGACCGCGCGCGAAGCGGGGCTGGTCGCGGGCGCGGCTTTTTTCATCATCGGAGGCTATCTCTTCTCCATCATGGTGATGCGGGTGGGAGAGATTGGGTTTGTCGCGCCCTTCCGCTACACCGCGCTCATCTGGGCCCTGCTGCTTGGCTGGTTCGTGTTCGGTGACTGGCCGCGCCCGCTGACGCTGATCGGGGCGGCAATCGTGGTCTCGACCGGCATCTTCACGCTCTATCGGGAACGCAAGCTGCGAGAGATGGCGGATGGCTGATGGTGGGGTGCAGGTCTACAACCTCGGAGCTGCGTGGCACGTCGCTTTGGAAGATCGACCTGCTTCCTTTGGGAACATCCACTTTGTTCGCTTGATCCCGTCGGCCTCCAGCCCCTTGTCAAACGCCATTTCGATGTGGATATTGAGGTAGTCCAGTAGGGTTGGGCCGCGCTGCAACGCGGTTTCTGACCTGAGCGTTGCTCGCGCCCGACGCGCTGTTGACAGCCTATCCGATTCCCCCTATACCGCGCGCCACTTGACCCCGGTGCGTTTCGCGCGCGGCGGGTCAGGCATACAGATTTGAATGGTCATGATCCGGGCGATTTTGCAGCCCCGATCCTCTGAGAATTCCACCGCTGTGTCCTCCAGGTAGGGAAGGGGCACATGCGGCCATAGACGTTTTTGTGCAAGCAACTGCGTCTGATGACATGAACGAGCGAAACGGGGAGACCCCATGCCGACGATCCAACAGCTGATCCGCAAACCGCGGCAGCCCAAAGTGAAGCGCTCCAAGTCCCAGCACTTGGAATCCTGCCCTCAGAAGCGTGGTGTCTGCACCCGCGTCTACACCACCACCCCGAAGAAGCCGAACTCGGCCATGCGGAAAGTGGCCAAGGTCCGTCTGACCAATGGCTACGAGGTGATCAGCTACATCCCCGGTGAAAGCCACAACCTTCAGGAACACTCCGTCGTCCTGATCCGTGGCGGCCGTGTAAAAGACCTTCCCGGCGTCCGTTACCACATCCTCCGCGGCGTGCTCGACACCCAGGGTGTCAAGGACCGCCGTCAGCGTCGTTCGAAATACGGCGCCAAGCGCCCCAAGTAAGAGGATCAACAGATGTCTCGTCGCCACGCTGCTGAGAAGCGCCAAGTTCTGCCCGACGCCAAATTCGGCGATACGGTGCTGACCAAGTTCATGAACAACCTGATGATCGACGGCAAGAAGTCGGTCGCAGAACGCATCGTCTACAATGCCTTTGACCGGGTCGAAACCAAGCTCAAGCGCGCCCCTGTCGAAGTCTTCCACGAAGCTCTCGACAACATCAAACCGGCTGTCGAAGTTCGTTCCCGCCGCGTCGGTGGTGCCACCTACCAGGTTCCCGTCGAAGTGCGTCCCGAACGTCGCGAAGCGCTCGCCATTCGCTGGCTGATCGCCGCATCGCGCAAGCGGAACGAAAACACCATGGAAGAGCGCCTGGCTGGTGAGCTTGTCGATGCCGTGAATGGACGCGGTACCGCCGTTAAGAAGCGGGAAGACACCCACAAGATGGCAGACGCCAACAAGGCGTTCTCGCACTACCGCTGGTAAGCAATCGCGTCGGGGGAATGATCCCCCGGCGATTTTCTCTTTTTCGCCAAAGGACCGAAACCAATGGCTCGCGACTATCCGCTCGACCGTTACCGGAACTTCGGGATCATGGCCCACATTGATGCGGGCAAGACCACCTGTTCCGAGCGTATCCTCTACTACACCGGCAAATCCCACAACATCGGTGAGGTGCACGATGGTGCAGCCACCATGGACTGGATGGAGCAGGAGCAGGAACGCGGCATCACCATCACCTCGGCTGCGACCACCACCTTTTGGGAACGTACCGAAGATGGCACCAATGCCGACACGCCCAAGCACCGGATGAATATCATCGACACCCCCGGCCACGTTGACTTCACCATTGAAGTGGAACGCTCGCTGGCGGTTCTCGACGGTGCCGTGGCCGTTCTGGACGCCAACGCAGGTGTTGAACCCCAGACCGAAACCGTTTGGCGTCAGGCTGACCGCTACAAGGTTCCGCGCATCGTGTTCGTCAACAAGATGGACAAGATCGGCGCCGACTTCTTCAACTGCGTGCGCATGATCGCAGACCGCACCGGCGCGACCCCAGCCCCGATCCAAATTCCGATCGGCGCCGAGAACGAGCTGGAAGGCATCGTCGACCTCGTGACCATGAAAGAATGGGTCTGGGCCGGCGAAGACCTGGGCGCGTCCTGGGAACAGCGCGAAATTCGCGACAGCCTGAAAGACACCGCCGAAGAGTGGCGCAACAAGCTGATCGAGACCGCGGTCGAAATGGACGACGACGCAATGGAAGCGTATCTGGAAGGTGAAGAACCCGACGTTCCGACCCTGCGCAAGCTGATCCGCAAGGGCACGCTGGAGATCGCGTTCATTCCGGTTCTCTGCGGCTCTGCCTTCAAGAACAAAGGTGTCCAGCCGCTGCTGAACGCCGTGATCGACTATCTTCCCAGCCCGCTGGACGTGGTCGACTACATGGGCTTCAAGCCGGGCGACGAAACCGAAACCCGGAACATCCCGCGTCGTGCCGATGACGACATGGCCTTTTCGGCCCTGGCGTTCAAGATCATGAACGACCCCTTCGTCGGCTCGCTGACCTTCACGCGGATCTACTCTGGTGTGCTCAACAAGGGTGATACCCTGCTGAACTCCACCAAGGGCAAGAAAGAGCGTGTTGGCCGGATGATGATGATGCACTCGAACAACCGTGAGGAAATCACGGAAGCGTTCGCAGGCGACATTATCGCGCTGGCAGGCCTCAAGGACACCACGACCGGTGACACGCTCTGCGCCGTCAACGATCCGGTGGTTCTGGAAACCATGACCTTCCCCGATCCGGTGATCGAGATCGCGGTCGAGCCGAAAACCAAGGCTGACCAGGAGAAGATGTCCCAGGGTCTGGCCCGACTGGCCGCCGAAGATCCGTCCTTCCGCGTCGAAACCGACCTCGAGTCCGGTCAGACCATCATGAAGGGCATGGGTGAACTTCACCTCGACATCCTCGTCGACCGCTTGAAGCGGGAATTCAAGGTGGAAGCCAACATCGGTGCGCCGCAGGTGGCCTATCGTGAAACCATCGGCCACGAGGTCGAACACACCTACACCCACAAGAAACAGTCGGGTGGTTCGGGTCAGTTCGCCGAAGTGAAGCTGATCATCTCGCCGACCGAGCCGGGCGAAGGCTATTCCTTCGAATCCCGCATCGTTGGTGGTGCTGTTCCGAAGGAATACATCCCCGGCGTTGAAAAGGGCATCAAGTCCGTCATGGATAGCGGCCCGCTGGCTGGCTTCCCCGTGATCGACTTCAAGGTTGCCCTGATCGACGGTAAGTTCCACGACGTGGACTCCAGCGTTCTGGCCTTCGAAATCGCGGCTCGCATGGGCATGCGCGAAGGCATGAAGAAAGCTGGGGCAAAACTCCTGGAACCGATCATGAAGGTCGAGGTCGTGACGCCCGAGGATTACACCGGTGGCATCATCGGCGACCTCACGTCCCGCCGTGGTCAGGTTCAGGGTCAGGACACACGTGGCAACGCCATCGCGATCGACGCCTTCGTGCCGCTGGCCAACATGTTCGGCTACATCAACACGCTGCGCTCGATGTCCTCGGGCCGTGCGAACTTCACGATGCAGTTCGACCACTACGAGCCGGTTCCGCAGAACATCTCGGAAGAGATCCAGTCCAAATTCGCATAACGGGATGGCGGGGATGAACCCCGCCCTACCCACCCCCCGTAGGGCGGGGCTCCCCCGCCACCCGACCAGCTAAGGAGGCCATCATGGCAAAGGAAAAGTTTGAGCGCGGCAAGCCGCATTGTAACATCGGCACGATCGGTCACGTTGACCACGGCAAGACGACGCTGACGGCGGCGATCACCAAGTATTTCGGTGACTTCAAGGCCTATGACCAGATCGACGGCGCGCCGGAAGAGAAGGCTCGCGGGATCACCATCTCGACCGCGCATGTGGAATACGAGACCGACAACCGTCACTACGCCCATGTCGACTGCCCCGGGCACGCCGACTACGTGAAGAACATGATCACCGGTGCCGCCCAGATGGACGGCGCGATCCTGGTGGTGAACGCGGCTGACGGCCCGATGCCGCAGACCCGCGAGCACATCCTGCTCGGCCGCCAGGTGGGTATCCCCGCCATGGTCGTGTTCCTGAACAAAGTCGACCAGGTCGATGACGAGGAACTGCTGGAGCTGGTGGAAATGGAAGTCCGCGAGCTCTTGTCCGAATATGACTTCCCGGGCGACGATATCCCGATCATCGCAGGCTCTGCCCTGGCGGCGATGGAAGGCCGTGACCCGGAGATCGGCGAGAACAAGATCCGCGAACTGATGGCGGCCGTGGACGAGTACATCCCGCAGCCCGAGCGTGCCGTGGACCAGCCCTTCCTGATGCCGATCGAAGACGTGTTCTCGATCTCCGGCCGCGGCACGGTTGTGACCGGCCGTGTGGAGCGTGGCGTGATCAACGTGGGCGACGAGATCGAGATCGTCGGCATCCGCGACACCAAGAAGACCACCTGTACCGGTGTGGAAATGTTCCGCAAGCTGCTGGACCGCGGTGAAGCCGGCGACAACATCGGCGCCCTGCTGCGCGGTGTGGACCGTGACGGCGTGGAGCGTGGCCAGGTTCTGTGTAAGCCGGGCTCGGTGAACCCGCACACCCAGTTCGAAGCCGAGGTCTACATCCTGACCAAGGAAGAAGGCGGCCGTCACACGCCGTTCTTCGCGAACTACCGTCCGCAGTTCTACTTCCGTACCACGGACGTGACCGGCACCGTTCAGCTGCCCGAAGGCACCGAGATGGTGATGCCCGGCGACAACCTGAAGTTCACGGTTGAGCTGATCGCGCCGATCGCCATGGAAGACGGCCTGCGCTTCGCCATCCGCGAAGGCGGCCGCACCGTCGGCTCCGGCGTCGTGTCGAAGATCCTCGCCTAAGCGATTCTGGCCCTCGGGCCGAAACGCGTAAACTGATAAAGCAAAGGCCCCCTCGTGGGGCCTTTGTCATGAAAGCCTGAGCGACCAGTTCGCCAGAACCAATGCAAAGGCCGCCCAAAAGGGCGGCTTTTTTCCTTGAAACAGCGTTGCGATCGGCAGGCGTTGCCGCCGCGCAACTTTGCTTCGCAATGATAAAATTAACATTGCCTAAAGTATACAAAAACTATCTTTTGAGGGCCGTAGCGAGTCTTTTCGTATGTCGGTAGCAACCATCGGAAACAGGCTCGCAACCCGGTATTCAGCCCGCGAGCCCTGTTCAGACAGATCGAACCAGGAGACTTTGAAATGGGGAATGCAGGGTCCATCATTCGACCGCATATTACGGCCCTTACAGTGATGCTTTTGTCGACCACTGCAGTTGCAGCAGGTACGATCGAGGACTTTGTCGGACCTGTCGGGCTTGGCTTTGTTCTTGCTGACGAAGAGGAAGGAGTGGTCGAGCCAGGGATCGCGGCCGTGACCGGCGCGCCGAATAATGATGATTTCGTTGGAAACGGGTTCTCCCCGGCCGGCGTACTGAACTGCCTTCGGTCGTCGCAGCCCGGTTCTGGATGCGCAGAAGGTCCGGGAACGGGCAACCGGTACAAAACCTTCCTGACCGGCAATGGTCCCATGGATCTTGTGTTCACCACTGCTTCGAGCGGTGGGATCACAGAGTATTTCAACTTTGCGAAGACGTCGAACACCACGGGAGCGCGGATCGAAAGTCTCCAACTTGTTCTGGGGACCGGCACAGGGGATGGCTTCGTTGCTATGGATCCAAGCGACCCCAGCAATGCCGTGCTCTTTGATCAGCTGTCAGCCCTGAGCGGACAGGCAGTTGACTGGCCCTTTTTGGACGGTTCCGGCGAAGGTCAGTCGCCCTTGCAGCGCGTCTGGTTCCCTGACGGTCTGTTCGGAAACGGCGGCCAGGAAGGGGATATCGGCTTTTTCAGCACGGACCGGGCAGGATACATCGTATCTCAGAATGATGATGGGACGATTCTGACGATCTACGATCTGACCAACGCAGACCATTCGGCGCTGTTCGGGGATATGCTGCTATCGCGAAACATGCTGCCCGACGGGATGTTCTGGGACGAGACCGTGGCGGACACAACCGACGAGGATGCCCTGATCGCCTGGTACGATAATCGTGCTGACGGCGGCAACGGCGCCTGGGTCTGGGGCAACATGAACGCCAATGCAACCGATGCAGAGCCGCGCCTCGACGCTCTTGCGGCCGCCCTGGGGCTCGCGGATCGGTCGGAGCTCAGCTATGTTGCGGGCGGTGAGGTTCCTGGCGACGTTGCAGCGCTGATGGAGAGCGGTGAGTTGTTCGAAGTCCTGCCGATCGAGGATCTGTCGAACCTCAACATGAACTTCAACCTCGATGTGGGTGACATACAGATCGGCGAATTCACAATCCGCGTCGTGCCGACATTTGCTCCTATCGTGGAAGCGGCGGGCAGTCCGTTCCAGTTCGCGGTGGCTGGTAGCCTTGACGCGGCAAACGTGCCTTTCCTGAATGCCGATCCGGCCTACCTGGCCCTGGTTGACGCGGTGATGGCGCTACCCACGGAAGCAGAACGTCAACTGGCGCTGGAATCTCTTGGGCACAGTTTTCTGGGAGCCTACGGAGGGGTCAGCCACGAATTCGGGTCCAATGCGCTCTTCGCTCTTGGCTCGCCTCTTACAGGCAATGCCGACAGCGAAATGGTGACGAGCGGTGCAGGTCGCTGGATGATAAGCGAAACCGCCGAGGCCTTTGTCGCGCTAACCGGTTCTGGGTCCGACACGGAACGGACACTCAATTCCGCCGGATACTCAACGTCGACTTCGGGAGTGCACGCAGGCGTGGAACTGTCCCTTGCTGATGGATGGTCGGTCGGGTTCATGCTGAGTGGCCAGAACGGCGAGGCAGATATCATGGCCAATCGCGGGTCCATTGATGCCACGTCCTTCGGCGCGACGGGTTTTGCTCGCTATTCCGGAGCGTTCAGCGGCGGCACTGCCCACCTTCAAGCGGCGATCGGTTATCAGTCCCTGTCCTTCGATTCCGTCCGCAACATTGCCTTTGGTGGCGTTAACCAGACTGCACTGGGATCTACAGACGGTCAGGCGACGTTTGCAGGGCTGGAGGCGTCCTGGATGATGCATTCTGGCAACTTGGCTTTCGGTCCCATGGCGTCGGTCGAATACTACGATCTTCGGGTGGATGAATTTACCGAAACCGGTGCCGGGATTTTTAACCTGACGGTAGGTGCACAGGATAGCGAGATGCTGGTCAGCCGTGCCGGATTGAGCGCAGAATACTCCTCGATCACGGCGAGTGGAGATGCGCTTCGGTTCACTGGCGGTATTGCCTATGCAAGCCGTAGTGGTGGCGACATGATGGTCAGCGGCGGGTTCGCAGGGTCCAACCTTCCGGCTATCATGACCCCGGTGGACAGCGTCGATGCCGAATGGATCGATGTCGGTTTTGGTCTGCACTATAGCTTCACGGGAAATTCCGGGAACACGATGGATGTCGGGCTGGAATATCAGGGCTCTTTGTTCAACGATGGCTACGAAGAGCACCGCGTCGGGCTGAGCCTGCGCATGTCGTTCTGAGATACGGAACGCATCCTGTCAGTGGAGAGGCCGCCTTCGGGTGGCCTTTCTTTTCATGGCGTCTTGAGTTAAAGCGACATTCCGAAACATGGAGGGTGTCATGGACAAAGCCGCGATCTGAACCGTTTCCATTCAGACAAGAAAGGCCCATTCCATGGATGACCTATACCCCTCGCCAGACACCGTGCACCCGGTTCCCTTGCCCGATGGCAAAGTTCACGCAGGCACCGTTTTTCTCAAGCCCGTGATCGACCACCCCCGATGGGACATCGGGGCCTACAGCTATGCCAGCGCCCACCATCCCCCGTCGGATTGGGCATTTCACCTTGCGCCCTATCTCTATGATTTCTCGCCCGAGCGGCTGATTATCGGCAAGTTCTGCCAGATTGCCGACGGGGTGCAGTTCATCACCGCATCGGCCAATCACCGCTATGACGGGTTCACCAGCTTCCCCTTCGCGATCTTCGGAGGCGGGCCCGCTGCCGGACGGCCCTCGATGCCCGGGCCCGGTCCCGATACGGTGATCGGCCATGATGTGTGGCTGGGGCAGGGGGTGCGGGTGCTGCCCGGTGCCCGGATCGGCAGTGGCTGCATCATCGGCAGCGGCGCGGTCGTGTCGGGTGAGATCCCGCCTTATGCCATTGTCGCGGGCAATCCCGCACAGGTGATCCGAATGCGGTTCCCAGAGGACATCATCGCCCGCCTGCTGGAGCTTTGCTGGTGGGACTGGCCGATTGACCGCATCTTGCAGAACGAGCAGGCCCTGTGCGCGGGCAACCTGCGCCTGCTGCGAGGCGCGTGAGGCATCGGCAGCTTTCCCCACATACACCGGCCCATGCATGGCCTCTTGGGTCAGCCCGTGATAGGCTGGCCCAGGACATTCATAAGGTACGACACCATGATCCGTTCCACCCTGACTGCATTTGTCCTTGCCCTCGCGCTGATCGGTGAGGGCACCCCTGCGGATGCGCAACAGCGCGTGAGCGAACAGTTGATCCTGTCTGTGGAGCAAGAATTGCCGAACTATGTTCAGGGGGTAGATGTACGGTCCCTGTCGGAGGGACAGATTGCATCGCTTCATGTCGTTCTGCACAGCAATCGTCCCCCTTCCCGAATCCGGGGGCAGATCATCGCCATTCTTGGCGGGTTGGATGAGTCCCTGTTCGGGCGCAATCTGGCGGCACTCTGATCTCGCGCAATGTCTTGCGCCGTGTCCGCTGCTAGCTTGCAGACATGAGACTCGATCTAACCCTTCTGACACTTGGCATCCTGTTTCTGGTTGGCCTTGCCGCCGATGAGATCGGGCGGCGTACACGCTTGCCCCGCGTGACTTTGCTGCTGCTGGCTGGCGTGGTTGCGGGCAGATCGGGGTTGGATCTTGTACCTGCAGAGGCCGAGGCGTGGTACGAATTCCTGTCCGTCTCGGCCCTGACCATGGTCGCCTTCCTGCTTGGCAGCGCATTGACCCGCCAAAACCTTGCCGCGCATGGAACAGAGATCGTGGTGATTTCAATCAGCATCGTGCTTGTGACGTTGCTGGTCGTTGCGGGTGGTCTGGCACTGATCGGCGTCCCGCTTGGTCTGGCCCTGCTTCTGGGGGCGATTGCCACGGCCACCGCGCCTGCGGCGACCGAGGACGCGATCCGTCAATCGGGCATGACCGGCGCCTTCCCCGACAAGTTGCGGGGTATCGTCGCCGTGGATGACGCATGGGGTTTGCTTGCCTTCAGCCTGATGGCTGTGGCAGCGGGCGAGCTATATGGCAACGGCCATGAAGGGGTATTGCAGGACGCGCTGCGCGAAATCGGCGGGGCGCTGCTGCTTGGCGCTTTCATCGGGGTGCCGGGGGCGATGCTGACGGGCCGGATCAAACCGGGGGAGCCCTTGCAGACCGAGGCGCTCGGGCTTGTCTTTCTGACCGCAGGGCTGGCGATCTGGCTGGAGGTCTCTTACCTGCTTGCGGGGATGACGGCGGGCATGCTGATCGTCAATTTCGCCCGGCATCATCGGCAGGCCTTCCACGAGATCGAAAACGCCCGATGGCCCTTCATGGTGCTGTTCTTTCTGCTGGCGGGCGTGTCGTTGGAACTGGGGCACCTGGCCACCATGGGCGGTCTCGGGCTGGCCTATCTGGCGCTGCGCATTGCAGCCCGCATTATCGGAGGCTGGATCGGCGCGCGGCTTGGGGGGGAAAGCGCAGTGGAGCGTCCCTGGTTCGGTATCGCCCTTCTGCCACAGGCTGGCGTGGCGATCGGCATGGCGCTGGTCGCGGCGGAAAGCTTCCCCGACTGGGGGGATACGATCATCACTTTGACCATCGGAACAACGGTCGTGTTCGAGCTTCTGGGGCCGCCCGCCACGTTGTTTGCGCTGCGCCGCGTTGCCGGGAAAGAAAGCGGCCAGCCGCCTGCAAAGGGGCCTTGATTCCGCCAGTGCGATGGCTTAACCGGTGGCTCCAGTACAGGGGTGTAGCTCAGTTGGTAGAGCAGCGGATTCCAAATCCGCAGGCCGCGGGTTCGAATCCTGCCGCCCCTGCCACTCGAAAAGCCCGGCGGTACTCGCCGGGCTTTTTCTTTCGATCCCGCCCAAAGGCCCTGAGCGGTCACAGATCGTAGTAGTCTCGGTACCATTCGACGAAACGCGCCACGCCATCCGCGACCGAGGTCGATGGTATGTGGCCGGTCAGGCGTCTCAGAAGCGTGGTATCTGCCCATGTCGCGGGCACGTCACCGGGTTGCATGGCCATCAGGTTCTTGCGGGCCGCGCGACCGGTTGCCGCTTCGATGGCCGCGATGAACTCCATCAACGGGACCGGATCTGAATTCCCGATATTGACGATCCGGTAGGGGGCAACGGGTGACAGGCTGTCGCCCTCCGGTGGTGCGGCGCCATCGGTTGGGCGAACCGGGGCAACGTCGATCAGCTTTTCGATTCCGGCAACAAGATCATCCACATAGGTGAAATCCCTCTGCATTTTGCCGTGGTTGTAGACGTCGATCGGCTCATCCGACAGAATCGCGCGTGTGAACTTGAACAACGCCATGTCGGGCCGCCCCCACGGACCGTAGACCGTGAAGAAGCGGAACATCGTTGTGGGCAGGCCGTAGAGATGTGCATAGCTATGCGCCATGGCCTCATTGGCCTTCTTGGTCGCCGCATAGAATGACATCTGCGAATCGGCCTTGTCGGTCTCGGCGTAGGGCATGTCCGGGTTCGCCCCGTAGACCGAACTGGTGGAGGCCAGCAGCAGATGCGCGGGCGGATGGGCGCGCGCGGCTTCCAGCAGGCGGAAGGTGCCGATCAGGTTGGCCTGGACATAGCTTTCCGGTGCCTCGATGGAATAGCGCACCCCCGCCTGCGCCGCGAGGTGGATGACAGCATCGGGGCGATGATCGGAAAACAGTGTTTCCAGCAGGCCGGGCTGTTCGATCCGGTCATTGATGGCCCGAAAGCTACGCGACTGGCACAGCATCGCTTGCCGCTTTTCCTTGAGCGCGATGTCGTAGTAGTCGGTCATCGCATCCACACCGATCACCCGCCATCCGGCATTCAGAAGCGTCGACGAGAGATGGAAGCCGATGAAGCCGGCAGACCCCGTCACAAGTGCGGTGCGCTGTGGTTGGGGCATGTGAAAGGCCTTCGTCATCTACTGAAAAGCGTGATTTTTGCAGTTGTGTACAGGCTTGCAGCAGCTTTGAAAACTGATAGCTCGCATGCCGGTTCGCAGCGTTGACGTGTCAGATTGCAAGCAGACACGTATTCGCCCGGGTATGATTGTATCTTCGGCAGCATACCGCGCGGCGGCGAGAGACTTCTTGTGCCTCATGACAGGGATCGCTAAAGTCAAAGAGGCTGAAAAAGTGGCATTGTGCGTTTCTGTTGTCGCTCGAAACGGCTTTTTATGGGCGAACACCCAAAAAAAGGCATTGTGAAAGTAATCCTGCGAATGTTTCGCGGTTTATAAGTCCGTAGGTAGTTCTGCATGCTGAGCTTGGTCAAATCCCTGACGAGAAATCAGAAAAGAAACGTCCTTCTGATCCTCGACCTTTGCCTGGTCCCGCTCGCGCTTGTTTTTACCTTTGCGGTTCAGGCCGATCCGCGCACGCCTCTGGAAACCCTGTCGTTGCTTCTTCCCGTGCTGCCGTATTTACTGGCTATCGCGGCTGGCGTTGCCATCGCCCTGGGCATTCCACAGATCCAGCTCAATGCCTATGAAGGGCGGGCTTTGGCGAAGACGGCTGTTTTTGCCGCCTATCTCGGGGCAAGTCTGGCGGGATTGGGGTGGCTTTTCCAATTGAACGTGCCGGTTGGCAACAGCATCGTCTTCGCAATCTGCTTCTTCATGTTCTCGGCGGTCAGTCGTGTTGTCATGTATCAGGTCGTGGTTGCGATCTACCGGCGCGAGATACCGCGATGCAGGGTGTTGATCTACGGGGCAGGCACAACGGGCACCCAGTTGGCCACAGCCCTGAGAACCCATGAGGGGATCGACCCGGTTGCCTTCGTGGATGACAACACCGCCTTGCAGGGCGTTCTGATCGCCGGTCTGCCGGTGTACACGCCGGCCAGCATCGCGCGGATCGTTCAGGAAAAGAGCATTCGCCGCGTCCTTCTGGCGATCCCGTCTCTCAGCCAACCCAAGCAGGCACAGATTGCGCGGCGCCTGCAAAAGATGGGGCTGGAGGTGCAGACACTCCCCTCCTTCGCACAGCTGATCGGGGAAGAGCCGCTGGTCGAGAAGCTGACCCCGGTAAAGCCCGCCCAGTTCCTCGGCCGGGCACCCGTTGTCACCTCGCTCGGGGATGAAGGAAACAGCTACTCCGGTCGGACGGTCCTGATCTCCGGCGCAGGCGGCTCTATCGGGGCAGAACTGTCTCGTCAGGTTCTGGCCTGCCGTCCCAAGAAGCTCATCCTGTATGAATTGAGCGAATATGCCCTGTTCAATATCGACATGGAACTGCGTCCGATGGCCGAGGATTCGGGTGTGGAGCTGGTTTCTGTCCTGGGCTCGGTGGCGGACGCACGTCAGGTTCGGTTGGTTCTGGACGAATACCATGTGCAGATCGTCGTGCACGCAGCCGCCTACAAACATGTGTCCCTGGTCGAGGCCAATCCCCTCTCGGGGTTGTCCAACAACGTTCTGGGGACCCAAACCCTCGCAAGAGAGGCCGAGTCCGCCGGCGTGGAACGTTTCGTGCTCGTATCGTCGGACAAGGCCGTGCGCCCGTCCTCCGTCATGGGCGCCTCGAAACGGCTGGCGGAACTGGTGGTGCAGGATCTGGCTATTCGCACCACTGGGACGATTTTCTCGATCGTCCGGTTCGGCAATGTGCTCGGATCCTCTGGTTCCGTCGTGCCGATCTTTCAGGAACAGATCAGCCGCGGCGGGCCGGTCACCGTGACCCATAAGGACGTTCGCCGTTATTTCATGACAGTCCGTGAAGCCGTGCATCTGGTCCTGCGCGCCGGGGCCATGGCCTCTGGCGGCGAAGTGTTCGTTCTGGACATGGGGGAAGAGGTGTCCATTGAACGGCTCGCCCGACAGGTCATCGAGAGTTCCGGATACACCGTGCGGGACGAAAACAACCCGGACGGGGATATCGAGATTTCCTTCATCGGGCTGCGTCAGGGTGAGAAGCTCCGCGAGGAGTTGACGCTTAGCAAGGATCGGCTGACCACGTCTCATCCCAAGATCTTTGCTGCCCGAGAACAGGCCTTGTCCGAGATCGAGGTGGCATCGGCCTTGCGCAGCTTGCGAGAGGCAATTTCCGGCGGCGATAAGGCAGCTGCTTTTGCGGTGCTCGATCGTTGGATCGAGGGCCGCGACGCACAGAATGCTGCGACCCTGCAGGGCGGCAACTAAGCTTTGATAGCGGTCTGTCACCCGAAAGACGCGCTTCGGGCAAAAGCGTCCGAAGCGGCAAAGGCGCAAGCTTGATCATGCCCCGGCGCGCGTGGTCTAAGAACCTCAAAGCAGGAGAACGGGTGTGCGCGGATTTCTAGATTTCGGTGGTATTGCAAAACCTGCCATTGCAGCCGTCACAGTGATCCTTGGCGGTCTCTTCGGCTCTGTTGCGCAGGCCGATATCATCGGCACCCCTGTGTCAGGCCCGCGCCCCACGCTCAACTTCTATGGCACCGCTGGCCTGATCGACATGCCATCGGCCGAGGTCATGCCGGACGGCGAATTCTCGACCACGATCTCGCATTTCGGCGGCATCACCCGCAATACGCTGAGCTTTCAGATATCGCCCAGATTGTCAGGATCGTTCCGCTACTCTGCGACTGAAGGGCTGAACCTTGCCGGGTTCGAAACCTATTTCGACCGCAGTTTCGACCTGCGCTATCAGCTTTTGCAGCAGCAGGAGGGCGGCTGGTGGCCCTCGGTCGCAATCGGGTTGCAGGATTTCGTGGGCACCGGGATCTACGCGGGCGAATATATTGTCGCCAGCCGGTCATTCGGGGATACGCTTACCGTGACCGGCGGTGTTGGTTGGGGGCGTTTGGGCAGCTACAATTCCTTCGGCGCACCGTTCAGCAATGTGCGGCCGAGCTTTGTGCCCGGCGATACCGGCGGCGAAATCTCTTATGATCAGTGGTTTAGGGGCCAGGCAGCTTTCTTTGGCGGCATCGAATGGCAACCGACGGACCGGCTTGGGGTGATCGTCGAGTATTCCTCGGACGCCTACCGGACCGAAACCGCACAGGGCGTGTTCGAACGCCGGTCACCGTGGAACTTTGGTGTCGAGTATCAGGTGAACCGCTCGCTTCGACTGGGGGCCTACTATCTCTATGGGTCCGAAGTCGGTGTGAATCTCGCTTTCAGCTTCAATCCAAGCCGTCCCGTTACGCCAGTCAGCAATCGCCCGGTTCCCGGCCCGTTGGCCATCCGTCCCGATCCGGCTGAAAACCCTGACCTTTGGGCCGTGGACTGGGTAGAAAACCCGCGTGCACGCCCTGCGCTCGGGGAACGGCTTAGGGAAGCGCTCGAAGCCGAGGGGCAGGATCTTATCGCATATGATCTGGGGGCCTATGAGGCAGAGATCCGGATCGAAAACACCCGCTACACCGCCGTTGCGCAGGCGCTTGGCCGGTCCGCGCGGGTGATGGCGGAAATCCTGCCACCTTCGGTCGAAACCTTCCATATCACCCTGCTGGACGAAGGGCTCGCCATCTCTACCCTGACATTGCGCCGGTCGGATATGGAGGCGCTGGAGCAGGAACCGAATGCAACCGAGGCACTTCAGGCGGTTGCAGGCCTGCGGGCTGCGCAGCCGACCGAGGCGGAAGACCTTGTGGATGGCGTGTTCCCCCGCTTCGACTGGTCTCTGAGGCCCTATACGCGGACCAGCTACTTTGACCCTGATAACCCCATACTCATCAATCTGGGTGTGCGTCTGTCTGCGTCCTACGAGTTCCATCCCGGATGGAGAATTGACGGCGCATTGACCCAGAGACTGGCTGGCAATCTCGATCAGGCGCGCACCTCGCCGTCTAATCTGCCGCCGGTCCGGACCAGTAGCCCGCTTTACGACCGGCAGACCGGCATTGCGGTGGAAAGGCTGACCTTTTCTCATGCCCGCAGCCTCGGCAATGATCTTTATGGCCGGGTGACTGTGGGGTATCTGGAGCGGATGTATGGCGGCCTGTCGGCCGAACTGCTGTGGCGCCCGGTCAACAGTCGCCTCGCGCTTGGGGCCGAGATCAACTATGCCCGACAGCGTGACTACGATATGGGGCTGGGTTTCAGGGATTACGGCGTCGTGACCGGGCATGTGTCTGCCTATTACGACATGGCTAATGGCTATCATGTCCAGATTGATGCCGGGCGCTATCTTGCCGGGGACTGGGGTGCCACATTGTCAATCGACCGGGAGTTCCGCAATGGCTGGCGCGTTGGTGCCTTCATGACCCTGACCGATGTGTCGACCGAGGATTTTGGCGAAGGCAGCTTCGACAAGGGGATCCGCTTCTCGATACCCGTGACCTGGTTCACCGGGCAGCCGAGCCGTCAGTCCGTCGGCACCACGATCCGACCGATCACCAGGGATGGCGGGGCGCGGCTTGGCGTGCCTGACCGTCTTTATGAACGGGTCCGGGAAGGGCACCTGGGCAATATCGACGATCAATGGGCGCAGGTGTGGCGATGAAGCGAGTTCTGGCACTCATGGCGCTCTTGGCACTTGCCGGATGCGGGCAGGACGCGGCGAACAGCCCGTATGCGGCTGCGTTCGAGCAGATTCGCGGTGGCTTGTTCAACCGGGGCGATGCGCCCTCGCAGTTTACGGCAACACGCGCCTCGTTGGCCGAGGCTGGCATCACGGCCCCTGTGCTTGTTGTTCGTATGCCGGATGCGGGTATTTCGGTGGGTTTGCTGGAATACGGCACGAACCGCGATGTTACCATCTGGCGCAGCCTCGATGGCAACACCGTCAGCACCGCCGCTGGCCTGTTGCGGAATACGCGGGGATTCGGCACCGATCTGCACAGCCTGGAGACCGAGGCGCTGCATCGCGCCCTGTCACAGGGGCAGTCGGCAGAGTATTCCCGCCTGTTCCGGGCGCTTGACGGCGAGGGGCAGCTTCACGCGATTCGCCTGTATTGTTCGCTCACTCCCGAAGGCAGCGAAACGGTCGACATCCTTGGTCGCAGCTACGCAACCCGCCGGTTTAGCGAGACATGTCATGCGGATGGGCGTGACACACCGGTATTCGTGAACACCTATTGGCAAGGAAGCGACGGTGATCTGTGGCAATCGCGTCAATGGGCTGGTCCGGAATTGGGCTATGCCAATATGGAACGCGTGATAAACTAGCATCTATCGCAAAAATCAGCCGAGACGCGCTTGCGCGGATTGAAACACGACAGGCATCGTGTTAGCTGAAGATAAGTAGTGTATTGGAGACTGACCCGATGAAAATCTCGAAAACCATTTTTGCAGCTACGGCCGTTTCCGCATTCTGCGTGACCGCCGCAAGCGCCCTTACCGTGGACCAGTGTGAACAGCTCGGCGGCAATGTCGATCTGGTAGAAGCTGAGTGCGAACTGACCGCAGCTCAGGAAGAGGAAGCGCGCGCTCTGGGCTGGCTGCCCGGTGGGAGTGCTGCTGCGACTGCAACTGCAACCGGTCTGGGCACCGTCGCAGGCAGCGGTGGCCTTCTGGCTGCCGGTGGCGGTCTGATCCTGACCGCGGTCCTGATCGGCGACGGTTCCTCTTCGACCACGACCTCTGGCAGCTAATCCGTTCGCCAGACGAAAAGAATTCGGGCGGCTCCTTGGGGCCGCCCTTTTCTTTGTAGGCGCGTTTGCGTTCATATCGCGATCAGGGTAATGACGCGCGTGCTGCGCGGCCGGCCTGCCGGGGGGGTGACCTAGCCAGACTGTCCGTCGGATCCTATAAACTTGTGGATCAGTTCGGAAACAGACGGGCTGTGTGCGGGCAGGTTGAAGAACCCATGCCCAACATTCGGATAGCCTACGAAGCTGCAACGATCCGGCGGCCACAAGGCGCAGAACGCCTTTGAGGTGTCGATTGGAACGACATTGTCGTCGCTGCCGTGAACCGTCAGGCAGCGCAGGCTGTTCATCCGATGCCAGCCTTTCCATCGCTGCATCGGAGAGATGTCCGGAAGGCCTTCGGGCGGGATAACGCGATTGCAGAAGCCGCCCTTCGCAGTATCCGTCACGGGATTGAGCAGAATAAGGCCGCTTACCCGGTCGGGCGCAGCAAACACCGCATCCAGAGCCAGAAGGCCACCAAACGACGCGCCCATGACGAACAGCCTCGACCCGAGCGGCGTTTTGCGGCGGCTCCAGTTCAGCGCATGACGGGCATCCGCCAGCATCTGTTTCAGCGTTGCCCCGTTCCGGTTCAGCGTTCGGTATTCAGCGGCGATGATGGTGAGTTCCGGGTGCTCCCTTGCAAGTTCCGTGCAGAAGGGGACCAGCATCTCCGGTCGTCCATCCACCCCGCCCCCGCCGTGAAAGGCGAGGATCCGGGCCTTTTCCCTTCCGCTTGCCGTGCGCACCAACGCGGATTGGCGCCAGCGAATTCTGGTCGAGGAGAAATGCAGAGGCTTCTTCCCTTCCTTCACGAACCCATCATGTTGCGATTGTGATGCTCGATGGCTTCATCAAGGTCTTCGTAGTAGATGGCGCGCCCCCCTTCCAGAACCACACCGACCTCGCACATGTCGCGTAGCTGCTCTGTATTGTGGCTCACCATGAACGCGCCGGCTGTTTCCATCCGCTCCAGGAACAATCTTTGGCTTTTCTCACGGAAAGCCATGTCACCCACCGAGGTCACTTCGTCCACCAGATAGGTGTCGAACGGAATTCCCATGGACACCCCGAAAGACAGGCGAGATCGCATGCCCGAAGAATAGGATCTGAACGGCAGGTAGTAGTGCTGCCCAAGTTCGGCGAATTCTTCGACAAAAGCAGCGAGCTCTTCGGTGTCGACCCCGTAGACACGGGCAATGAACTTGGTGTTCTGGAAGCCCGTCAAATCCGGGTGGAACGACCCCGCAAAGCCAACCGGCCACGAGATCGAGCCGCTGGACCTGATTTCGCCTGAAGTTGGATCCATGGCGCCCGAAATCAGCTGCAGAAGTGTCGACTTCCCAGCCCCGTTGCGCCCCAGAAGAGCCACCGAAATGTTGGTTGGCAGGGCAATGTTCAGGTTGTCGATCACGACCCTGCGCCGCCCGTTCAGGACGAACTCTTTTCGCAGGTTTCGAAACTCGATCATCTTCTCGGTCTCGTCACCGTCTGTCTCTCAGGCTGTATGCCACGAGAATTACCACGGTCCAGATCAGAAAGGCAAAGATGGAGATCGTGATCAGCTTTACCGGTCGATCCGGAAAGCCGGAGCTTTCCGCCAAGGACGGGCGCACATGGGCCGCAAGATAGCGGCTCTGCCGTCGAGCCTCGTTCCGGGCACCATCGAAGGCCGCGAGGGCGGTGGTGTAGGCCTGCTCGGCAAACTCGCGGTCGACCTGCAGGCGCTCGTATTCGCCGACGAGGTCGGCAAAGGCCACCCCCCCCGCCCCACTTGTGCCAAGGACAGCGCGCTCTGCTTCGATGCGGTTTTCGATAACCGTAATACGGCGCTCTGCCTGGGTAATCCTCGGGTCATCGTCCCGCGTGGTTGTGTCCCGAAGAATATCAAGCTCGATCAGCGCTTCGGCCAGTTGCGCCTGCAGGTTTGTCACCAGACCCATCTGGCCAGCCGTGTCAGCCGTCGGATCAACCGTCTGGTTTTCGTTGCGCCATTCAGCGAGGGCAATCCGTGCGCGGGCGAGGCGCTCCTCTGCCTGATCCAGCTCATCTCGGGCGTAACTGATCGCATCCTCTCGGGCGATGGCCGAGAGCTGGTTGATCATCGCGCTGCTTTCTTCGAAAATCAGCTGAGCAATCGACCGTGCTTCCTGGGGTGTGAACGCCAGAACTTCAAGGTCGATCAGGCCGGTGCCGCTGGCATAATAAATGCGCACCTGGCGGTCCCAGTGATCTAGCAGGTCTTCGATGGTGCCGGGCGCGTGGTAGGCAAATACCGGGTCGTCGGCAGGGTCAACGCGCGACCAGATCGACCTGAGATCGAGTTCCGTGTCGATTCTTTCAACAAGCTCCTGACTTTGCAGGAATTCATAGAGGATATCCGTATCGGAAGAGCTTGACCCGGACAGGTTCGTGATACCGCCCAAAAGCTCGATAGCAGAACTGGAATCCTCGGTGCGCACCGAAAAGCCGACACGGGAAATATACTGGTCCGCAGCGCGGAACCAAAGGTAGTAGGCCGAGATTGCCGTCGGCAGGATGACCATGATCAGCAGGGAAAGTACAAGCCCCCAATGCCGTGACCTCCATTTTGCGGTCGCTGCAACCGGTGTTGCTGCACGCTTGGGGCCAGTCTGATTTTCGCCAGGTGCCTCCTTTTTCGCCGCAGGATTTGTCGCGGCCTGAGGAGACGCGGCAGCCAAAGGCGTTACCGGCTTTTCGCCTTTTGCGTTCTCAGACATTTGAGGATTTGCCATGAACAGGAAGACCTTGCAAGGTGGAGATTACTATGACTTCTTGCTAACCAATGACAGCAGCTTTTTCCAGCATCCATTCCACGGGCTTCATATGTCTTCCGTAATCGAATCGACCGCCGGCAAACCGTCGACATCGGTTCGACAGGTTCCTCGTTTCACGTCGGTTCGCACCATCGGGGCCCTGATCTTAAGGGAGATGAACACGAGCTACGGCCGAAACCCCGGTGGATATATCTGGGCAGTGCTTCAGCCCGCAGGAGGCCTTGCGATTATGGTTGCCGTTTTCTCGGTGGGATTCCGCTCACCTCCTCTGGGCACCAACTTCGCAATTTTCTACGCGACCGGTCTTCTTCCTTTCATGGCTTTCATGGATGTTGCGGGAAAGATCGGACAATCGCTGAACTACTCCAGGCCTTTTCTGGCTTACCCCAGGATCTCCTTCATGGATGCCATCATCGCGCGGTTAATACTCAATTCTTTGACTCAACTCCTCGTCAGCTACATTCTTTTCACAATGATTCTCATGCTCTATGAGACAAGAACCACGCTTGAGATGGGCCGGATTGCCCTGGCTTATGCTATGGTCGGATCACTCAGCTTTGGGATCGGTGTACTGAACTGCTTCTTGATGTCTCAGTTCCGTGTCTGGCAGCAGGTCTGGGGTATTCTTATGAGACCGATGTTCCTCATATCGGGGATCTTCTTCATGTATGATGACATACCAGAACCATATCGGTCTTACCTCTGGTACAATCCGCTCATGCAGATTACCGGAGAGATGCGCGCAGCGTTCTATGTCAACTACGGGGGGGAATATGTTTCTCCGGGCTATGTTTTTTCCATTGCCCTGGTGACAAGCGCCTTCGGCCTTCTGTTCCTGCGTCGTTATCACCGGGACATCCTCTATTCCTGAGGCGTGAGAAAGCTGCCCCGACGATCGGACCAAGACAACCACCTTCGGCTGGCTGGCATATTGTCCCTGGGGCTTGCCGTTTCGTCGGGCCAGGAAGACGCGTCGCCTGCCCGGTGTCAGGGTCTGTAATCCTCCGCGATGAACGTCTCGGGCGAAAACTCCGGCTCATCCGTCATCCGGTTGACGGCAGCCGCAAAAACCTTGGGGTTGGAAGGGTCGAGATGTTGTAGCTGCCACGGCGCGAAGCGCCACCAGCGTGATCGCAGTATCGGTGCCGCTTGCTGCATGGGCAGCCGGTATTTCTTGATCGTGGCGGGATTGCCGGCAACGACCGCGAACGGGGGCACGTCCTTGGATACAACCGCGTGTGCGGCAACAATCGCGCCATCGCCGATCGTGACACCGGCCCCGATATAGGCACCGTGCCCGATCCAGACATCGTTTCCAATCGTCGTGATCTTTGCCTTGGTTGCCGGTCCTTGATAGCTGAACTTGTAGCTGTGATAGGCCGCGGCATCCCGAAACCCATTCCCGAGACCATAAAGGCGGTCGCCCAGATAGAAGGCGGGGCTGGTCGAGACCCAGTGAAGCGGGTGGTTTTGCCGTCCGATCTGCACATTCTCCCCGAAGGAACAGTACCGGCCGATGCGGGCTGCAAAACAATACCCGGAAACCTGGTACGAAAATGCGCCAAGGTGAATGGAATGCTCGTACTGGGTCCACTTGAGGCTCGACGGTGCCTCGATCCTGCTGTCACGCGGCAGATTGAGATTCGCGTCGGGGCCACGTGGCAACACTTCAATGCCCTTGCTTTGCAGCGTTTCGATCGGAACCGAGATCATGCTCATTTTGTCGTCACTCCCTGCTCACTCCCTGTCGAGTGCCTGTCTCAAGATGCTTTGCGCCAAATTGTCTTCGGCAGAAAACCCGATCACGTGCCCATTCGCGGCATTCCGCACGGCATCCCCTTGGGCGCCGATGTCGAACGCGTAGACCGGTAGCCCCGTCGCAATGCATTCATGCGTGGTGTAGGAAAAGGTCTCGGGCCAGATCGACGGTATCAGCCAGCGGGTTATGCCATATTTCGCGGCAAGGGAATCGAGCTCGGTGACATGGTAGTTGCCATGTACCGGAACCGTCCGGGGCAAGCTGAATGCCGGGTCGATGTTCCCGATCAGCACGAGCTGGAAGTCGCCCCGTGCCTCTGCAATCCTTGCAAGATCCTGCGCTACGGCGGCCCCTTTCTGAAGGCCGATATTTCCGAGGATGCCGATGACTTCCACGTCTGCGTTGCCCGTCTCAACAAGCGGCACGGGTTGCGCCAAGCTATGCGGAACGACGCGCAATACCGGCTCTGCGCGGGGGTAGGTCGCAAGAACGAGGCTACGGCTGCTTTCGGAAAACACCGTGACCTGATCGGCGGCGTCGATCAGCTGCCCCCATTCTTTCTGCCAGTCGGCCAAAGTGGCTCGGGTGCGATCCGGGCGCCGCGCCATATGCGCACGATCGCTGCGCTCCGGCAGAACCGGACCACGATAGACCCCGTCGGAATCGAGCAGGCAGTAGGAGGGCGAGATCGGAAAGTAGTCATGCACCAGGACTTCCAGTGCGTCTTGCCGGTCATCGGCACGACGCACAAGCCGTCGCATAAGGGCTGGCAGCTCTATCGGATCAGCGTCGCCAACCCCACAGGAATAGATGATCCGCCTTTGGGGCAGCACATCGAGCAGGCGCTCCAGAAAGCCGAAGTCATCGGTTGTTCCGGTGCTTTCGCCATCGGGGGTCCGAACCTCGACCTGAAAGCGCTGAGGCCCGCCAACCCTGACGACAACAGAGGATTGGCCTCGCTGCAACTCGTTGTGAATCCTGTTCAGCAGATAGTGCTCGGCCCCGCCCCCAAGCGAATGCGCGAGGTAGACGGGAACCGGATCGGACGAACGTACCGCCACGAAGGCCATGGCCAAGGCGATTCGCGCGGTGATCATGGGATCGGCCTGGATGAATTCCTGCACCTCCCGGTCATAGGTCGGATAGCGGCTGGCGACGAGTTCGTTGTTCTTCTGGACAAGAGCCTGCTTTTCAGCCGAGCCGAAGCTTTCGCCACCCTTGTGCTCGACGAACAATCCCGCAAGCCCAAGATGCAGCCCCCCCAAGGCGCGCGCTTTGCGGCACCAATCCACCTCTTCGCCGTATCCGCGCCCGAAGGCGGTATCGAGCGTGGGAAGGCGACGCAAAAAGGCGATGTTCATCGCCATGCAGAACCCGACCCCTGTCGGCGCCTGCTCAAGGTCCGCTTGCGGGTGAAACTGTCGGGCCAGTGCGTCGATCGCATCAGCCTCTCCGGGGTTCAGGTCGGTCTTCGTGCAAATGGCCGGAACCGAGAAAATCTCGGCATCGTTGGACATCGGGGTAACCGTTGCGACATTTTCCTGACCGAACAGGGGGGCGATCAGTCGGCTTGCCCAGGCCTCGGGCAACAGCGCGTCCGAGTTCAGCAGCACGACATGGGCGCCCCGCTCAAGCGCGTATTCCAGGCCTTTGTTGACGCTTCTGATAAATCCGAGATTGGCGTCATTCTCGATCAGGTGAACGCGGTCCCTGCGGGAACTGGCCCAGTCACGCAGGAAGGGACGGACGCGCGTGTCGGGGGATTTGTCTTCGATAACCGCCAGTTGCCATGGCAGATCGGTGTGTCTTTCGACTCGGTCCAGCACATCCGGCAGCAGGTCAAACGCATTATACACCGGCAGCACGATGGTGATGGGGGTTTCCCCGAGGCCAGCAGGCGGCGCATGGCCATCATCGAACAAGTTGGTGTGCATCGGCCCTGCAACCGGGTGGGCATCAAGATCAAGGATCGCCTTGACCCGTGCCCGGTGCAACGGGTCTTTGGTGGCCTGCCATTTCAGAATTGACGGGCTGGCACGTAGCAACACCCGGGCAAACCGCAGGCCTAGCCATATCCTGGCCAGTGCCTGCTTGACGGCGGATGGCGTCCTGAGGCGGCATTGGTATTCGGCGTTCCCTTGCCGAAGCGTCAGTTGGAACGGACCCAGGGACAGCGGTGCTCCGACCGAGAAGCCGACCTCTGGGTCGACCCCGAGCGCCGTCGCCACATCGGCACGGTTCAGATGTGGCCGCTGAACAAGCTGCCCTCCGTGCCATGACAGAACGATCTGATCCGCCGTCGTCCACCCGTTGAACTGAATGCGGTTGCCGTGGATTACCGTGCTTTCGACATAGCCTAAACGAGCGCCGTCGACCTCGGGCAGAGCCGCCCCCCTGCCTGTGATCGCCAAATGCCGGTCAGCGTATCGGGCGAACAATCCACGGATTCGGTTGAACACAGTCAATCCCTGCACTTGCCGCGAAACCCCCGGCGGTCCGAGCGGCTTTTTTACATGCCCGGACGGCGGGCCAATGGCGGTGTGTTTAGCCGCTGGTCATTGGTCTGTCCACACGAGCCCGGCATATCGCGGAATACGTCATGACTTTCGCCGAAAGAGGTTGCCAATGGTCTGAAACACAAGATCGAAATCGTAGCAGGTGCTTTGGTTGCGTTGGTAGATCAGGTCAAGCCGGGCCTTCATGGGGATGCACAGCCGGCAATAGACGTCATCGGTCTGTTCCGGGGTGGTGCAGCGCCCAAGCAGGCGTTCCTCATGCTTGTGATAGGTGATGGTGGCCAGCCCGGTCACGCCGGGGCGGCTTTTCAGGACCTCGCCATAGATCTCCGGGAATCGCTCGACATACTCGCGCAGGGGCGGGCGGGGGCCGACGAAGCTCAGATCGCCGCGCAGGATGTTCCAAAGCTGCGGAAATTCGTCCAGTCGCTTACGGCGCAGCCAGGCGCCAGTGGGGGTGATGCGGGCGGCCTTGTGCGCCCCGGATACGCCGCTGTCCTCCTCGACCACGGTCATGGTGCGGAATTTCCACAGGCGAAAGCTCTGATCGGGCGTCTTCATGCGTTCGGCGGCGTAGAAGATCGGCCCACCCTGTTCGCGCCATATCTTCCAGATCAGCCACAGGATGATCGGGCCAAGGATGATGACCAGCAGGCTTGCAAAGAAAAGGTCGAAGATACGCTTGCGCCAGGTCACCGCCGCTGCTCCCACTGATCAATGAACGCGCGCCATTCCGCCACCAGCCTGTCGGCGTGCCCGGCCCGCTCGTCCAGCGCGGTAAACCGTCCTAGCGTGTCTGTGTCCAGCACAACTTTTGGGATGGCGGTGTCCGGGGCGGTTCGTGCCGACCAGCGATGCGGCACCGCGTCCAGCAACGCCCCCATTTCGACCCCGCCGGGGCAAGCGACGTTCAGAAGGGCCGGCAGAGCGCGCCCCGCACCCGCTGCCACGCAAAGATCGGCGAGCATCCGCGCCAGCGTGGCCGGGCCCACATAGCTGCGGCAAGGGGTGCGGCCATCAGCAAAGCGATCCAGCGTGAACGGGTCCTTGGTGGGAAGGCGGCCCAGAATCTGATCTGCGCCCGCGACATTGCCGATTCTGAGGCAGGTCACGGGGCCTCCCGCCCGGGCCAACGCCTGCTCCATCTCCAGCTTGGCTATGCCGTAGGGGGCCATTGGAAAGGCTGGATCGACTTCGCGGCACAGCCCGTCAGCGCGCCCGTAGACCGCGGCGGAGGAGGCGACGAGCAGGGGGATACTGCCCGAAGCAGCCCGGACGGCCAGCGCGATCTCTTGGTTGAGCGCCACATCCGCGCCCGAGGCCGGGGTGACGCCCGCAAGGCACAGGACAACATCGCATTCGGAGACGGAGTCTCGCAGAGCCTTCGGTTGCGACAGGATATCGAATGTATTGATATCATTGGACTGTCCGGCCCTGCGACCATGCCAGGCGGGCACAAATCGCGTTTCCTGCCGCCAGCCCCATTGCAGCATCCGGCCAAGCCGACCTGTGGCACCAAGTACCAAAACGCGCATAAAATCACCTTTCCTGCCTGAAACCGTTGACCCCCGGGATGCAGGTCGTATTTTGCCCAGAAGTTGCGTATCAATACAAACCAGCAATTTGCAGTGGGACCGGGCATGAAACTTACTCTTCGAGCAGTTGGCGTATTTACCCTATGCCTGCTGTTGACGGCTTGCTCCTTGCCGCGTGGCGCTGGAATCGAACAGGAAATCACGGCCGGTGCAAATGATGCCGATGCCGATTTCGCCATGTATCCGGTGACCAGGGACTTCCTTCCGACTTTGGCAGAGTGGCCGGTGGTGGGCGAGCCCGAACTGAACTGGATTACCGCCAGTGCCGGGGCCCGCACGCAGATCATCAATCCCGGCGACGTGGTTGCCATCACGATCTGGGACAGCAACGACAACTCGCTTCTGGCCGCTCCGGGCCAGCGGGCGGTGAACCTCGAAGAGATGCGTGTTGCGGCCAATGGCACGATTTTCATGCCTTATATCGGCGATACCCGCATTTCCGGCCTGACCCCGCAGGCGGCGCGCGCGCGCCTTCAGTCCGAGTTGGAGGCCATCGTGCCCTCCGCTCAGGTGCAGCTTGCCATGGCGGCTGGTATGCATAGCTCGGTCGATCTGGTGGGGGGCGTCAACGCGCCGGGAACCTACCCGATGCCCGACCAATCCTATTCCGTGCTCAGCCTGATCTCTCAGGGTGGCGGTGTGTCCGGTGCCCTGCGCAATCCGCAGATTCGCCTGATGCGCCATGGCCAGCTTTATGGCACCTCCATTGCGCGGCTCTATTCCGAACCGCATCTGGATACCCGCCTTGTCGGTGGCGACCGCGTGATTGTCGAGGAAGACCGCCGCTATTTCCTGTCGCTCGGCGCAGCAGGCATTCAGGATCAGCACGCCTTCCCGCAGGATGTCGTGACCGCGCTTGATGCGATGTCGATCATCGGGGGGGTGTCCTCCAGCCGTGCCGATCCCGAGGGCATCCTGATCCTGCGCGAATATCCGGCTTCGGCCCTGCGCACCGGCCAGCGTGGCCCGCGTCAGGAACGGGTTGTGTTCACGCTGGACCTGACGACATCCGATGGTCTTTTCTCCGCCCGGAACTTCCGCATTCAGTCGGGGGATCTGGTGCTGGCGACGGAAAGCCCGGTCAGCTCGGTTCAGACGGTGTTCAGCCTCTTTGGCAGCGCCTTCGGTCTGGTCAACGCCGTCTCCAACTAAGCTAGATCAAGGCATGGAAATGGGCCGCGTATTCGGTGCAAGCCCGTTGATTCGCTCGATATGCACGGGCAGGCAGCGGGTCAGGAAGTCGTAATTCTCGACCACATGGGCGCGGGCGGCGCGCCCCAGGTGGGTGTAATCGCCCGGCGCGGCCAGCACCTCGACCACCTGCCGGGCAATTGCCTCAGGCTCGAAGAAATCCACCAGTAGGCCGGTTTTCCCATGCTGCATGGCCTCACGCACGGGGGGTACGTCTGACGCAACGATTGTGGCCTCCATCGACATGGTTTCCAACAGCGACCAGGACAGCACGAAAGGCACCGTCAGGTAGATGTGGCAGCGCGACAGCTGCATGACCGCCTGGTAGTCGGAATAGGGGATGCGGCCAAGGAAATGAACCCGGCTCCAGTCCACGCGGTCGCCCACCTCTCGCTCCATCTCGGCGCGATAGCCACCGGCCTGCTGGCTTTCCTTGCCGTAGGATACCTCGCTTCCACCTATGATCAGCGCGCGGGCATTGGGGCGCGCATCGAGGATATGGGGCAAGGCGCGCATGAAGCTGTGAAAGCCGCGCGTCGGTTCCATGTTGCGCGCCATATAGGTGAAGATCTCATCCTCGCGGCTGACCGACCGCCCGAGCCGGTCCAGCCGTACAGCCGCATTGGGATTGGGCAACAGCCGATCTGTGCGGATGCCGTCGTGGCAGGTGTAGATCTTGCTGTGGAAGCTCTCGGGGTAGGTATTCTTCTGCCATTCAGTAGGGGATTGCCCAAGATCCACGGTTTGCAGATTGGCGAAGTTGACCGCGTTTCGGGCGTGCATGATGTAGGGCGTGGCGGGGTTCGATGGAAATTCCGGATCGAACCCGACCGATCCGCCCTCGGCCAGAAAGTAATACTCGAAATAGCCAAGCACCGGCACATCGGGCCAGACGATCTTGGTAAAGGTCAGCTCGCCCCATCCCACATGGCCAAGGATCACGTCGGGGGTGAACCCCTCGGCTTGCAGCTTCTGGCAGGCCTGCGCCGCGCCATACCCCGCCCCTGTGCATTGTTCCCAGTAACGCGACAGGCCGTAGGCATCCTTCGCGGGGGCATGATGCGGCGCGTATTGAACGACGCGAATACCGTGCGAGGAAGCGACACCCTTTCTCTGGGTCAGGAACACGATCTCATGCCCACCCTGAGCGGCCAGCCAGTCCACCAACTGGCGATATTGGCCGGGATAGTTCTGGTGGATGAACAGCAGTTTCATAGGCAGGCCGTGGTCTGAACGCGAAAGGGCGGGACCGTTACGCTAACGTCCCCGCCCTCTGGTGCAAGGTTTTCGTTAAAGCAGCGTTGCCAGATAGGTGCCGTAGCTGTTCTTTTTGAACATCTCGGCGCGCTCGGCCAGCGCCTCTCGGGTGATCCAGCCCTTCTCATAGGCGATCTCGTCAAGGCAGCCGGTCTGCAACCCCTGCCGCTTTTCCAGCGTTCGCACGAAGTTGCCCGCATCCAGCAGGCTGCCATGTGTGCCGGTATCGAGCCATGCATAGCCGCGCCCCATGCGTTTTACATTCAGCAGGCCGTCGGCAAGGTAGGATTCCAGCAAGGTGGTGATCTCGAGCTCATTGCGGGCCGAAGGTTTGACCTGCCGGGCCCGTTCCGGCGCGGTGCCGTCGAGGAAGTAAAGCCCGGTCACGGCGTATTTTGACGGCGCAATCTCGGGTTTCTCAATGATCCCCGTGACATCGCCCGCGTCGTTATAGGACACCACGCCATAGCGTTCCGGGTCGGACACGTGATAGCCGAAAACAGTTCCGCCCGTTGCCCGGGCGTCGGCCTCGGCCATGATCTCGGGCAGACCATGGCCAAAGAAGATGTTGTCGCCCAGAACCATGGCGGAGGGCGCGCCGTCCAGAAACTCCTCGGCGAGGATATAGGCCTGTGCCAGCCCGTCGGGTGACGGTTGCTCGACATAGGTCAGGTTGATGCCCCACTGGCTGCCATCACCCAGGGTGCGCCTGAACTGGTCCTGATCCACGGGCGTCGTGATCATCGCGATGTCCCGGATGCCTGCCAGCATCAGAACGCTGAGCGGGTAGTAGATCATCGGCTTGTCATAGATCGGCAGCAGCTGTTTCGACACGCCGATGGTGATCGGATAAAGCCGGGTGCCCGAGCCGCCTGCGAGGATAATGCCTTTGCGATTGGTCATGGGGTCTGGTCCTGAATCTCTTGGATGATCTGGGAAAGGGCGTTGCGCCAGTCGGGGCGGGAAATGCCGAAACGCTCGGTCGTGTCGGAACAGTCCATCCGCGAATTCGAAGGCCGCTTTGCCGGGGTTGGGAATGCGCTGGTGGGGATGTCGACAACCTCGCAGGTCATGCCCGCCTGACGGAAGATCTCCCGCGCGAAGTCGGCCCAGGACACGTCCGGCGCGCCGGAAAAGTGGTAGGTGCCGGATTTGGAGGGGTCCGCGCGCAGTTGCGCCGCGATGGACAGGCAAGCCGCGGCGATGTCCTGTGCGGGGGTGGGGCCGCCCACCTGATCCGCGACAATGGTCAGGCGGTCACGTTCGGCCCCGAGGCGCAGCATCGTCTTGACGAAGTTGCTGCCATGGGCAGAGACCACCCAAGAGGTGCGCAGGATCACGGACGTACCGCCCGCCGCCTGTATCGCCGCCTCACCAGCCAGCTTGCTGCGCCCATAGGCCCCGAGCGGGCCGGTGGGAGCGTCGACCGACCATGGCGCGGTGCCAGAGCCGTCAAAGACGTAATCGGTGGAGAGATGGATAAAGGGAATCCCCAGGTCGGCACAGGCCCCGGCCATCGCCCCGGGGGCGGCCCCGTTGACCATCGTTGCGGTGCCCTCGTCACCTTCGGCCTGATCGACGGCCGTGTAGGCGGCGGCGTTGATGACGGCAGCGGGGCGGTAACGCAGGATCGCCTCGGCACAGGCCGCGGGATCGGCCAGATCGGCCTTGCCGCGGTCCAATGCGCGCACGTTTGCCTGACGCTGCAACTCGGTCGCGACCTGACCGGTTCTGCCGAAGACGAGAACCGTCATGCCCTGACCCCGAGCCGTTCGCCCACACCCTCGCGGCCCTGCAAGGCGCGCCACCAGGGTTCATTGTCGAGATACCACAGGACGGTGCGGCGCAGACCCTCCTCCACGGTCACCGACGGGCGCCAGCCCAGTTCCTCGCGGATGCGGGTGGGGTCAATGGCGTAGCGGGCATCGTGTCCGGGACGGTCGGTCACGAAGGTGATCTGGTCGGCGTAAGACCCCTCTGCTTTCGGGCGCAAGTCATCCAGAATAGCGCAGAGAGTTTTCACCAGATCCAGATTGCTGCGCTCGTTCTCGCCGCCGATATTGTAGGACCGGCCAGGCGCGCCTTTCTCCACCACCAGCAGCAGCGCGTCGGCATGATCCTCGACATACAGCCAGTCGCGGATATTCGACCCATCCCCGTAGATCGGCAGCGGCTTGCCCGCCAGAGCATTCAGGATGATGACCGGGATCAGCTTCTCGGGGAAGTGATAGGGCCCGTAATTGTTGGAACAATTGGTCAGGACAACCGGCAACCCATAGGTCTCGTGCCAGGCGCGCACCAGATGGTCGGACGCGGCCTTGGAGGCGGAATAGGGGCTGCGCGGGTCGTAGGGCGTGTCTTCCGTGAACTGTTCCGAGGGGTCAGCGGGCAGCGACCCGAACACCTCGTCCGTCGAGATATGGTGAAAACGAAACCCGCCGGGCTTGCCCTGTACGCCCCAGTATTTGCGCGCCGCTTCCAGCATGTTGAAGGTGCCGGTGATATTGGTCTCGATGAAATCGCCTGGCCCGTCGATGGACCGGTCCACATGGGATTCCGCCGCCAGATGCATGATCGCGTCGGGCTTGTGATCTGCGAAGACCCGGTCCAGAGCGGCACGGTCGCGGATATCGGCATGCTCAAAGGCATAAAGCGGGCTGTCCGCCACCTGCGCCACGTTGTCGAGGCAGGCGGCATAGGTCAGCGCGTCGAGATTGACAACCTCGTGGCCCCGCGCCACCGCCAGCCGCACAACGGCAGACCCGATGAACCCGGCCCCGCCGGTGACCAGAAGCTTCATGTCAAACGCCCTCCCAGACAAATGGGATGTACAGATCCTTCAGCAAGGGCGCAGCGGCATCCTTGTCCGACAGAACCGCTTCTGTACCCTCCAGACCCCAGTCGATGCCGATATCTGGATCGTCGAAGCGCACCGCGCCATCTGCTTCGGGGGCGTAGTAATCGGTGCATTTGTAGATGATCTCGGTATCCGGCTCTCGCGTCACGAACCCGTGCAGAAACCCCGCCGGGATCATCAGCTGCCTGCCGTTTTCAAAGCTCAGTTCGATGCCGAACCACTGCCCGAAGGTGGGGGAGCCCTTGCGGATATCGACCGCGACATCAAAAAGCCGCCCGCGCCCGCACCGCACCAGTTTCGCCTGCGCGTGGGGCGGTGCCTGAAAATGCAGACCACGCACCGTGCCGACCTGCGCTGAGAGCGAATGGTTGTCCTGTACGAAATCGTAGTTGAGCCCGCGGTCCGCCATCTGCCGCTTGTTCCAGCTCTCGCTGAAAAACCCGCGGGAATCGCCAAATCGACGAGGGGTCAGGATCAGAAGTCCCGAAAGAGGTGTTTGGTCAACCTGCACGTCGCAACCCCGATCCTTGATCTGTTTCGGTGCTGCTCCGTTCTTGGACAATTCCCCTTTGATTGCAATGATGATGTCCATTGCCTCGGGGAAAGGACGGTTGTGATTGGGGCAACAATGGCCCCAATGCGCTGAAGGTCCGGCAGGACGCGGCTTTCAGATCACATGTCGACACTTCGGGGGAGGAGGATTTGGTGGAGCCTAGGGGGAGCGGGTGGCGGTGTCCTATGCTGTTTTTTTTCAATGGGTTGCGGGTCGAGATGAACGCTACGATGGTACACGGTACTGTAACACTTTCGGCCTCCCGAAGCTACCTCTTCGACGTATCGTTCCCTCGGGTTCGCTGTGTAAGCTGTGAATGGCTTGGGGGCGGGAGTGCCGATCAAAAGGATATATTCAACACAAACTAAGCAGGTCGGCGACTACTCGGAGAACTCCTCTAGCAAGGATCGAAGTTGGCCTTCTCTTGAAATCGCCAAGCTCTTCCACTCCTCGTAGTAGATACTCGGAGCTATCGAGCCGCCACGCCAGTTGTGTGCAACTACAGACGCGTGCTGTTCGGCATATTCTTCCCACCCAGATTGTGACCTTTTCAGCTCGTCGATCTGCTCTTCATCCAAAGTCCCCGACCGCTCCAGCGCCGCGAGAGCAGTCATCATTCTGCTCTTGGCAATATCAGCCATGCGGGCAGCTTCGTTGTTCATCTCCGCCTGCGTCATGTAAGTGGTATCCACTGCGTCCAATGCGTGTTCGACGTAAGCTTGCCGCTGGCTCTCCAGTTTGCGCATAAAGCTGTCTGCATCTTCATGTAGGTGTTTGACCAACATCGGGTCTTTTCCAAGCGCCTCAAGGTCATTCATCGTACGCATGAGAAGTAGGTTTTCATCGATGTTCCTTTTCCGACGTAGCGGCGGGATAAATTTGGCCAACCAATCTGTTGACCACGGAAGGAAAGCTGACCGGGCGAGATCGGCGAGAAATCCAAGACAGAAAGCAATAAAAGCCTCCAAGATGTCACTCCTTCAAGGGTGGTGTGCTTGGCGTCGATTGAATCTTTTCAGGCATGTTTGTGCAAGGGTAACCTCCCTTACAGAATAACAACAGAACGCAGCTTCTTCGCCTTGGGATAGTTCTCCGAGCTTTCCATTGTGTTGTATCCGCTGTTGCGCAGTTACTCCTTAAGCGCTCGGTAGACCGAAGTCCTGGCAATGCCCAGTCGCTTGGCGATCTCAGTCGCCCCCAGCCCCTCTTCGTCCCTCAACCGCTTTACCTCTTCCACGTCGATGGACGGCTTGCGCCCCTTGTAGACCCCCTTGGCCTTCGCTTTGGCGATTCCCTCCATCTGGCGCTCACGCCGCAGGTTGGTCTCGAACTCAGCGAAGACCCCTAGCATCTGAAAGAACGCCTTGCCTGCCGCCGTGCTGGTATCCACCGGCTGCTCCGTCGCCTTGAGCGCAGCGCCTCGCTGCTGCAGCTCGTTCACGATCTGGGACAGGTCATCCATGGACCGGGCCAAGCGATCCAGACGCGTGACCACGAGCGTGTCACCGGGGCGCAGGAACTGGAGTAGGGTCTCCAGCTCATCCCGTCCCTGCCGACTGGTCCCGCTGACCTTCTCCTCGCGGATGATCTCGCACCCAGCCGCCTTCAACGCCTCTCGTTGGACGGTGAGGTCTTGATCTGTGGTGGACACTCGAGCGTAGCCGTACGTTGCCATGATGTGTTCCTTTTGGTTCTAAGACCCTGAACAGATGGTGTGCCAGAATACGGAATGCAACCCTATTGTTACACATCCCATGCCCCATTGAAGCGTTGCACTGGAGTATACCCAAAAGGCCCCAACGTGTATTACAAGGCACAGGAGCGCTCTACCCAGTTCCCTTGATTTGTTTCTCCAAGTCCTCGATGCCAGCCTCCGCTTCTGCCGCTGATTGCAGGCCTTCAGTCACCAAGACTTCAGATGAGAATCGAAACACCTTTAGCATGTCGCTCCCCTCTTTGCTGAGGGTGCCCCGATACACGTGGAGGGCACCGCTGGTCAGGCGCTCGTACACGATGTTGGATATGATCAAGTGCACGAGTGCACGAGGGCTGATCCCGTCGCTCTTGATTGAGTGGACGGTCTTGTCCGCCTGATCTTCGATCACAGCCTTGACCTGCGGTAGAACAGCCTCGACTCCAAAAAGTGCGTTTACCGCCTCCTTATACTTCTCGGCTTCGATCTCGAGGGCTGCAACAGCCGCTCGCACTTCCTTTGGCTTGTTGAATGGCCACATCCCACACCTCCAAATGCCTGCTGTTAAACTTCTTGTCACTTATGCACTTTCGATCCCATACTTCCATCCCGCTGCCAAACAAGATTGGGCCATGCTTCCCATTTGTGCGCCGTCACTCAAACCCCCTGTGTGTCATCAACGGCTGCAGCAGCCCGCTTTCAGTGTAGGCGCAGAGCGCTAACACACCCCTCAACCCTCTGCTCGGCAGGGTTCCACCCCCGGAGGGTAGGGATAAAGAGCCCCAGCTCACCTCAAGCCGGGGCCTATGGGGGAAGAACGCCAGCGTCATGCTATTGGTAGGGCGCTCAGGTTTCTGCGGTGAAAACCAACAGACACCCCGTCAGCCTGTGCAAGTTGCACACCCAAGGGATGCACACCCAAGCTACCTCCAAGGCCGTCCCCCGGCTCTGGCTTGGGCTACCCCCATTGCGGGCTGCGGCTGCTGGCACACCTCCGTCCTTTCGGCGGATGGAGACTCAGAAAGGCATGTCCAGCTCAGGCTTCTTGTTCGGCTTGAACGTCACAACGCCGGTGATCGGGTCCTCCTCGCCCTCGTAGAAGCCGTGCCACTCAAGACCTTGGCGAAAACGATCCTCGCCCATGATCCTGCGCATCGCATCGGGAGCAATGGTGGGGTCCGCCCGTGTCGCTGCAGCTATGGCACCGGCGATCTCTTCCTTGAGCTTCAGCACATGCTCTTCCCGCCGTGCGTCCCAGTCTTCCTCGGTCCAGTCTTGTTCCCTCCCAGCGTCGAGCATCTGTGCAGCTCGCCACGTCGTGGGGATTTCGCTACCTGCTTCAGCAAGCCGCCCCTTCACTCGTCTCATGTTCGCCACCGTCCCGTTTCCGACGCCCGCCGACTTCACGATCTCCGCCTTGCTGTATCCGGCCTCGCTGCACTCAAGCTGCCAAGCCGCATCGAGCCGTTCTTGCTGGGACATCGTTAGCCGGGTCTTGGTGTTCTCCTCCAGTGCCAGCAATCGGGCTACCTTGAGGTCGCACCTGTGGACCACCACAGAGACCGTCAAAGCCTTGCCTGAACGCCTGTAGGCCTCATACCGATGGTGCCCGTCCACAACGAAGAGACACCCGTCCTCGGGCCTCTCCCAGACTGTCAGGGGGTCCAGTTCCTTCCGCCGCTTTAGCGCGTCTCTCAGGTCATCGACTTGGCTTTCCGTCAGGTCCTCCCAGCGGAACTGGAAGGTGTCGGTGTCGAGGTGCAGTTCGTCGAGCTTGACCCTGCGGGCTTCCACCCCAAGGCCGTCTTGTGCTGTTTCTGTTGTCATGTCACAGGTCCATCTGCTGTTGTGTTGGGTACGGACAGGCCCAGACAGACACACCCCCACAGCTCCACCTTGGCCAGCGCTGGGCTAGCCGTGGTCAGAGAGCTGCAGGGGTGGGCATGGACCTGCTGAAGCGAAGCACCGGCGTAAGCCGTGGCGTCCCTCGGCTCGCGTGGGGGTGCTACGTTTCAATGGTGGTACTTGGCTCCGATGTCAGCTACTGCTTGGAATCGCTAGTCATGACAATGGCTTGCTCCAAACGCCTGCAACGAATGGGAAGAGGGACCTATGAAGAAACTGCTCGTGATTGCTGCTGCTACCGCTGTCGTGTCTGGCTGTGCCCAGCAGCCTGAGAACATCGCAGCTGTAGAGGTTGGCGGCGACGCTTACGCGACGCTGAACTGCAGGCAGCTTGCAGCAGAGGAGCTTACCGTCAGCCAGCGTCTGGAAAACCTCAGCGCAGACCAGCGCCGTGCCGCAAATGGCGATGCAATGGGTGTCTTCTTGCTCGGGCTTCCGGTGTCCAGCATGTCGGGCAATGACCGTGAGGCTGAGATCGCGGTTGCTCGGGGTCAGCTACAAGCTATCGACAGGCAGCAGGCGCGGCGTAATTGCTCGTGACATAGCCACGTCCTCGTCGTCCATCTCCCCGGTGGCCACCTTCTCCTCGCCCATGATGTAGCCACCGTCCTTCTCGATGGCAGGCAGGACCTCGCGGGTCACCCAGTCTTGGAAGGCGCGGGCAACGGGTTTGTCGGAGCGTCCGATGAGTTTGTAGAAACCGCTCTCGCTGATCGTCTTGCGAGGCAGTCCTCCACCAGTGTTCATCTGATAAACACTCACCTCGTCAGCTGCGAGAGGGCGGATGGCGTTGGCTGTGTTCTTGATTCCGAGGACACGGCACACGTCCGCAGCTACGAACCACGGCTCCTCGTCGGTGTCAGACTAATGTCCGTGTTATCCGAGTTCGCGCGTTCTTTCTCAGACAGTTCTTTTGCGGCGGCTCTACGCCCTACTGCCATGAAGAACATGAAGCCAAGCGCCACTATGGTTGGCAGGACCAAGACGGTCCACATGGCCACTCCAGTAGTTGGGTCGAGTGCCAATGGACCGTTCAGCACGAGCAGTAGGAGAAAGCCGGTTACCATCCAGACCAGCAGGAACACACAGATCAAGAAAACAGCGTCCCAGATTCGCAAGACCGCCCTTCCAAGCCGGGTTAATGGATTGCCTTCCCTGTCGACTTGATCACTCCAGAAATCCAGCCACAAGTAGAGGGGCACAGCAAAAACCGCACCAGCCACCGCCATTGCCAATAGTGACACAGGGATGCCAAGAAGAATGATGTACAGAGGCCAATCCAGTGGCGAAGAAGTAGCCAAGGCATTCAAGTCTTGTCCGATTGCCTCGGAGGTATCCGCTAGCCAGCGGCCAATATCTCGCAGTGTCATGGCAAAACGATAGGCACCTCATGTGTTGCGATCAATGGTGGAATCGCATGTGTGCAGGGTTGCCTTCGATCCGGCTGAAGAACGCGCCGAGAAAGACTTGCGCTAGATCAATAAAGCGTGTGTGGGAAGCGTGTGTGGAAACGTCTAGCCGTCCGCCCATCTTATCATTACAAATCAAATACTTATGAGATTGAAGTTATTCTTGCGGAGGAGGTGGGATGCTCCGCTTGTTCAGCGCTTGCCGAAGCCCGCGAGGTGGCTGAGGTTCAACTCTGGATACTCAACCTTGGACATTTCGCTGTGCAGTCGGCGAAGCAGTACCTGACCACTCCCGTATCGCCCTGCCATGCCTTGAAGCGTGTGGCCCTGTAGCAGGTCTGCGATGTCATGGGCGACCTCACAGTTGCGGCAGGCGTCCTTGAAGTTGTGCCGGAAGGAGTGGAACGACGTCCTGTCCGTCTTCGCGGCGATCTTCTCGATGTACGCGTTGAAGTCCTTGGACGGCTGGTGCGAGTAGTAGCCCTTGCTGCTGGGGCGTAGGGTGGGGAACACTTGCGTCTCCCCAGCGCTCTTCGCTTTCTCCACGTAGCGGACGAAGCCCAAGCGGATCAGTTCAGGGTGTATTGGCACGACGCGTCTGTTGTGACCCTTGATCCGTTGCGTTTCCTCGCCCTCGTGCAGTCGTAGGAAATGGATGCCGCTGTCTTCTCCAAGGTCGTCGATCATGAGCTGACACAGCTCGTTCAGCCTCGCACCGGTGAAAAGCCCTAGCAATGGGAGCCAGTACCAGTGCGTGTGCGCCATGTCGGTCTCGCCGGGTTCCGTCCTGCGTCGCTCACTCTTACACCCGATATACAGTGGCCCGTTGAAAATCCGGTTGAGCTGTTCTGTGTCAAATGGGTGGCGCTGGTCTATGGCCCTGACGTCCTCGGCCAGTTTCATGGGGCCGAAGATATCCGTGACGACCTCATCGAGCTGTCCGTCTGCCCAGTTCCATGTTGCTTGTAAGCGTGAAAGGGCCTTGTTGACCGTGCTGACCGTGATGCGCTTGAGTCCCAGACGCTTGGCTGCCTCAACGGCCTCACGTGCTGTCAGTCCTCGCGTTGCATTGACCTTGTGCCGGTTGCTCGGCAGGTCCAACAGCAGGTCTCTGAACTCCCTTGCGTCAGGCTTTCGATAGCTCAGGATGGGTTTGTCGCCCACCACCTCGATGAACAGGCTGGTCCATGTCACGTAGTCGTCCACGAGTTTCGGCGACCATTCCCCCGTTCTCTCAGCTACGGCCTTCCTGCTCTCAAAAATCTCTGACAACAAGGGTGAAGTGTCGGTGGACGGATGGGTCGTCACTTCCGCCTTTGGCGTCTCGACGATCTCACCCACGTAGCGCTTCTGGATGGCTTCACCGGCACGGATTGACGCTTCCTGTATGGCTCTGGTCACTCGCGGCCAAGATGGTGAGTCCTGTTTCAGCCTGATGTTTATGCCTTCCCACGAAAGCACTTCCTCAGCCTCGTCACGGTCGAAGCTACTGGGTAGCCCACGGCCATAGCGCTCTCGTGTGTGCTCGATTAGCCTATCGTTCCACTCTGCTGCGTCCTCGTAGTTGTCCCGTTGCAGCACGGTGATTTCTGGGTACTGCTTGGAAATGTCCTCTTTGAGGCGTTCACCTTCTAGGTCAACGAAACCGGACAGCCGTACCTCCTCGTCCTCTTCCAACAGGTGGCGATAGTAGGTGTCATGCACCAGCCGTATCTGGTCTGGTGTGAGTTCATCCAGTGGAGCTGCTGCGCTTCGCTTCAGCCTCCGTCTGTGTTCCTCGAACCGCTGGTCCACCTCGAACGCAGCGATCCGCACTTTCTTCACGGCCTCGGCATGGTCCTTGGTCTTGAGCGAGAAGGTCTCCTCGCTCTTCGGGTACGAGTCGGCGATGTCCTTCGGGATGGCCGCGCGGTGGTAGTAGGTAGTGCCGCGTCGGTAGAGGCGTGGGTGTCCGGGCATTTTCTCTAGCGCCGCCACTGTAACACCTCACTGGAACAGGCTGTTCATTTCCCATAGCCATATCAATGGCTTGCAGTGATTTCAATGCGTTAAGGAAGGATGGTGGAGCCTAGGGGGATCGAACCCCTGACCTCTTGCATGCCATGCAAGCGCTCTCCCAGCTGAGCTAAGGCCCCATCGCACGTCTACGTTTCGACGGTAGGCGGGGTTTATGAAAGAGCGTGGGGGAGTTCAAGCGAAAAAACGTGCCTGCTGCGGGGAATCGCGCATCAGCTTTCCCGCAGGGCAATGACGGCTGTGACGGTGGTCGCGTCTGTTGCGCGTATTTGGGAGCCCGAACAAAGACATCCCTCACGGGCCAGTGCCCGGAGGGATGCCAGAGATTGCTGATACTTTCGGCAAACCTGCCCCTTTCGGGGAGGGTTGTGGACTTAGCTGTCGTCGTCGTCCGACGCGACATCCGCCAGATCGTCGAGGGGGACGCTGTCGTCATCCTCGTCGTCATCCAGCAGGTCATCGTCCAGATCGATGTCATCGCTGTCATCGTCCAGCAGCGCTGCGGCGTCATCGTCCAGCACTTCTGCGTCATCCGTATCCTTGGCTTGCGCCTTGTCGGCCTTGTCGGCCACCAGCGTGCGCGATGCCTTGCCTGTTTCGATCACGACCGTTTCGCCCGTATACGGGCTGACGATCGGGGTCTTGTTCAGGTCATAGAAGCGTTTGCCGGTGGTTGGGCAGACACGTTTGACGCCCCATTCTTCTTTGGGCATGACACCCCCTTCAATCATCGCTATCGAGGAATTGCGGTCACCTGCCACAATGTCGGGGGGCTGTAAAGCCTTTCATCGGTCCAATCGTACAAAGCCGGGTTGCATCGCGTATATGAGGAACGAAATCCACATTCTCGGGGGGGATCCGGCGGTTGAAGTGGTGCTGAAGCGCTCGGCCCGGGCGCGGCGATTCACCCTGCGCGTTTCACGATCCAGCGGGCAGGTAACCCTTTCGATGCCTTCGCATGCGCCCGAGGCCGAGGCGATCGCCTTCCTGGATGCCCGTGAAGCCTGGGTCCGCAAGCATCTGGCAGCCAGTCCCGCCCCGGCGCGGCCTGTGATCGGGGGGGCGATTCCCATCGAGGGGCAATTGCGGCAGATCGTGCCCGGCACCGGTCGTTCCGCGCGCCTGATCGAAGGGCGGGTGGAACTGCCCGAGGGGCAGGAGGGGCCGCGCATGGCGGCGCTGCTGAAGCAGATGGCACGGGACCGGCTGGCGGAGCGCTCTGCCCATCACGCAGGCCAGTTGGGACGCAGCTTTGGCCGGATCACCCTGCGCGATACGCGCAGCCGGTGGGGCAGTTGCTCCTCGCGGGGCGATCTCATGTATTGCTGGCGGCTGATCATGGCCCCGCCCGAGGTGCTGGATTATGTCGCCGCCCATGAGGTGGCGCATCTGGTCGAGATGAACCACTCACCGGCCTTCTGGGCCGTGTGTGAACGGCTCTGTCCCGGCTATCAGCCGCACCGGGACTGGCTGCGCCACAACGGGGCCAGGTTGCTGGCCTGGCGCTTTGACCGCTTGCCCTGAGCGGGGGCTTGTGATCGGGTGACCCCATGCTTTTGACGCAACGCCCCTCCGAAGCGCCGACATCGGCCGCTCATGACCGCATCTACCGCACGGTGCGTACACGGATCATGCATGGGCAGATGCTGCCCGGCGAAGCGCTGACCCTGCGCGGGATTGCAAAGGAATTCGACGTCTCGATGACCCCGGCACGCGAGGCTTTGCGGCGGCTGGTGAGCGAGGGGGCGCTGTCGCTGTCCTCCTCGGGGCGGGTGTCGACGCCGGAGCTGTCCAATGACCGGATCGAGGAGCTTGCGGCCATCCGGGCGCTGTTGGAGCCGGAGCTGTCTGCCCGCGCCCTGCCGAGGGCCCATCCGGCGTTGATCGACCGGATGGAGGTGATCAACGCCACCGTGGCCGAGGCCGTCGCGCATCGCGATCCGGTGGCCTATATCCGCGCCAACCTGGAGTTTCACCGCACACTCTACCTGCGCGCGCAAGCGCCGGCGATGCTGGCCTTGGCAGAGACCGTCTGGCTGCAGCTCGGGCCGACCATGCGGGCGCTTTACGGGCGGCTCCGGCGCACCGATCCGCCGCGCCACCACAAGCTGATCATCGCGGCGCTGAAGGCGGGGGACGAGCCGGGGCTGAGACTGGCGGTGCGGGCCGATGTGACGCAAGGGCTGCGTTTGCTGGCGAGCTGAAAAGGGGGGGGCCATGCGTACACCCCCTGTACACCCCCCGTACACCATGCGTGCAGACGGAAAGCGGTTTCGCCGCCTGTCGGCGTCGACCCGGGAGCGGCCCTCCTCAAGCCCCTTCGGGGCCCTCGTCGGACCGCGTTGCCACGGGATATCGGGGAGGTTGCGTGTGGTTGGCAGGGATGTGCCCCGTTGCCCGGTCGGGACGCCTCCGGCGGAGGTATTTGGGCCAAGATGAAATGGGGATCGGTCAGGGAAAGAGGCAGCTGTCAGGCAGCCAGCCGGTTTGGCCGTCGTCAGTGCGGCAGAGTGTCCAGCCGAGGCAGTGATTCAGCGGGTCGAGCAGGTCGCCCGTCGAGACGGTCAGCTCCGTCGTGTCGAAGGGGGTTGTGATCCGGTCGCCTTGGACGATCTCGGCAGGCACCCAACCGCCGAGGCCATCGCCGTTCACCACCCATTGCCAGCCGGGATACTCATCGTCGATCCGGCCCGGGGTGATCCGCTGTCCCGCCGTGACGGCGAGTGCGGGGGCATAGGTTGCGCGCCAGGGTTTGAGGGCGCGCAACCGGGGTTTGTCAGGCGTGGATTGCGCCATCGCCGCAGGCCAGGGCCGCTTCGCGCACCGCTTCGGAATAGGTGGGATGCGCGTGGCAGGTCAGGGCCACGTCCTGCGCGGAGGCGCCGAATTCCATCGCAACGCAGATCTCGTGAATGAGGTCGCCCGCCGCAGGGCCGATGATGTGGCAGCCGAGGATGCGGTCGGTTTCCTTGTCGACGATCATCTTGACGAAGCCTTCGCCCTGGAACACGGCCTTGGCGCGGCCATTGCCCATGAAGGAGAATTCACCGACCTTGTAAGCGCGGCCCGAGGCCTTGACCTCTTCCTCGGTCTGGCCCACGGCGGCCACTTCCGGTGCGGTGTAGATCACGCCGGGAATGACGGAATAGTTTACATGGCCATGCTTGCCCGCGATCTGTTCGGCGACGGCCATGCCCTCGTCTTCGGCTTTGTGTGCCAGCATCGGGCCTTCGATGACGTCGCCGATGGCGTAGATGCCGGGGATGTTGGTGGCCCAGTGGGCGTCGGTGGCAATCTGGCCGCGTTCGGTCATCTTGACCCCCAGTGTGTCGAGGCCGAGCCCCTCGGTATAGGGGCGGCGGCCAGTGGCGACCAGCACCACGTCGGCATCGACCTGATGTTCGCTGTCATCCTTGCGCAGCTTGTAGTTGACCTTGGCCTTGGTTTTGAGCGTTTCCACCGACTGCACGGCCGCGCCCATGACGAAATTCAGCCCCTGCTTTTTCAGGATGCGCTGGAAGGTCTTGGCGACCTTGCCATCCATACCGGGGGTGATCTGGTCGAGGAACTCGATCACCGTGACCTCGGCGCCGAGCCGGGCATAGACCGAGCCCAGCTCCAGACCGATCACGCCCGCGCCGATCACCACCATCTTCTTGGGCGTCTTGGGCAGGGCCAGCGCGCCGGTGGAGGTGACGACGATTTTCTCGTCGACCTCGACGCCGGGCAGGGTGGAGGGCTCGGACCCGGAGGCAATCACGATGTTCTTTGCCTCGTGCACGTCGTCGCCGACCTTGACCTTGCCGGCCTCTGGGATTGTGGCCCATCCCTTGATCCAGTCGATCTTGTTCTTCTTGAACAGGAACTCGATGCCCTTGGTGTTCTGGCCGATCACGTCATCCTTGTAGGCCAGCATCTGCGGCCAGTCGACGGAAGGGCTTTTGCCCTTGAGGCCCATCTTGGTGAAGTTGTGCTCTGCCTCGTGCAGCATGTGGCTGGCATGGAGCAGCGCCTTGGAGGGGATGCAGCCGACGTTCAGGCAGGTGCCACCGAGCGCCTCGCGGCCCTCGACACAGGCGGTCTTGAGACCCAGTTGCGCGCAGCGGATGGCGGAAACGTAGCCGCCGGGGCCGCCGCCGATGATGATGACGTCATAGCTTGCCATTTTGGATCTCCTTGGTCGTCGTTCCGGGCATGTTTCATAGGGGTATGCGGGTGCGACTCCCCTTGCGTCAACCGCTAATGGAAAGTTGCCTCAAAAATTGGGGTGATTTTTTGCCTCCGTTTTTCGAGGGGTGCAGTTTTGTGATCACAAATGGGTCTGGCGGCTACTCGGCGGCGTCCAACTGGCCCGGCTCCAGCGGCGGGGCAGTCCATTCCGCGATTCTTTCAGGTGTCAGAATCCGGTCGCGACGTTCATGGAACCAGTGCAGGGCGGCCTGTTCCAGATGGTAGAGGATCAGGTCCTCGCGCAGTTCCTCCAATTCCTCCTTCACCTTCGGCAGCAGGCGGTGGATCGAGGCATCTTCCACCTCGTTGCGGTTGCAGCGCTGGTAGAAGATCGAGTCCTTGAAGTACTTCCCCAGCCCTTGCGTGTTCGCCGCGCCACGGTCGTTCTTCATCAGGAAGGTATCGTCGGAGCGGATCGCGTAGTGGTTGATCTGGGCATTGTCCCAGGTCAGTTCCGCCCGGTCCATCTTGCGGTGGCGTTCATGGGGCGGCTTGAAGAGCGAATCCGAGGTGATCTGCACCCCGCGCGTGTTGTGATTGCGCACTTTGGGCTGGGTCGGGTGTTTGGGCATGTGGATCGAGACGGCGGAGAACTTGCGGGCCTTGAACATGGCCTTGTGCAGGCAGGAGTTCCACGCCGGTTCCGCCTTGGCCATGGTGAAGTTTTCCGTCACCAGCCCGCCGGGCCATGTCTGGTGCCCGGAATTGCCGAAGAGCCGCCACGCGATGGCGATGCTTTCCGTGGGGGGCATGAGGTCGAGCAGGTCATCCACATGGCCATTTCCGCAGGTGACGTTCAGGAACTCGTCGCTGTCCACATGCAGGCACCATTCGGCCAGCACCAGATCATCCACATCCTCGCGGGCGATGCGGAGACTTTCCATCTGTGGGCGACCCGCGCCGCGCCAGTCGTTGCGCAGGTGGCGGACATAGCCCATCTGCTCCAGCCTATCGAGCATCAGGTCAGTGCCGTCTGTGCAGTTGTTGGTGACGATCACGGCCTTGTCGAAGCCGATCACGCGGTAATAGGCGATCCATTCCAGCAGGAACATGCCCTCGTTGCGCATGCAGGACAGAACCACCTTGTCCCTGTGACGGCTGGTCATGTGGCTTTCTCCTCGTCGACGGGAAGGGTCCATTCGGCGATGCGCTCAGGCGTCAAAACGCGGGCACGGCGATTGTCCCACCAGATGTTGGAGGCCTGTTCCAGCGTTGCCAGCAGGGGATCGGCGCGCAGGGCGTCAATTCGGTCCTGCAGCTCGGGCAGATGGCGCAGGATCGACGTATCTTCTCGCCGGTTGGTGTTGTAGCGGCGGTGAAAGGTGGAGTTGAGGTAACGCTTGGTGCCGCCCCGGTCGGCCCCGTCGCCGCGGTCGTTCTTCAGCAGGAATATGTCCTCGGACTTGATCGTATAGTGGTTAATGCAAGCCCCGTCCCAGGTGAGCTTCTCGCGGTCCATGCCCCGGTGGCGTTCATGGGCCATGGTATAAAGCGCGGTTGTGTCGATGGCCTCGCCCATGGCGTTGCACTGACTGGCATCGGGGCGCAGCGGGTGCTTGGGCATGTGCACGGTCATGGTCTGGAATTTCTTCGGCTGGAACAGGGCCTTGTGAAAGGCTGTGGACCAGAAGGGTTTCTTGTCGCAGCGGGTGAAGTTTTCCAGCACATTGCCGCCGGGCCAGGTCTTGTGGCCGCCATCGCCAAAGGGGCGCCAGGCGATGGCGCAGGCGTCGAAGCCCTGCACCACGTCGATCAGGTCATCGAGGCGGTGATCCCCGTGGAAGACGTTGAGAAATTCGTCGCTGTCCACATGCAGTAGCCAGTCGGCCTCGGCCACTTCGGGGACGTCTTCCTTGGCCATGCGCAGCCCGTGGATCTGCGGGCTGTCAGCCTCGTATCCCCGGTTGCGGATGTGTTTGACCTGTCCCAGTTCCTGCAACCGGTCCAGCATCATGTCGGTGCCATCGGCGCAATCATTGCTGATGACCACGATGTGATCGCCGCCCAGGAGGCGGTAATAGGCCACCCATTCGAGCAGGAAAATCCCCTCGTTCTTCATGCAGGACAGGACGGTGCGGGTTCCAAAGCGGCTGCTCATCGGCTTGGCCCTTCGTATGACTGCTCGTTCCAGCGCTCTGATGGCGCGTTTGGGCGGAGTATGCCGTGCCCAAGGGGAAAGGGCAAATGAAAGCGGTGGAGGCAGGGCGGGCAGGAAAAATCTTCTGGAAGATTTTTCGGGGTTTTCCTGAAGAATTTTCCGGAAAATTCTTCCTGTTCGCCCTAGATCAGCGCTGCGATGAGCATGACGACGGTTGCCCCAAGCCCCACGGACCAAAGAACCGAGCGCCACGGCACCCAGCCAAAGGCATAGGCGGGCACGTAAAGGATGCGTGCGGCAAGGTAGACCCAGGCGCAGGTGGTGGTGAGGGGGGAGGAGGCCTCGCCCAATGTCACGACGACAACGCCGATGGTGAAGAGGATCAGGCCCTCGAAATGGTTGGTCATGGCCCTGTGCAGGCGACCCGTGCGGAGGCTGACCTGATCCATCAGCGGTTTTTGCAGGCGGTCGGGGTCGCGGGGGGACAGGGTCTTGCCAGTGCCAAGCTCCAGATTCGCGGGGATCGCCATGAGGGCGATCTGAACGACCTGCCAGAGCGCGGCGAGGGCAAGGACGGTGAGTTCGGGGGTCATAGAGAAGACCTTTCAATGAAAACGGGCAGGGAAATCCCTGCCCGTGACAATTAGTTTGGCGTGAACGCGCGTCACCCTGCGAACTAGAGATCCATCAGCAGCCGCCGCGGATCCTCCAGCGCTTCCTTGACGCGTACGAGGAAGGTCACTGCGCCTTTGCCGTCGACGATGCGGTGATCGTAGGAAAGCGCTAGGTACATCATCGGACGGATCTTGATTTCGCCGTTGATGACCATGGGCCGGTCCTGGATCTTGTGCATGCCGAGGATGCCCGACTGCGGGGGGTTCAGGATGGGCGAGGACATGAGCGAGCCATAGACGCCGCCGTTCGAGATGGTGAAGGTGCCGCCCTGCATTTCCGCCATGGAGAGCTTGCCGTCGCGGGCGCGGCGGCCTTTTTCGGCGATGGCCTTCTCGATATCGGCAAAGCTCATCTGATCGGCGTCGCGGATCACCGGAACCACCAGACCCTGCGGGGTGCCGGCGGCGACGCCCATATGAACGAAGTTCTTATAGACGATGTCGGTGCCGTCGATCTCTGCGTTGACCTCGGGCACCTCTTTCAGCGCATGGCAGCAGGCCTTGGTGAAGAAGGACATGAAGCCAAGACGGACGCCGTGCTTCTTCTCGAACTGGTCCTTGTACTGGTTGCGCAGGGCCATGACCTCGGTCATGTCCACCTCGTTATAGGTGGTCAGGATCGCAGCGGTGTTCTGTGCATCCTTCAGGCGGCGGGCGATGGTCTGGCGCAGGCGGGTCATCTTGACCCGCTCCTCGCGCGCGGCGTCATCGGCGCTGACCGGGGCGCGCGGCGCGGTGGCAGGGGCCGGAGCCGGGGCGGGCGTGGGGGCCGCCGCGGGGGCGGAGCCGGCTTTCATCACGTCTTCCTTCATGATGCGCCCGTCGCGTCCGGTGCCCTGCACCTGATCGGGGGAAAGACCTTTTTCGGCCATCAGTTTTTCAGCGGACGGCGCATTCTTCACATCGGCGCTGGCAGCGGCGGGGGCTGCTGCCGGGGCGGCTGCGGGGGCCGGTGCCGCTGATGCGGCTGCGCCGCCGATCACCGCGAGCTTGGCCGAGGCGTTCACGGTCGAGCCTTCGGGCGCGACGATTTCAGACAGGACACCAGAGGCCGGGGCGGGCACCTCGACAGACACTTTGTCGGTTTCCAGCTCGCACAGCATTTCGTCCTGCGCGACGGTGTCGCCGACGGCCTTGAACCAGGTCGAGACGGTGGCCTCGGTCACGCTTTCTCCGAGTGTGGGGACCATGACGTCAACGGCATCGCCACCCGAGGCAGCGGGGGCTTCGGCGGGGTCAGCGGCCGCAGGGGCAGGGGCTGCGCCTTCCCCAGCCGACAGGGTGGCCAGCAGCGCGTCCACACCGACGGTTTCGCCCTCGGCGGCTACGATCTCGGCCAGTGTGCCTGCGGAGGGCGAGGGCACCTCGACCGTCACCTTGTCGGTTTCCAGTTCGCACAGCATTTCATCCACCGCTACGGTATCGCCGGGCTTCTTGAACCAGGTGGCGACCGTTGCTTCGGTCACACTTTCGCCCAGGGTGGGCACTCGGACTTCTACGGACATCTATCAGTTCCCCTCGATGGTGAGCGCGTCGTTCACGAGCGCGGCTTGCTGTGCTTTGTGCTGGCTGGCCAGGCCCGTGGCGGGCGAGGCAGAGGCGTTGCGGCCGGCATAGGATGGCCGCGTGTGTTTGGCGCCGATGCGGCTGAGGACCCATTCGATATTGGGTTCCACGAAGCTCCAGGCGCCCTGGTTCTTGGGCTCTTCCTGACACCAGACCATTTCGGCCTGCTTGAAGCGTTCCAGTTCCTTCATCAGGCTGAGGGCCGGGAAGGGATAGAACTGTTCCAGGCGCATCAGGTAGACGTCGTCCAAGCCACGGGCGTCGCGTTCTTCCAGCAGGTCGAAATAGACCTTGCCCGAACACATGACCACGCGCTTGATCTTGTCATCGGCCACCAGTTGCGTGTCGGAATTGCCGTATTGGGCGTCATCCCACAACACCCGGTGGAAACTCGACCCGGTGGTCATTTCCTCGGCCTTGGAGATCGCCAGCTTGTGACGCAAGAGCGATTTCGGCGTCATCAGAACCAGCGGCTTGCGGTAGTCGCGGTGGATCTGGCGGCGCAGGATGTGGAAATAGTTGGCCGGGGTCGTGCAGTTGGCGACGATCCAGTTATCCTCGGCGCACATTTGCAGGAAGCGTTCCAGACGGGCGGAGCTGTGTTCCGGCCCCTGACCTTCGAAGCCGTGGGGCAGCAGCATCACCAGACCCGACATCCGCAGCCACTTGCGTTCGCCCGAAGAAATGAACTGGTCGAACATGATTTGCGCGCCATTGGCGAAGTCGCCGAACTGGGCTTCCCACAGGACCAGCGCATTGGGTTCGGCGAGGCTGTAGCCGTATTCGAACCCGAGCACCGCGTATTCCGAGAGCATCGAGTCGATGACCTCGTAGTGCGCCTGCCCCTCACGGATGTGGTTCAGCGGGTAGTAGCGGTCTTCGGTGACCTGGTCGATCAGGCCCGAATGGCGCTGGCTGAACGTGCCACGGGTGGCATCCTGCCCGGCAAGACGCACCGGGTAGCCTTCGGTCAGCAGCGAGCCATAGGCCAGTGCCTCGGCGGTGGCCCAATCAAAGCCCTCGCCGCTCTCGAACATCTGCTTCTTGGTTTCCAGAAGGCGGCCCACGGTCTTGTGCAGGTTGAAGCCGTCCGGCGCGGTGGTCAGCGCACGGCCGATCTCTGCGAAGGTTTCGGGCGCGATGGCGGTTTCGCCGCGCTGATATTCCTCGCCCTTCTTGTCCAGATGCGACCAGCGCCCGTCCAGCCAGTCGGCCTTGTTGGGCTTGAATTCCTTACCGGCCTCGAACTCTTCGTTCAGGTAGGCCTGGAAGGCGGCCTTCATATCCTCGATCTCACCCTCGGGGATCAGCCCGTCCTTGACCAGCCGTTCGGTATAGAGCTGAAGCGTGGTCTTGTGGCCCTTGATCTTCTTGTACATGATCGGGTTGGTGAACATGGGCTCATCGCCCTCGTTGTGACCGAACCGGCGGTAGCAGAAGATATCCAGCACCACGTCCTTGCCGAATTTCTGGCGGAACTCGGTGGCGACCTTGGCGGCATGAACCACGGCTTCGGGGTCGTCGCCGTTCACGTGGAAGATCGGGGCTTCCACCATCAGCGCGATATCCGTGGGATAGGGGCTGGAGCGGCTGAAATGGGGCGCGGTGGTAAAGCCGATCTGGTTGTTGACCACGATATGCATGGTGCCACCGGTCTTGTGGCCCTTGAGACCGGAGAGGCCAAAGCCCTCGGCCACCACACCCTGACCGGCAAAGGCCGCGTCGCCATGCAGCAGCACCGGAAGAACCGAAGTGCGAGCATCGTCGTTTCTCTGGTCCTGCTTGGCGCGGACCTTGCCCAGAACCACAGGGTTCACCGCCTCCAGGTGAGAGGGGTTGGCGGTCAGGCTGAGGTGCACGGAATTGCCGTCGAACTCCCGGTCGCTGGAGGCACCGAGGTGGTATTTCACATCGCCGGAGCCATCCACATCCTCGGGCTTGAAGCTGCCGCCCTGGAACTCGTTGAAAATAGCGCGATAGGGCTTGCCCATCACGTTGGCCAGAACCGACAGGCGGCCCCGGTGGGGCATGCCGATGACGATCTCTTTCAGGCCCAACTGGCCGCCGCGCTTGATGATCTGTTCCATCGCGGGGATCAGGCTTTCGCCGCCATCAAGGCCGAAGCGCTTGGTGCCCATGTATTTCACATGCAGGAACTTCTCGAAGCCCTCGGCCTCGACCAGCTTGTTCAGGATCGCCTTGCGGCCCTCGCGGGTGAACGCGATTTCCTTGCCATAGCCCTCGATCCGTTCCTTCAGCCAGCCGGCCTCCTCGGGGTTCGAGATATGCATGTATTGCAGTGCGAAGGTGCCGCAATAGGTGCGCTTCACGATGTCGATGATCTGCCGCATCGACGCGACCTGAAGGCCCAGAACCTGGTCGATGAAGATCGGGCGATCCATGTCGGCCTCTGTGAAGCCGTAGGATTTCGGGTCCAGTTCCGGATGCGGGGTCGCGTCGCGCATGCCAAGCGGGTCGAGATCGGCTACCAGATGCCCCCGGATCCGGTAGGCGCGGATGATCATCAGCGCGCGGATGCTGTCCAGCACCGCCCGCTTGATGACTTCGTCCGTCACCTCGATACCCTTTTCCGCCGCCTTTTCGCGGATCTTCTTCTCGGCGCCCTTCGCCTCGGCCTGCACGGGCCATTCGCCGGTCAGCGCCCCGGTCAGATCGTCATTGGGGGCAGGCGGCCAGTCGGCGCGCGCCCAGGACGGGCCTGCGGCCTCGGCCTTCACATCGGGTTCGGCATCGCCAAGGGCGCGGAAGAACTCCTGCCACGCCGCATCGACCGCATTTGGATCGTTGGCATATTGGGCGTAGAGCTGTTCCAGATATTCCGCGTTATGGCCTTGCATGAAGCTGGAGGCCTGGAAGAGGTCGTTAGGGCTTTGGTCGGTCATTTTTTCACCTCTGTCGGGTTGGGACCGTTCGGATGGCCGGTTGAGGGCTTTAGGCAAGAGACAAGGCGCATCCAGTCATCTTCTCACCTGTCGTCAGGAAAGCGCGGGCAAGGATGCCTCCCCGCCCGCGCCATGTGTCATCCAATCGCCTTCAGCACAGCCTCACCAAGACCGGCGGGGCTTTCGGCCACGACGATACCGGCGGACTGCATGGCTTCGATCTTGTCCTCGGCGCCGCCCTTGCCACCGGCGACGATGGCACCGGCATGGCCCATGCGGCGGCCCGGAGGCGCGGTGCGGCCTGCGATGAAGCCTGCCGTCGGCTTCCAGCGACCGCGCTTCTTCTCGTCGGCCAGGAACTGTGCGGCTTCTTCCTCCGCCGAACCACCGATTTCACCGATCATGATGATCGACTCGGTTTCGTCATCGGCAAGGAACCATTCCAGCACGTCGATATGCTCGGTGCCCTTGATCGGGTCGCCGCCGATGCCGACGCAGGTGGACTGGCCCAGACCCACATCGGTGGTCTGCTTGACGGCCTCATAGGTCAGGGTGCCGGAACGGGACACGACACCGACGGACCCACGCTTGTGGATATGGCCGGGCATGATGCCGATCTTGCAGGCGTCAGGCGTAATGATGCCGGGGCAGTTCGGCCCGATGAGGCGCGATTTGGACCCTTCCAGCGCCCGCTTGACGCGCATCATGTCCAGAACCGGGATGCCTTCGGTGATGCAGACAATCAGTTCCATCTCGGCGTCGATGGCTTCCAGGATCGAGTCCGCTGCGAAGGGCGGCGGCACGTAGATGACGGAGGCATTGGCCTCGGTCACGTGCTTGGCTTCGTGAACGCTGTCGAATACGGGCAGGTCCAGATGGGTCATGCCGCCTTTACCCGGCGTCACGCCACCGACCATCTTGGTGCCATAGGCGATGGCCTGTTCAGAGTGGAAGGTGCCTTGCGAGCCGGTAAAGCCCTGACAGATCACCTTGGTGTTTTCATCTACGAGTACGGCCATTTTATTGTCCTGTCACTTGCGGGATTGCTGCGGCCGCGCCTGGCGCGGACCGGGGTGATTGGGGTGCAGAGGCGCCCGGAAACAGGCTGTCCGCTGCGGGAAAGACAAGCGCGCGAAGCGCTTCGTTGCTGTCGGCATTCATCGCCCTGACACGCGCCGCCTGTTCCTGGCTGAGGCGCAGGCGTTTGCTGCCGAAAAGGAAGGGCATGTTACGGCTGTAGAGGCGGCGCTGGGCGGGCAGAAGCCCCAGCCTGTTGACCAGCTTGCCGAACAGGCGGCTACCCCACAGCAGCAGGTGAAGCTGGTAGAGCGGCATGGAATCGTTCAGCTTCGGCGGCCGCGCGGTTCGGCTGGCATCGACCCCGATGGCGTGGGCGAAATCGTCGATCAGATCGCCGCCCGCGAAAGCCGCGCGGTCGAAGATCCGAACATCGACATTTTCCTCTCCCGCGATGCCGTGCCATTTTTTGATCAGCGCGTGGTAATCGTTGAACCCGAAGTTTTCGATATAGGCATCAAGGCTTTCCGTCGTGCCAGACCGGACCGCCTGCACATAGGCGCTCGCAACCCAATCGGTTTGCTCGCGGATATAGACCACATAGCGCACCTCATTGAAGCGAGCGGCAAACCAGTTATGCAGCTTCTCCATTTCAGGCACATTCTTCAGGCCTGCCCCGATATGTTCGGACGAGGTCACATAAGTGCCTTCTCCGGGCGGCGGAAAGGTGGCTTCGACACGGGTCAGGAACTGGTCCAGCCGTTCCTGAAGGTCAGCGCGGCTCCGGATTCGGTATGTTTGGGCCTGCCAGCCACCCGGAACGTAATTGGGGCGTTGCGAATGTGCAAAGATTGTCCAACCGACGGCGGTGGACAAGTGCGGGCCGCTATGCGGGCCCAAATTGTCATGCCAGACACCCTGATTGCGCAAAGCGTCCTGATTGATCTGCAGCCAGGCCTGAATCGTCGTCGATCCGGTCTTGTTCAAACCGATATGCACGATACAGCGGCGCGCTGGACCTGAGGAGGGGACAGTCACGTCAAGCACCCCTTCGTCAGGTGGCGGACGGCAAAAGCCGTTCCACACTCAGGAAAGTCTCGACACCATTCGGGCCGGGACGGGTGCCAACGTGAACAACCGCCACGCGGGCAGGGTTCAACTGACGTGCGCCGAGCAACGTGGTGCCGGGCGTGGCTGTATGCGTGCCGGGCAGCTCTGCTGCGGTGGTGATGCCCTCGGATGCCAGTGCCGCCAAGGCCGCCTCGGTAGCCCGGTCCGCGTGATCACCGTCGAAGGCGACTTCACAGCGCCGGTCCGTGCCGGTGGTTGCCGCGCGTCCGACAACTGGGGACGGGGGGACGGACAGGAACGGATCGAGGTCATAGTAATCGACCCGTGCCCCCGTCGGGTGCAACAGGTCTGCCACCCGATCCGCTGTCAGCCGAGGATCGAAGCAATGCGCGGCAAAGCCAGCGATGGCGCGGTCCGCGACCGCACCGTCAGCCTTGGCATCGGCGGCAGTACAGACCGCCACCAATGCCAAAGAGGCCGAAGCCCAGTTTATGCCGCGCAGGGCGATCACCCCTTGACCGCCGCCACGATCTTCTGCGCGCCGTCTTTCAGGTCATCCGCAGCGATCACGTTCAGGCCGGAGGTGTTGATGATCTCCTTGCCCTTTTCGACATTGGTGCCTTCCAGACGGACGACCAGCGGAACCTGAAGGCCCACTTCCTTCACCGCCGACACAACGCCCTCGGCGATGATGTCACAGCGCATGATGCCGCCGAAGATGTTCACCAGGATGCCTTTGACGTTCGGGTCGCTCGTGATGATCTTGAAGGCTTCGGTCACCTTTTCCTTGGTCGCACCGCCGCCCACGTCGAGGAAGTTGGCAGGTTCAGACCCGTAAAGCTTGATGATGTCCATCGTCGCCATGGCGAGGCCCGCGCCGTTCACCATGCAGCCGATTTCACCGTCGAGCGCGATGTAGTTCAGGTCGTACTTGGAGGCGGCGAGTTCCTTGGGGTCTTCCTCGGTCTCGTCGCGCAGTTCGGCGATGTCGCGGTGGCGGTAGATGGCGTTACCATCGAACCCGACCTTGGCGTCCAGCACCTTCAGATCACCCTTGTCGGTCACGATCAGCGGGTTGATCTCCAGCATCTCCATGTCCTTCTCGGTGAAGGCCTTGTAGAGCAGACCCATCAGCGCCACGCATTGTTTGACCTGCGGGCCCTTCAGCCCGAGCGAGAAGGCGATGCGACGGCCGTGAAAGGCCTGATACCCGGTTGCGGGATCAACAGAGAAGGACAGGATCTTTTCAGGGGTCGCGGCGGCGACCTCTTCGATGTCCATGCCGCCTTCGGTCGAGCAGACGAAGGAAATGCGGCTGGTCTGGCGATCCACCAGAAGGGCCAGGTACATCTCGGTCTCGATGCCGGAGCCGTCTTCGATATAGATCCGGTTGACCTGCTTGCCGGCGGGGCCGGTCTGGTGGGTCACCAGGGTGCGGCCCAGCATCCGCTTGGCTTCGTCAGCCGCTTCTTCCACCGATTTGGCCAGGCGCACGCCGCCCTTTTCGCCAGCATCGGCTTCCTTGAACGAGCCCTTGCCGCGCCCGCCTGCGTGGATCTGCGCCTTGACCACCCAAAGCGGGCCATCGAGTTCACCGGCTGCGGTTTTGGCGTCTTCAGCTCTCAGGACCACGCGGCCATCGCTGACCGGGGCGCCGTAATTGCGAAGCAGAGCCTTCGCCTGGTATTCATGAATGTTCATGAAACTGTCCCATGTTGCTACTTGGTCCCGTCCGTCTAAGCACAAGTCATGCGTGCAAAGAAACGCCATTTTGCCGTTTCAGCGGGCATTTGCCGAAAAAAGCTGGATTTGTGATCACAGTCGGAAATGCTGTGATCACAAATGGGAAGTCCCTTGTTCTCAAGGGGCTGACTGCGACGAATCACTGACTTCCTGGGATCGGTGGCAATCTGGATCGCTCAGGAAGACATCATGACGGGGGTAAAGCCTGCACTGTCATCCAATCTGACCGCGGACAGCAGCGGATGGCCCGCGCGTGTCTGACCACGGGCGCTGACATAGTCGAAACTGTCGTAGAAGCGGTCCGCGCCATGGTCCTTCAGCGTGACATCCGTCCAGTCCGCGAGGATCTGATCATAGGCATCCGCCAAGACGCTGTTGTCCGGGTCCAGGTTGGACAGCATCACAAGTCCCGTGGGTTTGCAGTCCAGCACGTCAATCTTCAGACCGGGGCGATACTGCTGAAGGATCGGCAGCAGTTTCCACACATCGCCGGTCCAGGCCGCGGCGGGGATATTGTCCAGATCGCGCGTGGTCATCTCGTGATCGAAAGGACAGCAATCATGCATCATGATCACCCCTTCCGGGAGCGACCGCTTTTCGGTCTCGATGACATCGCGCAGCAGGTACTCGAACAGGTGCATCCCGTCCAGAAAGCTCAGGCTCAGACGGATATCGAGCGCGTCCAGAAATCCGCTGGCAAAGAAGTCGTCGCTGGTCTGCTGAAAGATATGCAACGCGGGCTTGTCCCCGATCACATTGCGTTCCACCCGGAAGAACGGGTCAACCGCGATGGTTTTCGACCGCACCGACGCAAAGGAAGACCCGTCCCGACAGCCGATTTCCATGTACCAGTCCAAGAGCGTGGTTTCGTGCAGGTTCCTCAGGAAGCGGTGGTAATGCATGCCGGTGGCGGGTTTGAACATGCTGGCTTGGCCCCTACTGATCCCAAAACGAAAAAGGCAGCCCGAAGGCTGCCCTTTGCTTAACGTATCGGACGCGCTCAGGCGAGGCTTTCGTCGATGGCCTTGCAGGCGTCGACCAGACCTTTGACCGCATCGACCGATTTGGTGAACATGGCCTGTTCTTCCTTCGACAGTTTGATGTCCACGATCTTTTCGATACCGCCGGCGCCGATGATGGTGGGAACGCCCACATACATGCCATCGAGGCCGAACTCGCCATCGCAATAGGCTGCGCAGGGCAGCAGGCGTTTCTGGTCTTTCAGGTAGGCCTCTGCCATTTCGATGGCCGAGGTCGCAGGCGCGTAATAGGCCGATCCGGTTTTCAGCAGGCCGACGATTTCTGCGCCGCCGTCACGGGTGCGCTGTACGATGGCGTCCAGTTTCTCCTGCGTGGTCCAGCCCATGTCCACCAGGTCGGGCAGCGGGATGCCGCCAACGGTGGAGTAGCGGACCGAGGGCACCATCGTGTCGCCGTGGCCACCCAGAACGAAGGCGGTCACATCGCGCATGGAGACGTTGAATTCCACCGACAGGAAGTGGCGGAAACGGGCGGAGTCGAGCACCCCGGCCATGCCGACAACCTTGTTCGCGGGCAGGCCCGAGAACTGCTGCAGCGCCCAGACCATCGCGTCGAGCGGGTTGGTGATGCAGATCACGAAGGCGTCGGGGGCGTTGTCGCGGATGCCTTCGCCGACCGATTTCATGACCTTGAGGTTGATCCCCAGCAGGTCATCGCGGCTCATCCCCGGTTTGCGGGGCACGCCTGCGGTCACGATGATGACATCGGCACCGGCGATATCGGCATAGTCCGTGGTGCCGGACATGGCGGCATCGAACCCTTCCGAGGGGCCGGATTCCGCGATGTCGAGTGCCTTGCCCTGCGGCACGCCGTCGGCGATGTCGAACAGAACAACGTCACCGAGTTCCTTGATTGCTGCGAGATGGGCAAGGGTGCCACCGATCTGGCCTGCGCCGATAAGCGCAATCTTGGGTCTGGCCATGAGAATTCGTCTCCGAGCTCAGTTGAAGTTGCCAAGTGGCCTAGCCGCACTAGGGGAGTCGCGCAAGGGCCTTGCGGCGCGGCGGAAAGACCCATATTGCCGCGCTGCCGCATGCGATGTTGGTAACTCGCTGGAATCCGGGCGGAAATTCCTAGGTAATCAGCTGAAGAAATGTATGCAAATGTATGCCAGACACAAGAATCCAGACCGCCATCAATGCGAAACTGGAGAATTTCATAGGATCAGGTCGCCTCGCCGCGCGCGGATTGCGCCAGATCTTCCCATGAATTGCCCGAGGCTACGAGACAGGTCGTGCCGTCGGGCGCGGTGACAGTGATTGTCCACGTGCCGGTTTCGTCCGAGGCGAAGATTTCCACGATCCGACCGGCGGGCCCCATGCCCCAACTGCGGGCGGTTTCGCCGAAATAGCCGGTCAGGGTGCCGACGATCTGGTCGCGTTCGGCACAGATGGTCCGGGCGGCTTGCGCGTCTGCCAGGGCGGGCAGCACCAGCAGCGCGAGGGGTGCGATAAAGAGAGAAGCGAGGCGGGTCATCATGTCTGCCTTTCGTTGCGGGAACAGGGCAGAAATGCAGGGAAAGCGACGGTTCCGCCCGAAGCTCCCATTCAAAGATCGGGAAAGCCTGCCGTAGAAATCCGAAGATTCGGTTAATCGCCGCCGCTGCATCGCGAAAGAAAATTTCGCTACGTTGCGGCATAAAGCAACTTGCATTCGCAGCATTCTTTGTGTTTGGTGCCGCCGATCTTGCCCGAAAGGACGGTTTCCATGACCCAGACCGCACGCCCCTTCCGCTCTGTTCTCTATATCCCCGGCTCGAAAGAGCGGGCGCTGGAGAAGGCCAAGACCCTGCCGGTGGACGCGATCATCTTCGATCTGGAAGACGCGGTCGCGGTTGAAGAAAAGGCCAATGCCCGCGCCACGCTGGCCGCTGCGCTGGCCGCAGGTGGCTATGGCAACCGGATGCGGATTGTGCGGATCAACGGGCTCGATACCGGGTGGGGAGAGGCCGACGCAAAAGCCGCCGCCACCATGGACTGCGATGCGGTTCTGCTGCCCAAGGTGGAGAGCGCGGCGCAGGTGGATGCGCTGGCGGCGCTGGTGGGCAACAAACCGATCTGGGCGATGATGGAAACCCCGCGCGGCATGATCAATGCGCCCGAAATTGCCGCCCATCCGCAGATGCAGGGCTTCGTCATGGGCACAAATGATCTGGCGAAGGAAATGAACACCCGCTTCCGCGGCGACCGGTTGCCGATGATGGCGGGGCTCAGCCTCAGCCTTCTGGCCGCCAAGGCCGAAGGGATCGTGATCGTCGATGGGGTCTATAACGCCTTCAAGGATGACGAGGGGCTGCGCGCCGAATGCGATCAGGGCCGTGACATGGGCTTTGATGGCAAGACGCTGATCCATCCCGCGCAGGTCGATATTGCCAATGCCGCCTTCGCCCCGTCAGAGGCCGAGGTCGATCTTGCCCGCCGTCAGATCGCCGCCTTTGAGGAAGCCGAGGCCAGCGGGCAGGGGGTGGCTGTCGTCGATGGAAAGATCGTCGAGAACTTGCATGTCGCCACCGCCAAGGCCACCTTGGCCAAAGCGGAGGCCATCGCTGCGATGCAGGCGGGCTGACGCGACAACAGTCAGTCCGCAGGAGACGCGCCCATGTACCTCACCCTCATGATCCTCGGCATTGCCCTTTGGGCCGGTGCCCATCTGTTCAAACGCGCCGCCCCCGATGCCCGCGCCAACATGGGCGACAAGGGCAAAGGCCCGATTGCGCTGGCGCTGCTGGCGAGCATCGTGCTGATGGTGATCGGCTTTCGCGGCGCGGATGTGGGGCAGGTCTGGTATCCACCAGTCTGGGCGACGCATGTTAACAACCTGTTGGTTCTGATCGCTATCTTCATGATGAGTCCGGCGCCGCGAAAAGGCAAACTGCTCAACAACATGCGCCACCCGATGCTGACGGGTTTTGGCCTCTGGGCCGTTGCGCATCTGCTGGTGAATGGCGATCTGGCATCGGTCATCCTGTTCGGTGGCCTTCTGATCTGGGCCATCGTCGAGGTCATCGCCATCAACCGCGCCGAACCCAACTGGCACCCCACACAGATCGGAACCTACGCCAAGGACGGCATGTTCCTCGTGGCCTCGGTCATCCTGATGGGCGTGATCGGCTACATTCACTATTGGCTGGGATACTGGCCCTTCGGCTAGGCCCCGACAACGAGAGAGACACAGGCACATGGCCAAGACAAACCCCGGCAATTTCTTCGAGGACTACACGCTCGGCCAGCGGATAGAGCACGCCGTGCCGCGCACCGTGTCGGGGGGCGAGCGGGCGCTGTATCACGCCCTTTACCCGGCCCGGCACGCGCTCCATTCCTCCGATGAATTTGCACGGGCATGTGGTCTGCCGGCCTCGCCGCTGGATGATCTGGCCGCGTTTCACGTGGTCTTTGGCAAGACCGTGCCGGATGTGTCTCTCAACGCGGTGGCGAACCTGGGCTATGCGGAAGGCCGGTTCCGCAAGCCGGTCTATCCCGGAGACACGCTGCGGTCCGTTTCCGAAGTCATCGGGCTCAAGCAGAACTCCAATGGCAAGTCGGGCGTGGTCTATGTCCGCACGGAAGGTCTCAATCAGCGGGACGAGGTCGTGCTGGACTATGTCCGTTGGGTGATGGTCCGTAAGAACGATCTGGAGGCCCCCGCGCCGGACACAGTGATCCCCGATCTGGCCAAGGTCGTATCTGCCGACAGCCTTGGGATCCCCGAAGGACTGGATTTCACCGGGTATGACTTCACCCTCGCGGGTGAGCCGCATCGGTGGGGTGACTACGAGATCGGTGAAATCGTAGACCATGTGGATGGTGTCACCATCGAGGAAGCCGAGCACATGATCGCCACGCGCCTGTGGCAGAACACTGCGAAGGTGCACTTCGACGCCACGTTCCGCCCGGATGGGCAGCGGCTGATCTATGGCGGGCATGTCATCTCCATGGCGCGCGCGCTCAGCTTCAACGGGCTGGCCAATGCGCAGCTGATCGCGGGCATCAACGCGGGTGCCCATGCCAACCCCTGTTTCTCGGGCGACACCGTCAAGGCCTGGACGGAGGTGCTGGACAAGGCCGAGACCGCCGCGCCCGGCGTTGGTGCGCTGCGTTTGCGGCTGGTGGCGACCAAGGACGGCAAGGCGGGGGAACTGAAGGGTGAAGACGGGAAATACCTGCCCGGTGTGCTGCTCGATCTTGACTACTGGGTACTTGTTCCCGTCTGAGGTACAATCCCCCAATAAATCCCGACAAATCCTCTAAACCCCTTAAATGCGCGGGTTTTGCGCGGTTTGCGGCGTGACAATGCCCTATTTCTGACGTTAACTTTCGGTTAACCTGCCTAAAAGGACAGGTCTGAAAGGGATCTTCATGCATTCGCTGGCTATCGCGCTTTATTACCTCGCCTCACTGGGCACCATCTTCATGGCCGCGCGCTATCTTTTCGGCAGTCTGCCGACGCAATACCATCGGGAGATGGTCGAAAAAGCTGGTGGCGAGATGAGCGAGATCCTGGAGACGATCCTGCTGTCTCATGGCCGTGCGCTCGGGGCGGCGTTGCTGGCCTCTGGCGTGTCGATCTACCTGTTCGCGGATATGATCGAGGCGGATTCGAACTTCATCATCCGGCTGCGTCCGGTGCTGGTCGGCCTGATCATCGGCATGCCAATCACGGTCTACACGCGGCAGCTGGAAGAGAAGACCGGTGTGCAGACGCCTTGGCGAGTCTCTCTGGTTCTGCTGGCTGTTCTTATGGCTGGCTTCGGGCTTTCCTTTTTGTGATCACACTATTTAAAGACGTGATCACAAAATGCCGCTCTGCGGCGATTAGACACAAAAAACTGTCAAAAAACCGGGCCAAACCTGCGTGCGGATAGGTGACTCCTTGAAAAAAGGCGTTATGCATAAGGGGAACAAGCAATCACCTAGCACAACCTGAAAGGGTGTTCGCCATGGCTGACGTCAATCGCGGCAACCGTCCGCTGTCCCCGCACTTGCAGATTTACCGTCCGCAGCTCAACTCCGCGACCTCGATCCTGAACCGGATCACTGGCATCGCACTTCTCGGCGGGGCAGTCCTTGTCGTCTGGTGGCTGATGGCTGCCGCGACCAGCGAGGCCTATTTCAACTTCGTTGACGGGCTGATGACCTGCTTCGTCGGTGACGTCCTCATGACGCTCTGCGTTCTGGCGCTTTGGTACCACGCGCTGGCCGGTGTCCGCCATCTGGTCTGGGACATGGGCTATGGGCTCGACCCCGATGACAGCGACAAGATGGGCTGGGGCATCATCATCGGCAGTGTCGCGCTGACCTTCCTGACAATCATCGCAATCTGAGGGGCTGATCCATGGCACTTATGACCGACCGCAAACGCGTGATTGGCCTCGGATCGGCCAAATCGGGCACCGATCATTTCTGGAAGACCACCGTCACGGCAGTGGCGCTGCTGATCATCACCCCGATGTTCCTGTTCAGCTTCGGCCCCCTGTTGGGTGAGCCCTACGCCGATGTGCAGGCCGCCCTGTCGCGCCCATTCCCCGCCGTATCGGCTGCCCTGATGCTGATCGTCGGCTTCTACCACTTCCGCCTTGGGATCCAGATGGTGATCGAAGATTACATGCAGGGCTTGTCCCGCAAGATCGCGATTATCGTCATGGCTTGCATCAGCTACGGGCTGATGGCCTTCGGCCTCGTTTCGCTCGCCCAGATTGCGCTGTAATCCAGGGACAGGAGATCAAGACACATGACCGAGTCCTACGCACTCAATCATCATTCCTATGACGTCGTTGTCGTCGGTGCCGGGGGCTCTGGCCTGCGCGCGACGCTCGGGATGGCCGAACAGGGCCTCAAGACCGCCTGTATTTCCAAGGTGTTCCCGACCCGCAGCCACACCGTGGCCGCGCAGGGCGGCATCGCTGCTTCGCTGTCCAACATGGGCCCTGACCACTGGCAGTGGCACATGTATGACACCGTCAAGGGCTCCGATTGGCTCGGTGACACCGACGCGATGGAGTATCTGGCGCGCGAAGCGCCCAAGGCGGTGTATGAGCTAGAGCACTACGGCGTTCCCTTCTCCCGCACGGAAGAGGGCAAAATCTATCAGCGCCCCTTCGGCGGCCACACGACCGAATTCGGGGAAGGCCCCGCCGTGCAGCGCACCTGCGCCGCCGCGGACCGCACCGGCCACGCCATCCTGCACACGCTTTATGGCCAGTCGCTCAAGAACAACGCGGAATTCTACATCGAGTATTTCGCGACCGACCTGATCATGTCCGAGGACGGCCAGTGTCAGGGCGTCGTGGCCTGGAAGCTCGACGACGGCACGATGCATGTCTTCTCGGCCAAGATGGTGGTGCTGGCAACGGGCGGCTATGGCCGTGCCTATTTCTCCGCCACCTCCGCGCATACCTGCACCGGGGACGGCGGCGGTATGGTGGCCCGCGCGGGCCTGCCGCTTCAGGATATGGAGTTCGTGCAGTTCCACCCGACCGGCATCTATGGCTCCGGCTGCCTGATCACCGAAGGCGCGCGCGGCGAGGGCGGTTACCTGACGAACTCGGAAGGCGAGCGCTTCATGGAGCGTTATGCACCGCAGTACAAAGACCTCGCGCCGCGCGATTACGTGTCCCGCTCCATGACCATGGAAATCCGCGAAGGCCGTGGCGTGGGGGCCGAAGGCGACCATATCCACCTGAACCTTTCCCACCTGCCCGCCGAGGCACTGGCCGAACGCCTGCCCGGCATCTCGGAAAGCGCCAAGATCTTCGCCGGTGTCGATGTCACCAAGGAACCGATCCCGGTCATCCCGACGGTGCACTACAACATGGGCGGCATCCCCACGAACTACTGGGGCGAGGTGCTGAACCCGACCAAGAAAGACCCGACCGCCATCGTGCCCGGCCTGATGGCCGTGGGCGAGGCAGGCTGTGCCTCCGTTCACGGGGCCAACCGGCTTGGCTCCAACTCGCTCATCGACCTTGTGGTCTTTGGCCGCGCCGCCGCGATCCGCGCCGGTCAGGTGGTGGACGCGGACGCCCCTAACCCGGTGCTCAACAAGGCCAGCATCGACAAGGCGCTCGGCCGTTTCGATGGGCTGCGCTACGCCAATGGCGACACGCCCACGGCGGACCTGCGGCTGGAAATGCAGAAGACCATGCAGGCCGACGCCGCCGTCTTCCGCACCTCCAAGACGCTGTCCGAAGGCGTCGAGAAGATGACCGCCATCGCCGGCAAGATGGGTGACCTGAAGGTGACCGACCGCAGCATGGTCTGGAACAGCGACCTGATGGAAACGCTGGAACTGACCAACCTGATGCCGAACGCGCTTGCCACCATCGTCGGCGCAGAGGCCCGCCAGGAAAGCCGTGGTGCCCACGCGCATGAGGATTTCCCGGATCGCGACGACAAGAAATGGCGCGTCCACACGGTGTCCCGCATCGAGGGCAGCAGTGTCGGGCTGGAATACCGCCCGGTCATCACCGACCCGCTGACCACCGAAGACGAGGGCGGCATTTCGCTCAAGAAAATCGCGCCCAAGGCGCGGACGTTCTAAGGAGACGAGGACATGGTTCAATTCACGCTTCCCCGTAACTCCAAGATCATCACGGGCAAGACCTGGCCCAAGCCGGAAGGCGCCACCAATGTGCGCAAGTTCCAGATCTACCGCTGGAACCCCGATGACGGGAAAAACCCGCAGGTCGACACCTATTTCGTCGACATGGACACCTGCGGCCCGATGGTTCTGGACGCGCTGATCAAGATCAAGAACGAGATCGACCCGACGCTCACCTTCCGCCGGTCCTGCCGTGAAGGGATCTGCGGATCCTGCGCGATGAATATCGACGGGATCAACACGCTGGCCTGTATCTACGGCATGGACGAGATCAAGGGCGACGTGAAGATCTACCCGCTGCCGCACATGCCGGTGGTGAAGGACCTGATCCCGGACCTGACGCATTTCTATGCGCAGCACGCCAGCATCATGCCGTGGCTGGAAACCAAGACGCAGCGCCCCGAGAAGGAATGGCGCCAGTCGATTGAGGATCGCAAGAAGCTCGACGGTCTCTATGAGTGCGTGATGTGCGCGTCCTGTTCGACCTCCTGCCCCAGCTACTGGTGGAACGGCGACCGCTACCTCGGGCCGGCCGCGCTGCTGCATGCCTATCGCTGGCTCATCGACAGCCGTGACGAAGCGACCGGCGAGCGTCTGGACGAGCTTGAGGATCCCTTCAAGCTCTACCGCTGCCACACCATCATGAACTGCGCCAAGACCTGCCCCAAGGGTCTGAACCCGGCCAAGGCCATCGCGTCGATCAAGAAGATGATGGTCGAGCGCCAGCTCTGATCCCAAAGACATTCCGAAACCGGGCCGGTGACTTCCCCGTCGCCGGCCCGTTTCTTTTTGGGGCCCGCGCCAGGGGGATTTACTCCGCCCCGCGAATGCAGGACCATGCATCAGATCGGGTTCATGAGTGTCGGTTGTGATGATGCGTAACGAGGGCAAGGACGGTGGAAAGTGTGCGGGGCGTGTCCCTGTCATCCCGACCGCTGCGCTCGCGCATGGCGAGCGAGACCGCCCCGATCACTCCCGGACAAGCGTCATTTCACGCTTCCTCCCGACCACAGCCATTTCAAACCGCAGCCCCAAAGGGCCGCATCATTTCAGACCTCGTGAGAGCAATTTCGCTCGCGGACGGCACGAGCATCACCCCTCGCACCCTCTGTACCGAGAAAGGTTCCATCCCGATGAAGTTCCTGAAGAAAATTTTCGGCGGCGCGCAAAAGCCGAACCAGACAAAAGACACGGGCTCCGCGCATGCGCCTGAGCCCCTTGCCCTGCCAAGTCACGAGGTGATCCGGGGCAGGCTGGCCGAGGCGTTTGGCGTTCAGCCGATCCTCTTTCAGGAACTGGTGTCGGATGTCGTGCCGGTCGACATTCTGTGCTTTGCCCCCACGGGTACGCGTGACCACTGGGTCTTCGTGACCCTGGGCATGAGCAATGAACGCATGGCCGTGCCGGACAATTGCGACCCCGCGATCTGGGGCCGGGCCGAGCTGATGATCGGGCTGCATGCGGATTGGGGCGACAAAGTGGTCGAGATCATGCAGAAGCGCCGAAACGACGATGCCGCGACATGGTGGCCGATCAGGTTTCTCAAGCACTACGCGCGCTATCCCCACAGCGCCGGGGCGTTCGTGGCGGATGGTCACACGCTGTCCTCCCCGGACGGTGCGCCCTATTCCGGCGATACGGGAATGAGTGCCGCAATGGTCAGCTATCCGACGATCCTGCCGGATGAGGCCGTGCGCTTTGATCTGCCGAACGGGGACAAGGTGACCATCCTGGGGCTTGTCTATCTCTATCCGGCAGAGTTGGAGCACAAGGCCAATGTCGGGCTTGACACGTTCTGCCTCGATCTCGAAGAACAGGGCGTGTCCGAGGTGATCTACCCCGATCGCAGGCCCATGGTGGGGTGAAAGACGGGTGACCCGGGCTGACCGGTCCGCCCATCAATCTCAAGCACGTTGTTCGTCGCCCCTTGTCCCCAAGGCTGGCAGAGATATCCTGACCGGATCATGACCGATCTCGATGCCATCCTGCCGCCCTGGCTGCGCGAATATCTGCCTCAGGACCACCCGTTTCTGGTGGCGGGGCTGACGCTGCTGGCCATCTTCCTGTGGCTCAGGATCGGTGCGTTGCTGTTCGGATTGGCCCGGTCGCGCGGTGGCCCTCGTCATGGAGAATCCCTAGCCCCGGACAGCCCCACACGCGATTGCATCTGGGAACCCGATGCGCGCCCCGCCCCCTGGGGGCGCGCGCGCTGGCGCTGTGCTGCTTGCGGCGGGGTCGAGTTCACCGAAGGCGCCGATCCCCCGCACTTTTGCATGCGTAACCCGTAGCCACGCCCATGCCCCAGATCGCCGACAGCAAGATCATTGCCCTGTCCAATATGGATTAGGCGCGTTGGTCGGCCTTGCGGATGAGGCCACCGCAGTGCTGTGTCACCTACAGGTCAAAAGCCCGGCAACGACCTTGTCATGGTCGCGTGCGGGCAAGACAGGGGCGGCTGGCTGCCTAGGGTCAAAGGGTACTCCAGACCTTGAGCCTCCATGCACGAACGCCGAATACCCGAATGGCTGCGCCACGCTCCTGCGCCGGGCGTCAAGGGTTTTGCCACGCTCGCGGGGTGCGAGGCGGTGGCGCGCGGCATCCTGATCTCGGTGATGCCTCTGGCAATGCTGGAGACCCTGGGCAGCGCCAAATCGGTGTCAGAGGCCTATTTCATCGTCGGGCTGCTGTCGATGATCGCGGGTTTTCTTGTGCCCTGGCTGAACCGTTTCGTGCCGCGCCGCTGGCTTTATACCGGTGCTGCGCTGACCTTCTTCGCCGGTGCCGGGATCGGGGCCATTTCACCGGATTTCATCGTTGTAACTCTGGCCCTGACCACGGTGGCCGTCGCCACCCTCTTCGTTTGCTTCAACGCCTATGTTCTGGATTATATCGAACGGGTGGAGCTTGGGCGCAGCGAAACCCTGCGCATGTTCTATAGTGCCGCCGGCTGGACCGTGGGGCCGGTGGCGGGTGTCTACCTGATGGACTGGTGGCGTCCGGCGCCATTCCTGATTTCAGGTGTCGCAATCCTGGGGATGCTTGGAACTTTCCTTTACCTGCGCTTAGGCAATGGCAAGCTGATCCAGAAGGCCAAACGGCCCGCCACGAACCCGATTGCCTATCTGGGCCGCTTCGCGGCTCAGCCGAGACTGGTGGCGGGCTGGCTATTCGCTGTCATCCGGTCCTGTGGCTGGTGGGTTTATGTGGTCTACCTGCCGATTTTCGCGGTGAATGCGGGGCTGAGCGAGCAACTGGGCGGCGTCATGCTGTCGATGACCAACGGGTTGCTGTTCATCACGCCGCTGATGCTGCGCTGGATGCAGGGCCGGTCGGTGCGCCAGTCTGTGCGCACCGGATTTCTGGGGGCAGGGGTGTTGTCGGTCGCGGCTTTCGCTCTGGCAGGCTGGCCGTTGGCGGCCGTGGTGGCGTTGGCCTCGGTGTCTTTCTTTCTGATCCTGCTGGATGTCTGCGGGGGCTTGCCCTTCCTGATGGCGGTCAAACCCTCGGAACGGACGGAAATGTCGGCGGTCTATTCCAGCTTTCGCGATGTGTCGGGCATCCTGACACCCGGCGCGGCATGGCTTTTGTTGCTGGCGGCGCCGCTGTCATCCATATTCGCGCTCTCAGGTGGGGCGCTGCTAGCGGCCTGGATGCTGGCCGGGCGGATGCATCCGCGGCTTGGGTTGCGCCGTGTCCGGGTGCCGGTGCCGGAACCCGGACCGGTTATCGAGATGCCATTCGTCACGACGCGGGAAGGAGACGTCTGACCGGGCCTAGCCTGTCAGCCCCGCCAGCAATTCCGCCGCTGCCGCATCGGGCGAGGTATCGCCGCGGGCCACGGCTGCGCCAAGCTCTGCCATGCGCGCCCGCATCGCGGGATCACCCGTCAGCCGCGCCAGCAGGCCGGATCGCACCTCTTCCTCGAACCAGTGACGTGCCTGTTCCGCCCGCCGTTCCTGCCAGATGCCATGCTGCTTGCGCCAGTCGGCCAGCGCCTGCATCTCGTCCCATGCCCGTTCCAACCCGTCGCCCTCCACCGCTGAGACTGTCAGCGCCTTTGGGAAATCCTGTGGGTCGCGCGCGCGTTTGCGCAGCAGCCTTAGCGCCCCGGCATAGTCGGCACAGGTCCGCGTGGCTGTGGCCTTCAGATCGCCATCGGCCTTGTTGACCAGAATGAGGTCGGCAATCTCCATGATGCCACGTTTGACACCCTGCAATTCGTCACCGCCAGCCGGGGCCAGCAGCAGAACGAACAGGTCGCACATCTCGGCCACCATGGTCTCGGACTGGCCGACGCCCACGGTCTCCACAATGATCACGTCAAAACCGGCAGCCTCGCAAAGCGCTACGGCCTCTCTTGTGCGGCGCGATACGCCACCCAGATGAGACAGCGACGGCGAGGGCCGGATAAAGGCATTCTTCTGGCGGCTGAGCTGTTCCATCCGGGTCTTGTCGCCAAGGATCGACCCGCCGGAGCGGGTTGAACTGGGATCGACCGCGAGGACGGCGACCTTAAGCCCCTGTTTCACCAGCATCATGCCGAAGCTTTCGGTGAAGGTGGATTTGCCCACCCCCGGCGTGCCCGACAATCCGATCCGCAACGCCTGCCGCCCATGGCCCTGAAGCGTTTCCAGCAAGGCCGTCGCCTCAGCCCGATGATCTGCCCGCGTGCTTTCAACCAGCGTCACGGCGCGGGCCAATGCACGGCGTTCCCCGGCAAGGATGCGGTCGGTCAGATCGGCGGGCAGGCGGGTGTCGGTCATCAAACCATCGTCTATTGCGGCTAAGCTTGGAATAGGCGCCATGCAGTCCGGCGCGTGTTGCTGTTTGCCCCGCCCGGTGCCGCCTTGTCCACCCGGCGCGGCGTTATGCCATTGGGAAGAGGCGCGTGATCCGTCTGGTTTTGTTTTTGTTCCTGTTTCCGGCCAGTGCCTTTGCACAGGCGGATTGTACGGCGCGATACCAGATCAGGTTCGGCCCTTTGAGGGTGGCCGAGGCGATCCTGCAAGCGAATGAGACCGGCGACAGTTACGCAGCGGCGGGGCGCGTGACAAGTGCGGGCCTTGCCGGGGCGTTCCGGGAGATCCGTTTCGATCTGGCCAGCGAGGGGCTGATCGAGGCAGGCGGCTTGCGTCCTCTGGCCTATCGCGAAGACGTCGATACGGGCAGGCGGCTCAGCGAGGTGGCGCTTGGCTATGAAAACGGCATTCCGACGATCCTGCACGCCCTGTCTCTGACCGATCCGGGCCCTTGGGCGCTTGACCCCGCACGACAATCGGACACCATCGACCCGATGAGCGCCCTTTACATGATCGCCCGGCCACGCGGCTTTGATGCGCTCTGTGACTGGTCGATCCTCGTGTTCGATGGTGTCCGGCGCTCCTCGATCACGCTTGGCCCCGTGGTCTTGGGGGGCGAGGTGGCCCGCTGTGCCGGGGCCTATCGCCGGCTTGCGGGGTTCTCATCCGAGGATCTGGCCGAACGGCAGGTGTTTGCGTTCAACGCAGAGTTCTCGCAGATGGAAGACGGGGCGTGGCGGTTGACGCGGGTGGAAACTCAGACGCTTTATGGCCGGGTGCGCCTTTTACTTGTGGACTGACCCGATCCCCGTGACCCGCCTGCCCATTGACCCCATCCTGCCCGAGCTTGAGGCCGCCCTGCGCGACCATGGCCGTGCTGTCCTGCAAGCCCCGCCGGGGGCGGGCAAGACCACCCGCGTGCCGCTGGCCCTGCTGGAGGCGGGGATTGCACCGGGGCGCATCCTGATGCTGGAACCCCGCCGCCTGGCCGCGCGGGCCGCTGCCGAACGCATGGCCGAAACGTTGGGGGAACAGCCCGGCCAGACCATCGGCTATCGGGTGCGCGGTGAGAGCAAAGTGGGGCCTGACACGCAGGTGGAAGTTGTGACCGAAGGCATCCTGACGCGGATGTTGCAGGACGAGCCGGAACTGCCGGGTATCGGTGCGGTGATCTTCGATGAATTTCACGAACGCTCCCTCAATGCGGATCTGGGGCTTGCCCTGACATGGGAAGTGCGCGGCGCGCTGCGAGAGGATCTGCTGGTGCTTGTGATGTCCGCCACGTTGGACGCCGCACCGGTCGCCACCCTTCTTGACGATGCCCCGGTCGTGACCTCCGAAGGCAAGGCCTACCCGGTCAAGACCCGCTGGCGCGACGCCCCGCCCCGCAGGGAAGAGCGGTTCGAGCAAGCCATGGCGGGCCTCATCCGGCAGGCCCTGAGGGAAACGGATGGCGGTATTCTGGCCTTCCTGCCCGGTGAGGGCGAGATCCGTCGCACCGCCGCGCTGCTGGCGGATCTGCCGGGCAATGTGGTGATGCACCAGCTGTTCGGCGCCATGCCCCTGTCCGCGCAACGGGCAGCCCTCAGCCCCGAGCCGAAAGGGCGGCGCAAGCTGGTGCTGGCGACGTCGATTGCCGAAACCTCGCTGACCATCCCCGATATTCGCGTGGTGGTGGATGGGGGCTGCGCCCGCCGCGCCCGGTTCGATCCCTCCTCCGGTATGTCCCGGCTGGTGACCGAAGCGGTCAGCCGCGCCGAGGCGGATCAGCGCCGGGGCCGTGCTGGCCGGGTAGCAGAGGGCATTTGCTATCGCAACTGGACAAGGGGTGGCGAGGGGGCCTTGCCCGCCTTTCCCCCTGCCGAGATCGAGGCCGCCGACCTTGCGTCGCTGGCGCTCGATCTTGCGCTTTGGGGGGCGGGGGATGGGGCTGACCTTGCCTTTCTGACGCCTCCCCCGTCAGGGGCACTGGCAGAGGCACAGGCCCTGTTGCGGGGCCTTGGCGCGCTGACCGACGCGGGCCTTGTGACGGATCATGGCAAGGTTTTGTCGCGCATGCCGCTGCATCCGCGCCTCGCCCATATGCTGGCCATGGGCGGCAAGGGAACGGAGCGTCTGGCGGCCCTGCTGTCGGAACGCGATCCGCTGCGCAACCGGGGCACGGACCTCTCGTTGCGGTTGCGCGCGTTGGACAATCCCGGCGGGATGAATGCGGACCGGGGGGCGGTGACACGCATCAAGGAAGAGGCCAGACGCCTCGCCCGTTTCGCCAAGGGGCCACAACACAGCCTCGCCGAGCAGGCCGCGCTGGCCTATCCCGACCGCATCGGGCTGCGCCGCAGGGGCGATGCGCCCCGCTATATCCTGTCCGGCGGGAAAGGCGCGGTGATGCCCGATGGCGATGCACTGGCCGGGCAGCGGCTGATCGTGGCGACCGACCTCGATGGCAACCCACGCGAGGCGCGCATCCGTCAGGCGGTGGCACTCAGCGAGGGTGAGTTGCGCGGGCTTTATGCCGACCGGATCACCTGGGTGCAGCGTTGCGACTGGTCGCGCAGGGACCGGCGGGTGGTGGCGCGGCAAGAGGAGCGGTTCGGCGCGTTGATCCTTCAGGACCGGATCTGGAAGGATGCCCCGCCCGAGGCGATCACAACCGCCCTGATTGCCGGTCTAAGGGATCTCGGTCTCGATGTTCTGAACTGGTCAAAATCGGCGACACTCCTGCGGGCCAGACTGCGGGTCTCCGGTCTTGTCGATGTCTCGGACGCGGCCCTTATGGACGGGTTGGAAACCTGGCTCGCCCCCTTCCTGACCGATCAAAGCAGCGCCGCCGATCTCAAACGGCTGGACCCGACCGAGGCGCTTAAGTCCCTTCTTGACTGGGATCAGCAGCAGGCGCTTGACCGGCTCGCCCCCGCGCATTGGGTTACGCCCATGGGCCGCAAGGCTGCGATTGATTACTCTGGCGATGCGCCTGAAGTGGCCCTGCGCCTGCAAGAGGTCTTCGGCACCACGACCCATCCGACCATTGGGCAGGACCGCCAGCCTTTGCGCATGACGTTGCTGTCGCCCGCAGGTCGCCCGGTGCAGACCACGACCGATCTGCCCGGCTTCTGGGCGGGCAGCTATGCCGATGTGCGCAAGGACATGCGCGCTCGCTATCCCAAGCATCCCTGGCCCGAGGATCCCGCGCAGGCGGACCCGACGCTACGGGCCAAGCCACGCAAAGCATGAATTCTGCGCCAACGCCGCCAAGCGGGGGGTGAAGGGGGGGCGTCCCCCCTCACGGGCGGGCGAAGGCCCCCAAAGGGGGTCTGAGACCGGTCGTTCCCGGATCGACGCCGAAGGCGGCGAAATCTCTATCCAATCCGCAGCGCCCCGTCCGACATGACCGGCAACCCGGCCTGGCGCGCGGCGGGCAGGGCGCTTGGATGCACCCTCTCGGACCGGTCCAGCCCGATCCGCCGCTTGTGACGCAGCACGAAGATCCGGCTCCAGCCGCGCATGGTCCCGACCGAGGGCGCACCGGGATCGGTCAGGTAGCGGCTGCGCCAGTGGGGCGGCAGGGGCAGACCGCAATGTTCCGCCTCTCCCAGCATCCAGGCCAGCGGGATATTCGCCAGCGGTCGTGCCGCCTGCCAGTCGCCAAGCTGGCCGCCCACATCCCCATGGGTGCCGCGAAACCACATCTGGATCACGTCGCCCTCACGCCCCTCGGGCAGGGTCCACATTACGGGCGCATAGACATCGCGGGTTTCGTCCATTGCCAGCGCGTGGCGCCCGTGGCGGGTCGAGGCCCCCAACTCATGGCTGTGAAATTCATGCGTCTGCGGGGCCAACCGCCAAAGCAAAGGCCAGCGCAGCCCAAGCGCGCGCACCGTATCATAAACGCCCACCATCTCGATCCGCACCCGGTCATGACACCGAGAGGCGCGGAAGGCGCGCGCCTGCTGGCTGTCCGGGGCCTCCTGATAAAGGCAATAGAGCCGCTCCAGCGCGTCTTCGCTGATCTGCGCGGGCCGCAGCAGGCCCAGCTTGTCGATGAGCCCTGCAAGCGATCTGACAGCGAAGGCCCCGCGCGAATAGCCCATCAGGAAGATGCGGTCGCCGGGGTGATAGTTGCGGGCCAGGAACAGATAGGCACGCTTGATCTGGCGGTTGATCCCGACCCCGGCCAGCACCTCGACCGAGCGTTTGACGCCGCGCCACTGGATGCCGGGCTCGTAATACAGCATCACATTGGCCGATTGGGGCAGTTCGGACAGCAGCCGGTAGGTCAGGCCGACATTGGTCTCCTGGCCCCGGCGCAGGGTGGACATGGTGCCATCGAGCAGCACCACATGGGTACAGGCGGGCCGGACATCCGGCAGGCGTGGTTCCTCGTTGCGAAACCCGCGCCAGAAAGACCATTTACCCCTGATCGGTGCCACTGCTCCCCTTCGCCTCCTCGATCATCTGCCAGACACGATGCGGTGTGAACGGCATATCCGCAACCCTGACCCCCACGGGCCAAAGCGCATCCTGAACCGCGTTCGCCACCGCCGCCATCGCGCCAATGGTCCCCGCCTCGCCACAGCCTTTCATGCCGAGCATGTTGGTGTGCGTTTCCGTGGGCTCCGAGTGGAAGTCGAAAAACGGGAAATCGCCCGCGCGCGGCATACCGTAATCCATGAAACTGGCGGTCAGCAGCTGCCCGTTTTCATCGAAGACCACCCGTTCGTTCATCGCCTGCCCGGCCCCCTGCGCAATGCCGCCATGGATCTGCCCCTCGACCAGCATCGGGTTCATGAGGTTGCCCAGATCGTCCGTCACCGTATAGCGCTCGATGGTTAACAAACCGGTTTCGGGGTCGATCTCCACCTCTGCGATGTGGCAGCCATTGGGGAAGGACCGTCCCGCGTTGCGGATTTCCTTCTGGGCCACCAGCAGGTCGGCGCGGCCCTCTGCCTCGGCCCGTTCGGCCAGTTCCATCAGCCCCACGACCGTATTCGACCCCGGCGCGCGGAACACTGCCTCCTCCGGGTCGAACCGGGCCCCTTCCGCACCGATCACCTCTTCGGCAAAGGGCATAAGCCCATCCAGCAGCACGTCCGAGGTGGCGTAGATGGCCGAGCCCTGAACCGTGACCGACCGAGACCCGCCAGTGCCACCCCCCTTGGCGATCTGGTCGCTGTCGCCTTGCACGATCTCGATCTGATCCAGATCGAGCCCCAACCGGTCGCGCAGCAGCTGTTTGTAGACTGTCTCATGCCCCTGTCCACGTAGCTTGCCCTTCGCGGCACTTTCGGCCCGGCGCGCGTCGAACCCGGCGGTGTCGGCCTCCCGCGCCGCCCGGTCCATCGCCCGCGCGAAATCGCCCGAATCGTAAAGCTCGCCCGCCGCGGTTTTGTAGGGCATCTGGCCGGGAGCAATGAACGCCCGGCGGCGCAGCTCCATCGGGTCCACCCCCAGAACCCGCGCCGCATGGTCCATGGCACGTTCCAGCACATAGATCGCCTCTGGCCGTCCGGCCCCTCGATAGGCATCAACCTGCGTCGTATTGGTGAACACCGCCTTGTTGTTCATGTAGGCCGCCTGCACATCGTAGACGCCGGGAAAGACGTGGGAAAACAGGCGGCTCTGGATGATTTGGGCGAAGCCCGACACATAGGCCCCCACGTTCGAGACCGTGTGTAGGCGATATCCTGTCAGCTTGAAATTGGCGTCAAACGCCAGTTCCGCCGTGCAGGTCAGGTCGCGCCCGCCATTGTCCGACAGCATCGATTCCGTTCGGTCGGCCATCCAGCGCACGGGCTGGCGCAATTCCCGCGCCGCGAAGGATAGAAGGAAATGTTCCGGGTAGCGCATGGTTTTCATGCCAAACGCACCGCCCACGTCGGGCGTGGTCACCAGAACGTCCTCAGGGTCCATCCCCAACCACGCGGTGATCTCGGCCTTCTTGGTCCAGACCCCTTGCCCGTTCTCGCAGACATGCAACCGCTCGCCCTGCATCTCGGCAGTGATGGCGCGCGGCTCCATGCTGGCGCACATGATCCGGTTGTCCTCGACCGTGACGGCGACCACATGAGCCGCGTCCGCCAGCGCCCTATCTGCGGCCTCTTTGTCACCAGCCCCCCAGGAATAGCAGAGGTTTCCGGGCGCTTCGGGGTGGATTTCCGGTCCACCAAGGGCCACGTCGAGCTTCGGCTCCAACTCGTCGAAATCGAGCACGACCAGTTCCGCCGCATCCCGCGCGGCGGCCATGGTCTCGGCCACGATGAACACCACGGGTTCGCCCACGAAGCGTACCCGGCCTTCGGCAAGGATCGGGCGGCGCGGGGCGGCGGCCTTGCCCCCGTCTTCGGTGTCGATCACCGTGAAGGGGATGGAATTGGCCAGCCCCGCCGCCGCCAGATCCGCCGCCGTCACCACAAGATGCACGCCGGACATATCCCGCGCCGCGCTCACCTCCAGTTCCGTGATTTCCGCATGGGCCACCGGGCTGCGCAGCAGGTAGCAGTGCAGCGCCCCCTCCGGCGCGATGTCGTCCACGTAACGCCCTTGCCCGGTCAGGAACCGCTGGTCCTCTTCCCGCGTCACCGACTGGCTGCTTCCGAATTTCATGATCCGCTCCGACTTGCCTCGCCTTCATAGGTATCAAGCCCGCGCGAACTGTCCAGCCCACGCGATTTCACCGCAATTCCCGTTCCCGTGGCCTTGGCCTTTCACCCGATAGAGGATAAGTCACCTTCAAGCTAAAAACATGGGACATGCAGGCGATGGAAAAGACCTTTAACGCCGCCGAGGCCGAACCGAAGATCCTGGCGAAATGGGACGAGACGAACGCCTTTGCCGCTGGTGCCAATGCCAGCCGGGATGAGACCTTCTGCATCATGATCCCGCCGCCCAATGTGACCGGCAGCCTGCATATGGGTCATGCCTTCAACAACACGTTGCAGGATATCCTTGTGCGCTGGCACCGGATGCGCGGGTTTGACACGCTCTGGCAGCCCGGCACCGACCATGCGGGCATCGCCACGCAGATGGTGACCGAACGAGAGATGGCGGCGAATGGTGAGCCGTCGCGCCGCGAAATGGGGCGTGAGAAATTCCTCGACCGCGTCTGGCAGCAGAAGGTCAATTCGCGCGGCACCATCATCGGGCAGTTGAAGCGCCTCGGTGCCTCCTGCGACTGGTCGCGCGAGGCCTTCACCATGGGCGGCGCCGAAGGCGACCCGGATCGCGGCAACCACGCCAATTTCCACGATGCCGTCATCAAGGTCTTCGTGGAGATGTACAACAAGGGCTTCATCTATCGCGGCAAGCGGCTGGTGAACTGGGACCCGCATTTCGAGACCGCGATTTCCGATCTGGAGGTCGAGCAGGTCGAGGTGAACGGCAAGATGTGGCGCCTGCGCTACAAGCTCGATGGCGGCGAGACCTATGAGCATCCGATTGAGTTCGACGAGGAAGGCAACCCGACCGACTGGGAAACCCGCGATTACCTGACCGTCGCCACGACGCGCCCCGAAACGATGCTGGGCGATACCGGCGTGGCCGTCCACCCCGAGGACCGGCGCTATGCCCACCTCATTGGCAAGACCGTCACGCTGCCGATCTGTGGCCGCTCCATTCCCATCGTGGCCGACGAGTACGCCGACCCGGACAAGGGCACCGGTGCCGTGAAGATCACGCCCGCCCATGACTTCAACGACATGGAAGTCGGCAAACGGACGGGGCTGAAAGCTATCAACATCATGACCACCCGCGCGGCGATGTTCCTGCGCGGCAATGACGATTTCGCAGAGGGCTGCCCGGCCGACATGATCGGCGCGGCCATCGAACGTTACGACGGCATGGATCGTTACGAGGCGCGTGATGCCATCGTGACCGAAGCACGCGACAATGGCTGGCTCGACGGGATCGACGAAGACAAGCACATGGTGCCCCATGGCGACCGGTCGAAGGTTGCGATTGAGCCCTACCTGACCGACCAGTGGTTCGTGGATGCCGCCAAGATCGTCGGCCCCGCTTTGGACGCCGTCCGGCAGGGCATGGCCGCGCAGGAGGCCGGGGAATTCGACGAAACCGCAGGCTACACCCGTATCCTGCCGGAACGCGACGCCAAGACTTATTACCACTGGCTGGAAAATATCGAGCCCTGGTGCATCAGCCGCCAGCTATGGTGGGGGCACCAGATTCCGGTTTGGTATGACGAGGACGGCAACGAATACTGCGCCGCAACCGAGGACGAGGCGATTGTCATGTCGGGCGGCAAGGCGCTGACCCGGGATGAGGACGTGCTGGACACCTGGTTCTCTTCCGGCCTCTGGCCCATCGGCACGCTCGGCTGGCCCGAGGAAACCGACGCCTATGCCAAGTATTTCCCGACCTCGACGCTCATCACCGGCTTCGACATCATCTTCTTCTGGGTCGCCCGGATGATGATGATGCAGCTTGCCGTGGTCGACCAGATCCCCTTCCACACGGTCTATGTCCATGCCCTCGTGAGGGACGAGAAGGGCAAGAAGATGTCCAAGTCCCTGGGCAATGTGCTGGACCCGCTGGAACTGATTGACGAATACGGCGCCGATGCGGTGCGCTTCACGCTCGCCTCCATGGCCGCCATGGGCCGCGACCTGAAGCTTTCGACGAGCCGCATCGCGGGCTACCGCAACTTCGCCACCAAGATTTGGAACGCCGCCCGCTTTGCCGAGATGAACGAGTGCAAGCCGGTGCCGGGCTTCGACCCTGCTGCTGTCACCCAAACCGTCAACCGCTGGATCGTGGGCGAGATCGCCCGCGCCCGCGTGGCCCACGACGCGGCGCTCGATGCCTACCGGTTCAACGATGCGGCGAACGGGCTTTACGCCACCGTTTGGGGCAAGGTCTGCGACTGGTACCTGGAATTTGCGAAGCCGCTCTTCGCTTCCGGCGACGAAGCCGTGATCGCGGAAACCCGCGCCACCATGGCCTGGGTCATCGACCAATGCCTGGTAATGCTGCACCCCACCATGCCCTTCGTCACCGAAGAGCTGTGGGGCCAGATCACTAAGCGCGAGAAGCTGCTGGTCCACACCGACTGGCCGACCTATGGCGAGGAACTGGTGGATGCCGAGGCCGACCGCGAGATGAACTGGGTCATCGGCCTGATCGAAGCCATCCGGTCCGTCCGCGCGCAGATGCATGTGCCCGCCGGATTGAAAGTGCCGCTGTTGCAGGCAGAGCTGGACGTCAAGGGGCAAGCCGCGTGGAACCGCAACGAAGCGATGATCCTGCGGCTGGCTCGGGTTGTCGGCGTCGAAGCGGTGGACGCGCTGCCAAAGGGCGCCGTCACCATCGCCGTGGACGGCGCGGTCTTTGGCCTACCGATTGCCGACATCATCGACGTGGACGAGGAAAAGGCGCGGCTGGAAAAGGTGCTTGGCAAGCTCGCCAAGGAACTGGGCGGGCTGCGCGGGCGGCTGAACAACCCGAAATTCGCCGAAAGCGCCCCGGCAGAAGTGGTCGAGGAAACCCGCGACAACCTTGCTGCGCGTGAAGAGGAAGAGGCCAAGATCAAGGACGCGCTTGCGCGTCTGGCAGAGATCGGCTAACTGCCCGCCCTTCTGTTACAACCAGCGACGCGCGGGAAACCCTTGCGCGTCGCTTCGCTTTTGGGTTCTTCTCTTGCCATGATCGGTCCACGCTACACATCGCTCGTCCAGAGCCTGCCCGCCTCCGTCCCCTTTGTGGGCCCCGAAACCCAGGAACGGGCCCGCGGCGAGGCTTTTCGCGCGCGGCTTGGGGCCAATGAAAGCGTTTTCGGTCCATCTCCCAAGGCCAAGGCAGCCATCGCCGAAGCCGTGAAAGAGGCGTGGATGTATGGCGACCCGGAATCCTACGATCTGCGCGCAGCGCTTGCGGCCCATCATGGTGTGGGCATGGAAAACATCGTGGTGGGTGAAGGGATCGACGGCCTGCTTGGCTATCTGGTTCGTCTGCTGGTCAAGCCTGGCGATGCGGTGGTCACTTCGGACGGGGCCTACCCGACCTTCAACTACCACGTGGCCGGGTTCGGCGGCGAGCTTCACAAGGTGCCCTATGCCGATGACCATGAAGACCCGCTGTCGCTGATCGTAAAAGCTCATGAAACGCGCGCCAAGCTGCTCTATTTCGCCAATCCCGACAATCCCATGGGCAGTTGGCATGATGCGGCCACGGTTCAGCACCTGATCAATTCGGCACCCGAAGGCTGCCTTCTGGTTCTGGACGAGGCCTATTGTGACAGTGCTCCTGCCGATGCGATCCCGCCGCTTGATGCCAGCGACACCCGCGTGATTCGCATGCGCACCTTCTCCAAGGCTTACGGCCTTGCGGGCATGCGCGTGGGCTATGCAATCGCAGAGGCCGGGCTGATCACCGCCTTCAACAAGATCCGCAACCATTTCGGCATGAGCCGCGTGTCGCAGGCCGCCGCGCTGGCGGCGTTGGAGGACCAGGATTACCTGCGTGAAACGGTGACCCGGATTGCGAACTCCCGCGACCAGATCGGCCGGATCGCAAGGGACAACGGGCTGACACCGCTACCGTCCGCAACCAATTTCGTGGCCATCGACTGCGGTCGCGACGGGGATTTTGCCCGGTCCGTGCTTCAGGGGCTGGTGGCGCGAGGCATCTTCGTGCGTATGCCGTTCACGTCCCCACAGGATCGCTGCATCCGCGTGAGTTGCGGGCGCGACGAAGATCTTGCCGCATTCGCCGAGTGTCTTCCCGCCGCGTTGGACGAGGCGCGCGGCTAAGAAAAATCTTCCGGAAGATTTTTCAGGTCAGCAAAATTCTTCCAGAAGAATTTTGTGCAGGCCGGAAGAATTTTCAGAAAATTCTTCTAAACCTTCGCGATAACCTCTGCAGCCGCATCGAGCCCTCCTGGCCCATTTGGAATGCGCAAAGCCGTCATTCCAGCCTGAAGCGATCCGAGCACACCCATCACCATATGGGCGTTCACATGCCCCATATGGCCGATGCGAAAGATGCCATTGGCGTCTTCTTCCGGTGCGCCAAGCGGAATGCCAAGCGTGATCCCCGCCTGCTGCTCCAGCCAGTGGCGCAGGCGCGTGCCCGCCACGCCCCCCATGCGAACCGTCGTCACCGCGTGTGAACGTTCTGCCGGGCCAGTGATATTCAGCTCGATATCGGTGCCCGTTCCCCATGCCTCGAACGCGGCCCAGACAGCCCCTGCCAGCACCTTGTGGCGGTGCCAGACTGCCTCTAGCCCTTCTTCGTGCAGGATCATGTCCAAAGCCTCGCGCAGCCCGTACAGGTGATGCGTCGGCGCGGTGCCGCAGAAATGCTGGTAGTAGAGTGCGGGGTTCGCACGCGGGCGCCAATCCCAATAGGGCGTCACGAGGTCAGCCGTTTCGCGGGCGGCATCCGCCTTGTCGTTGAAAAAGACGAAGGACATGCCCGGCGGCACCATCAGCCCTTTCTGGCAGCCCGTCACCATCACATCGACACCCCAGTCATCCATGTGGAACTCATCCACTGCCAGGCAGGCGATATTGTCGGAAAACAGCAGCGCCGGGTGGCCGGTCTCATCCAGCACGCGACGCAGGCCGGGGATGTCGTTCTTCACGGAAGAGGCCGTATCGACCTGAACCGCCAGAACCGCTTTGATCTTGTGGCCCGTATCGGCGCGCAGAGCCTCTGCCACGCGGTCCAGATCCACCGCCGCGCGGAAGCCGAAATCGATGATCTCGGTCTCGATCCCCAATCCGCGCGCCATCTCACCCCAGCCAAGGCAGAACCGCCCGGTGCCCAGGATCAGGATTCTGTCGCCCCGTGAGAGGGTGTTGCACAGCGCCGCTTCCCACGCGCCATGGCCGTTGGCGATATAAATCGCCACCTCATGCCGGGTCCGCGCCACCTGCTTGAGATCCGCAACGATGGTTGCGGTCATGTCCACCAACTGCCCTGTATAGATGTTGGGCGCAGGACGGTGCATCGCCTGAAGCACGCGGTCGGGCATGACGGAGGGGCCGGGAATGGCAAGGTAATGACGACCGTTGGCGAGGCTCATTTCGGGACCTTTCGAGAGGGCATGTGAAAGCGGTAGCCCTCCCCGCAGGCGGGGTCAATCGGTGCCGTGATAGCGCCGTGCAAGCCGCTCCGGATCGGCCCCCAACCGGTAGCGCAGCAGCGTGCCGAGGTTGCGCGCCCCGCGCCTCATCCAGCCCTCCGCCTCGTATCGCGCTGCCGATGTCCGTGCCTCCACCGGCAGCATCACAAGCCGGTCTTTCAGGGCGCGCGCGATCGCCACATCTTCCATAAGCGGCTGGTCCGGGTAGCCGCCGACCCGGTCGTAGTGCGCCCGCGACAGCAGCAGCCCCTGATCGCCATAAGGCAAGCCAAGCGCCCGCGTCCGCCAGTTGGCCCACCTCGCCACACGCCGTGCGGCGCTCGCCTCGCTGCGGAAGGCAAGGCGGAAACAGGCCGCGCGGTCGGGGTTGCGGTTCATATGGGTCAGAACCGCCTCGCCCCATCCGGGGGCCAGATGCGTGTCGGCATGCAGAAACAGCAGCCACGGGGCTGACGCCGCCTGCGCCCCGCGCGCCAGTTGCCCGCCCCGGCTGGCCGGGCCGCTGATCCAGACCGCGCCCAGTTCCCTCGCGGCCTCGTGCGTTTCATCCTTGGACCCGCCGTCAGAGATCACCAGTTCGCGCACCAACCCCATCTCGACGCCTTCCATCAGCGCTGCAGTGGTCGCCGCCAGCAAAGGTGCTGCGTTCAGGGTGGGGATGATGATGGACAGCGGCGCAGGCATCTTGCGAAAGCCCATGGTTCAGGACGGTCTGCCGTCCTATATGACGGGGAAGACGCGAAAGGAAACGTGGATGACCGGCGAAAAGGCAAAGAATCGCACTGTATTGCGGATCGCGGGCAAGGATGCGCATCACTTCTTGCACGGGTTGGTGACGCATGACGCCCGGCCCGGTGCACTCGTCTATTCCGCGCTTCTGTCTCCCCAAGGCAAGTTTCTGGCCGATTTCTTTCTGCTCGACCGGGGCGAGGATATCCTGCTCGATGTGGCCGGTGACCTTGCGCCGGGGCTGTTTCGGCGTCTCTCGATGTACAAGCTGCGTGCAGCCGTGACGATCGACGACAGCGGCTTGCCAGTGGCCCGTGGCCTTGGCGAGGTTCCGGACGGGGCCTTTGCCGACCCACGCCACGAGGCGCTCGGCTGGCGAGCCTATGGGGTGGAAGGCAGCGCGCCGCAGATCGACTGGGACGCGATCCGCGTGGCGCATTGCATCCCCGAGACCGGCATCGAGCTGATCCCCGAGGACAGCTATATTTTGGAAGCGGGTTACGACCGGCTGCGCGGGGTCGATCACCGCAAGGGCTGCTATGTGGGCCAAGAGGTCACCGCGCGGATGAAGCATAAGACCACCTTGCGCAAGGGTCTGGTCACGGTGGAGATCGACGGGGCAGCCCCGGTCGGCACCCCGATCACAGCGGGGGACAAACCGGCGGGCACGCTCTTTACCCAATCGGGCGGGCAGGCCATCGCCTATCTGCGGTTTGAGCGGGCAAAGGGTGACATGGTGGCGGGCGACGCGACCATTCGCTGGTCAGAGCCGGGTCAGAACGACGCCTGAGACGATCAGCACGGCGGCGATGATCTTGCCCCGGTCCATCTTGTCGCCAAAGAGCAGCCAGCCAAGCAAAACGGCGAAAAGGATTGATGTTTCCCGAAGCGCCGCGACCAGCGCCAGCGGTGCCACCGTCATGGCCCAGACCGCAATCGCATAGGCCGCAAAGCTCGCCGCCGCGGCGATCAGCCCCATGATCCAGTCCCGCCTGCTGGCCCGGATCACCTCGACCCCGCGCAGGGCAATCGCGGCGGGGGTGTAGAACAGCGCCGACAGCATCATCAGCCAGCCCACATATTGCAGCGGATCGCCTGCCACCCGCGCGCCCAACCCGTCGGCCAGCGTATAGCCCGCCGTGGCCATGGCGGAGCCGAAGGCATAGGGCAGCAGTCGCCGCGACTCGCCGTTTGTGAAGACCCCGCGCGCCATGAAGGCGATGCCCAGACCAAGGACCAGCACGCCCACATAATCCATGACCCCCATCGGGTCGGAAAGGAACAGCACGCTGACGACCAACACCATCATCGGGGCGGCCCCGCGTGCCAGCGGATAGACGCGGCTCAGGTCGCCCTGTTCATAGGCGAATGCCAGGAACAGCTGATAGGCCATATGGATCAGGCCGGATGCCAGCAGCCAAGGCCAGGCCTCTGCCACGGGGAACGGCTTGGCCAGGGCCACACAAAAGCCGATCGCCGCATGTCCCACCGACAGCAGGAACATCGAGGTCTGTTTCGACAGCCCCGTCTTGATGATGGCGTTCCAGCCCGCATGCAGCAAGGCCGCACCCAGGACCGCCAGAAGAACCGTGAAGGACATGTCGTGCTGCCTCGGCGAATGTAACGGTTATGTGACACAAGCCGCAGGCGAATGGAAAACCCAAAAGGCAGGTCAGCGGGCGTTCTCGGTCTCCGCCGTGCCGGTAAGTGGGGCCGGCGTGCCATACGCGTTCAGCCCCTCCATCCCCTTGGGCGTCAATGCATAAACACCCTTCTCCACCTTCTCGAACCAGCCATAGTGGTCGTCGCGCATCAATGTCGTGGCCCGGTCCACCCCGGTGGCGGCCTTCACATCGCGGCCAGGTGAGGGCCCATGCTTAGCCAGATGGGCCGCACAGCGCAGCGCGTCCTGCCGGTAGGCGGTGACCAGTCCCACCCGCGTCGCCCCGCCGCTATTCGGGTCGCCCACGCGCCGCGAGAACTCCCGCAGCAGGCGCTGGCGTTTCGGTTTGGAGATACGCGGTTCATAGGGCCCCGGGTCGCAATGCGCCTCGACGAAGCCATCGCTCAGCCGCACCGTTAGCAGGCCAAGCCCCAACCGGCGGCACAAGGCCGTGTTTTCCTTCAATGCCTTCTGAAACCCGCGCCCGGTGCCGCGCGGCACCGCCAGATAGACCAGATCGGCCAGTGCCAGCCGCGCCACCCCCTGATGGAAGAGCGCCAGCGAGAAACGGGTCTTCAGCTCCACGATCACCGGGTCTTCACCCGGACGCAAGGCCACCACATCCGCGGCCCCGACCTCGGATTTCACTTCGTAGCCTTGCCCTTCCAGAAAGGCCTTCACCGGCGGGTAGAGATCGGTTTCCTTCACCATGGCGGCAGGCTATGACGGGAAACAGGGAAAGTCATCCCGGGCGGGGATGAATCGCTTGACACTGCCCGTGCAGCGCCGTATCCACCCGCCAGATTTGTAGGGGCGCTGACCGGCTCAGCGCCCTTGTCCGTTTCTGAGACCGAGGATAAGCACATGTCGCGCGTCTGCGAATTGACCGGAAAAGGCCCAATGTCTGGCAACAATGTCAGCCATGCCAACAACAAGACCAAGCGTCGGTTTCTTCCGAACCTGAACGACGTGACCCTCGGGTCCGAGGCGCTTGACCGCAGCTTCAAGCTGCGCATTTCGGCAGCGGCCCTGCGCTCCGTCGATCACCGTGGTGGTCTGGATGCGTTCCTGGCCAAAGCGAAAGACGAAGAGCTTTCGCCCAAAGCGCTGAAAATCAAGAAAGATATCGCGAAGGCCCAGGCAGAAGCCTGATCTTCCCCGATCCTTTCGGCAAATTCTCGCGGCCTCCGGCATTTGCTCGGGGGCCGCGTCCTTTTTGCGCTTTGCAAGCGTTGCGCCCCGTGCCTATTTAAGCGTCATGAACCGTCTGCTGAATCCCGCAACCGCATTGCTGCTTGCTCTGATGCTTGCCATGACCTCGGTCAGCATGGCCGTGGCGCGTGGTGGGATGTCGATGACGGGGTCGATGATTCTCTGCATCGACGCTGACCAGCAGGTCGTGCCCCTTGGCCCCGATGGCGAGCCGATGGAAACGACCCATGCCTGCCCCGATTGCACCATCGGCACATTGGCCCTGACGGAACCGCAACCGCTGGACGCGCCGGAATGGCACATGGCGCAGCTCTGTGTCCGTCCCTTTGCGCTGAACATTCACGAAACCACCGTGCAAGGCGGGCAGGGGCGCGGCCCCCCATCCCTGATCTGATCCCGAATTTCCCTATTCCAATCAGATCAAGGAGACGACCGATGTCGTTCAAATCCACCCTTCTCGCGGGCGTTGCTGCCCTGTCCTTCGCCCTTCCCGCCTTTGCCGATGGCATCATGATTCACGACCCCTATGCCCGCGCCTCTGCGATGATGTCGCAATCGGGCGCGGCCTTCATGGAGATCATGAACCAGACCGACACCGACGACCGGCTGATCGACGCCCGGTCCGACGTGGCTGAACGGGTCGAGCTGCACACGCATCAGGAAGACGCAAATGGCGTGATGCGAATGATCCACGTAGAGGAAGGCTTCGCCATTCCCGCCGGTGGCAGCCACGCCCTGGCGCGCGGCGGCGACCACGTGATGTTCCTCGGCCTCAACCAGCCCTTCGAACATGGCGAAGAAATCGAGGTGACGCTGGTCTTCGAACAGGCCGGTGAAATGACCGTGACCATCCCGATTGATCTGGAGCGCAACCCGATGCGCCAGCAGATGCAGGGTCATGGCCAGATGAACCACGGCAACATGGGCAACGCCGCTTCCGACTAAGCCCCGGGACAGGGCCGCGACGGTGCTGTCCCTCCCATAGCGGCCCTTGGCGGCGCGCCGCAGGTTCCATCCGGCGCGCCGTCCCAATTGAAACCCTATTGCATCAGCGCAATCGCGGCAGCCTGCGCCTCGGCATATCCTGCAAGACTGACCGAATGGGCAGAGCCGTCTGGAAAGACCGTGCCACCCGAAATGAACTCGGCCGATGTGTCGGGACCGGCATAGGTCAGCAAGACCTCTTGGGCGCCGAAACCCTCGCCCTCCCGTATCATGCCATCGCCGGGGACATGCCCGCGTCGCGTATAGGCAAAGTAGCCGAACGGATTGACGAAAACGATCAGCCCATAGCGATCCTCGACGGCGCAATCGCGCGGATAAGACCAGCTGCCGGTGCCCGCAGGCGTACACAGAACGCGCCAGTCGTCATGCACCGAGATCACGCGATAGGGGGTCAGGTCATAGCTTTCCAGACCGGCCTGCGCATGGACTGCCGGGCCTTGGGCGGTGAATAGCAGGCAAAGAGCGAGGATGGAGTGGCGGCGCTGCACGGGAAATCCTTTCCGCATGTAATTATGTGTCAATCATACACTATATTAAGTGCGCAATCAAACCACCTCACCGGCTTGTGAACGGGCCTCTATGCCAGCATCTCAACCACCCACTTCGGCACGGCCTCGGTGGCTTGCCCCGCGATCACCCGGTCGAACAGGCCCGGCACCCGCGATGGCTCCAGGTTGATTTCCAGCGTCTCTGCCCCTGCCGCCTGCGCCTCCTGCACGAAACCGGCGGCGGGATAGACCTCGCCCGAGGTGCCGATGGACACAAACAGATCCGCCTGCCACAGCGCGTCTGCGATTGCGTCCATGTGATAGGGAATCTCTCCGAACCAGACGATATCGGGGCGTGTGCGCGGCGCGGCGCAGGCGGGGCAGGGGGCGTCAGGGTCCATCGCCCGTGGCGCGGGCCAGCGATGATCACAAGCGGCACAAAGCGCCCCGGCAAGCGCCCCATGCATATGCAGTACATTGCGGCTGCCCGCCCGTTCATGCAGATCATCGACGTTCTGCGTGACGATCAGAACCTCGCCCGCCCACTCCCGTTCCAGCCGGGCCAGCGCATCATGCGCAGCATTGGGGCTGGCATCCAGCGCATTGGCACGACGGGCGTTGTAGAACTCATGCACCAGCCGGGGATTGCGGGCAAAGCCCTCGGGCGTGGCGACCTCGTTCAAATCGTAGCGCGTCCACAGTCCATCCTTGTCGCGAAAGGTGCCAAGACCGCTTTCAGCGGAAATCCCGGCGCCGGTCAGGATGACAATGCGTTCCATTCAGCCCCCTTCCATGGCATCAAGGGGCCGCAACGAAGGAGCCCCCATGGCCAAGTCTATCCTCTGTGTCTGTCTCGGCAATATCTGCCGCTCACCCACGGGCGAGGCGCTGCTGCGCGCGGCCCTGCCGGAGGCACGCATAGACAGTGCCGGGACCGCCGGCTGGCATGTGGGAAAGCCGCCCTACGGTCCGATGCAGGCGGCCGCGCGGGCGCGGGGATATGACCTCAGCCAGCAGCGCGCCCGGCAGGTCAAGGCCGATGATTTCCATCGCTTCGATCTGATTCTGGCGATGGACAGCAGCAATTTGGAGGATTTGCAGGCGATCCGTCCGGCGGATGCCACCGCAGAGCTGTCACTCTACCTTTCCGTGCTGAACAACGCCCCGACCGATGTGCCCGACCCCTACTACACGCGGGATTTCGACGGGGCTCTCACGCTGATCGAACAGGCCGCACAGGCCTGGGCCGCACAGCTGACCGGGACTTAGCCGCACATCTGTTCGGCAGCTTCCCCGAAGGCCCTGTACCGGTCCCAGAATGCCTCGTCCCGATGGTTGTCGGACATACGCAATTCTTCCGCCTCGTCCGGGTCGTCAAAGAGCCGCGCGGCGCGGCGCTGTTCGCCGAAATTCAGGGTCTGGCGTGCCGCGCTGCCGATGCAGGCGCAAAGCGACGGGTTCGCCGCCGTGCGGCCCGATGTCATACAGGCGCGTTCCACCGGGCTTGCCTCCAGAGGAGCGCCCACCACCATGAACGTGATCAGAAATGCCGAGAATGTCTTGCGCATCGCCCTGCCTCGCTTGCCCCATGCAAGGGGTTGGTCCCCCCATCTGCAAGCTAATCTGCCGAAAGTACCCCCGCAGCGCAATCTCCCGGCGCGCAACGGGGGTGAAATGGGCGGAAAATGGCAGAGGTCAGGCTGCGGGGCGCTGCTGCATGCGGCTCAGAACGATATCGTCGGCCACCTTATGCGGTGCCAGCCCGCGCGTGGCGGCCTGAGTCAGGATCGCGTCAAGCGTCGCTTCGGCCTCGGCCAACTTGTCCGCGACGAAACCCTCCCGGTCGCGGATCTTGAGGATCTCGGTCGCCACGTTGATGATGCCGCCTGCATTGGCCACATAGTCCGGCGCATAGAGGATGCCGCGCTTGTGCAGCGCGTCGCCGTCGGCAGGGGTTGCCAGCTGGTTGTTGGCCCCACCCGCCACGGCCTGAACCCGCAGCGACGGAATGGTTTCAGCGTTCAGGATGCCGCCAATGGCGCAGGGGGCGAGGATATCGGCCTCCACCTGAAGAATCCGATCCACCGGGGAAACGGCTGCACCAAAACGCTCCGCCGCACGGTCGCAGCGTGCCGGGTCGATATCTGCCACGATCAGCAACGCTCCGGCATCATGCAGCATCTCGGCCAGATACCAGCCCACATGCCCAAGCCCCTGCACCGCCACCTTGCGCCCGGTCAGGTCGCCTGACCCGAACCGGTGCCTGGCGGTGCAGCGGATCGCGTTGAAGATGCCGTGCGCGGTGATGGGCGAGGGGTCGCCGCTGGCATACGCCCCGTCCGGCAGGCCCGCGACAAACTCCGTCCCGCGCGCGATCACCGCCATATCGGCAGGGCTCATCCCCATGTCTTCCGCCGTCCAGTAGCGCCCTTTCAGAGCCGCTAAGGCACCGGCGAACCCCGCCAGCAAAGCCTCGGATTTCAGCACAGCCGGATCGCCCATGATCACCGCCTTGCCGCCGCCCAGGGGCAGCCCCGCCGCGGCGTTCTTGAAAGTCATCCCGTGGCTCAACCGCAGCGCATCGGTCAGCGCTGCCTCTTCGCTGGCATAGGGTTTCATCCTAAGACCACCCGCCGCCGGACCCAACTGGGTGGAGTGGATGGCAATAAATCCCACAAGCCCCGTTGCATCGTCCGAGACGCGCAATACTTCTTCATGGCTTGACGTGGGCAGGGTGGTGATCTGCATGGGGGTCCTCCTCTTTGAGGTGGAGGATATCGTCAGACCAGAGGGGATTGACGCCAAATATCCGTTCACGAGCAGGCATTCTTGGTGATATTCTCTGCCATCCCCCTCTGATTCGAAGGATTCACGCGGATGGACGATCTCGACCGCAAGATCATCACCACCCTGCAACGCGACGGCCGCCTGCCGGTCACCGATCTGGCCGAGCGAGTCGGCCTCTCCCCCACCCCCTGCGCCCGCCGTATGGCGCGGATGGAGGCGGAGGGAATCATCACCGGCTATGCCGCCCGCGTCAGCCCGGAAAAACTGGGCTACCCCATCACCGTCTTCGTCTTCGCCGAACTGGAACGCCAGAGCCGCGATGCGCTGGAAGGGTTCGAGCGCGCCATCCGCCGCTTTCCGGAGGTGCTGGAATGCCACCTGATGACCGGCAGCCGAGACATCCTGCTGAAAATCGCCGCCCGCGACCTGCGCAGCTTCGACAGCTTCCTCGAACACAACCTGATGAGCGTCCCCGGCATCCGCTCCACCCGCACCAGCTTTTCGCTGCGCGCGATGGTGGATCGGGAGATCAGCGCCGGGTCTTCGCTTGGACGCTGACAGGGCTTGGGATCAAACCGTCTAACCGGTGATCCGGGCAATCCTCCGCGCAGCCAATGCCGCGCCGCCCACCGGCTCCCATTCGCCGCTTTCGATCCCGGTGGCGATGCGAAGCGTCACCGGCCATGAGGGCTGGCGCCCGTTTAGCAAGCCCTCGTACCAATCGACCCAGAAGCCCCAGGTTTCCGGGTCTTTCCCGAAATGCGCCCTGCCCACCTCCCAGAGGTCCAGCAGTTCCGGCGGCGCCGCAAGGTCAGGGGACCAAAGCGGTGGCCAGTCCTGTTCTGGGTCGTTGGCGTCGCGGGTTGCGGCGGCGTAGGCCACCGCCGCCGCGGCCTCGGCGCGGGCGTCTATCTCGTCCGACGTACACCCCGCCCGTTCGGCCAGCACAGAGACGGCTTTGGAAATCGCACGCGCCGAGTCGCTGATGGCCGTGCCCGACGCCCGCCGGAAACTCTCCAGAACGCCCGATAAGGCGTCGAGGGTCGCCGTCATGGCCCGTTCCGCCGCGCGATCCCCGTCGGCTGTCGCAGGATCGAACCCGCCCGCCGCCTCAGCAGACCAGTGTTCGAGCGCGGCCCAGACGATATCCAGCTCCCGGCCCTCCTTGACCGCGTCCCGCGTGTCCCGCGCCGCAGCCGCTGATGACAAGGCCAGCCCGAAGAGCGTGGGCAAAGCGATCACCGACCTCATGTTGAAGGCATCGGGGTCATCCTTGTAGGCCGCCTCGCGGCACAGAAAAATGGCGGGAAAGGCCCGCAGGGCCGCGCGTGCCCCCACATAGCTCCGTTTCTCCACCGGTTGAGCCTTGGCCCAAGCCCATGCACCGCGCGTGTCTGAAATCTCATCCATAACAAACCACCTGATCGTTATTTACAAAGCCCGATCATGGACGATCTTGTTCTCATCTGCGAATTCTCATGGACTGACGATTAAGCGCAACCTTCTGGCGGCCCCCGGCATCCGGTCCACCAGCGTTTTTCAAACGACAATGATGTCTGCACCGCAGGGCTGCCCCTATGGGGCAGTCCAAGCGTGAAAGCGCGAGCCTTAATTGACCCAGTCGTTCCAATTCATCTGGCTGAAACAGCTTCCGTAGTTGCCGATATTTCCTTGAACCACCCGGGTCGACGCCAGCGTGCTGTTCACCCAGACGATCCCGAACCGCCCGTCCTGATCGGCATCGACGCATCCGCAATAGCTGCTGCCCTGGCATTGGGAAAAGGTCGAGATCTGCTGCGTGCAGGCATAGTAGTTGCCATAGTTGGCCTGAAGGATCTGGGCAGTGGCGGCCTGCGGGACAAGCTGATGCGAGACGACACCGTAGCGTCCATCGTTGTCATAGTCGTCACAGGTAAGATAGCGGTCACTTGCAGTCGGATAGCTGTTCAGCTGTGCCTGACAGGTGAAGTAGTTTCCGAGATTTGGCGCAATCACGCTGCGACCGGACGTCGGATAGGCATGACGCACGATGCCGAACCGCCCGTCCTGATCACGGTCTTCGCAGGCGCAGAGCGTGGAGGAGCCATTGCAGGCCGATTGCTGGCTGATCGCAGCAACGCAGCTTTGATAGGTGCCGATATTGCCGCGAACAACACTGGCCCCGGCCGCGGCGGGTTGCAGGGTCACCTCGACAAGACCGAACCGCCCGTCATTGTCGCGGTCCTCGCAAACCAACAATGTGTCGGCCTGGACTAGCGTGGGGATGAGCAGCAGGACTGCAATCGCTGAAAAACGAGATATATAACGCATGGCAATGCCCTTTCTGGTTGGAAATAAGACCCAGTGTACCACCGGTTGCCGTTCTATCCAAAATGGCCCAGCTCATTTTTCGGCAGGAATGCGCCAGCGCGCCCCAACCAGAGCATTCGCGGCCCTCGCACCTTTCCCCTCTGCGCAGGCACATAGAACGCGCAGAGGGGAAAGGTCAGGAGCGGGGGGAGCGGCTGGTCTGCTATGAGATGTCTCCTGCCATCGGCCAGCACGGCCGGGCCGACTGCCTGTGACGATCGCTGCCTGGGTCAGGATCGACGATGGCGCGGCGTCTTCGCCTTGATTCCGCGCTGGAGCATGATCTCAGCATCTCGCTTGTCACAACCACCTTTGCTCATAGGGCGCGGGCAGTCTGACACCCACCGGTCACAGACGATTTCTCTGCCCAACAGACCCCATTGACCAAACCCCAAATCCCGCTCATATCCCACCTTCATGACCGACCTTGATCTCATCCGCAATTTCTCCATCGTGGCCCATATCGACCACGGCAAATCCACCCTTGCCGACCGGCTGATCCAGCTGACCGGGACGGTGGCCGAACGCGATATGCAGGCGCAGCTTCTGGACAGCATGGATATCGAGCGCGAGCGCGGGATCACCATCAAGGCAAACACGGTGCGCATCGAGTACCCGGCCAAGGACGGCAAAACTTACGTCCTGAACCTGATCGACACGCCCGGCCATGTGGACTTCGCCTATGAGGTCAGCCGGTCGATGCAGGCGGTCGAGGGCTCGCTTCTGGTCGTCGATGCCTCCCAGGGGGTCGAGGCGCAGACGCTTGCCAATGTCTACCAGGCCATCGACGCGGATCATGAGATCGTGCCAGTCCTGAACAAGGTCGACCTGCCCGCCGCAGAACCCGAACGCGTGGCCGAACAGATCGAGGACGTGATCGGCATCGACGCCTCGGACGCCGTCCTCATCTCCGCCAAGACCGGCGTCGGCATCCCCGACGTGCTGGAAGCCATCGTCACCCGCCTGCCTGCCCCCGGCGGCGACCGCGATGCGCCGCTCAAGGCAATGCTCGTCGACAGCTACTACGATGCCTATCTGGGCGTGGTCGTCATCATCCGCGTCATTGACGGCAGGATCCGGAAAGGCGACCGGATTAAGATGCTCGGCACAGGCGGGCGCTACCCCGTCGATCGGCTCGGCGTCTTCAAACCCAAGATGCAGGATATTGCCGAACTGGGCCCGGGTGAAATCGGCTTCCTCACCGCTTCGATCAAACAGGTGCGCGACACCCGCGTCGGCGACACCATCACCCATGAAAAGCACGGCACCGAGACCGCGCTGCCCGGCTTCAAACCCGCGCAGCCCGTGGTCTTCTGCGGCCTCTTCCCGGTCGACAGCGCCGAATTCGAGGACCTGCGCGACGCGATCGAGAAACTGGCGCTCAATGACGCCTCCTTCAGCTTCGAGATGGAAACCTCCGCGGCCCTCGGCTTCGGCTTCCGCTGCGGCTTCCTCGGCCTGCTGCACCTGGAGGTCATCCGCGACCGCATCGAACGCGAATACGATATCGAGCTGATCACCACCGCGCCCTCCGTGGTCTACCATGTCCACATGAAGGACGGCACGGTGCAGGAGCTTCACAACCCCGCTGACATGCCCGACCTGACCCATGTCGACCATATCGAGGAACCGCGGATCAAGGCGACCATCCTTGTGCCCGACGAATACCTCGGCGACGTGCTGAAGCTCTGCCAGGACCGGCGCGGCATCCAGCTCGACCTCACCTATGCGGGCACCCGCGCGATGGTGGTCTATGACCTGCCGCTGAACGAGGTGGTGTTCGACTTCTACGACCGGCTGAAATCGGTGACCAAGGGCTATGCCTCCTTTGATTACCAGATGGAGGGCTATCGCGAGGACTTCCTCGTCAAGATGTCGGTGCTGGTGAACGAGGAACCGGTCGACGCGCTGTCGATGATGGTCCATCGCGACCGGGCCGAACAGCGCGGCCGCGCCATGTGCGAAAAGCTGAAAGAGCTGATCCCCCGCCACATGTTCAAGATCCCGATCCAGGCCGCCATCGGGGGCCGCGTGATTGCACGAGAGACGCTGTCGGCCATGCGCAAGGACGTGACCGCCAAATGCTACGGTGGCGACGCCACCCGGAAGCGCAAGCTGCTGGACAAGCAGAAAGCGGGCAAGAAGAAGATGCGCCAGTTCGGGAAGGTCGAGATCCCGCAATCGGCGTTTATCAATGCGCTGAAGATGGATAGCTGAGGTCACTGCAGCGGAGGGTGGCTCGCTTGAATCCACCCTTTGACTGCCGCCGGGAGAAAAATTTGCCAGATTGTATGCGTTCTATTCAGGAGTTCCGGAATATCCGTCTGGAACCGTCGAAAGGTATAGATGCTTGGATCTTCTCAGGCGGTCCCATTTGGCCGAATTTCGAGCAACAAACCCTTATCCGGCAATGCCGCCGATCGGTCCCTGTGGACGACAAGCCTGTTGAAGGGACCGAGCAGGCAACGGTTCTGGAAGGGCCGCATATCTGGTGCGGGTACCTTCCCCCGCACTTCGGTCATTTCATTGCCGACCAGCTCAGCAGACTGCCCCTTGCGCTGTTGAATTGTCCACCAGAGGCCAAGTTGCTGTTCAGTCTTCCAGAAGGCATCGGGGAGCCCCAGGATTTCTTTTATGATATCCTCGAAACGCTTGGAGTGACCATAGACCGCGTAGTCATTCAAAGAAAGGAACCTCTCGAAGTCGAGTTGCTCTATGCTGCTCCACTGGGTGAAACGCTCTTTGGGAAGCCCGACGCCGAATACCTTACCATTCTAGAAAAGCTGATGGATGGGCTGGGGTTTCAAGCGAACCCAGAGGAAGACGTGTATGTGAGCCGAGCTAGGCTGCCAGCAAATCTTTCCTCCCTCGCGGGTGAATCCTACCTGGAAGAATGCTTCCTGAAACTAGGGGTGAAAGTGATCTGGCCCGAGAAGATGACCATGCGCCAGCAGCTTCAGACTTACTCCTCTGCTCGCAAGCTCGTGTTTTCGGAAGGATCGGCCATTCACGGTCGCCAGCTTTTGGGTGAGATTAATCAAGATATCCTCGTAATCGAGCGACGCAAGCGCTACAACATGGCGAGGGATGTACTTACGCCGCGTTGTTCCAAGCTTGATTACATTTCAGCGATAGACGGTACGGTGTTCGTTAATCCGGTGCCCAATGGCAATCTCTGGCAGGGCTTGACCGTTCTGGATGAGACCAGATTGATTGAGGAGCTGCTGCAGGCAGGGATTGACCTTCGGCCGATCTGGGACGGTAGCGTGTTCCGGCGTAGACGCGACCAGGAAATTCTGGCGTGGATCAAACGTAGGCTGGCATTCCCACCAGTCGGGGTGGAGCATGAGGACATTGACTCATACCACAAGATCAGGCTGGCAACAGTTAAGGCTAGCCTCGCCTCGATCGGATTGGGCGACCTTTTCCATTACGTGATGAATCAGTCGAACGAGGATTAATGAGAAGCTTTGCCTCGCGCGTGTGCGAGCTTATGCGGCTCTAGCTCATCCCCCATGTCCTACCTTCTTCTCCTCCTCCACCTCTTCATCGGCGCCACCCTTGCGGGTGTGTTCCTCGTCATCCTTCTGGTGGCGGGGTGGATCGGGGTCTGGCCGATCACCGGGGCCGTCGTTGCGGGCTTTCTGCTGGCCTTTCCCGTCGCCTTTTACGTCGCCCGCGCCATGCAGGGGCGGTGATCTGTCTGCACAGGGGGTGTACGGGGGGTGTACAGGGGGTGTACGCGTGGCACCCCCCTGTTTTTCGGGTCTCAGGCGTTCAGAAACGCCCGCACCGCCGCCTCGAATTCGCGGGGTTTATCGGCATGCAGCCAATGCCCCGCACCGGGAATTTTCGCAAAGCGCGCCTTCGGGAAATAGCCCTTGATCGCGTCCCGATATTCGGGCCGCACATAGTCCGACTCCACCCCCGACAGCATGAACACCGGCCCGTCAAACCGGCCCTCAACCCCCTCCGGCCAGCCCGTCGCCTTGCCCATGTCGCGGTCCAGAACGTCATGGTTGAGCCGCCAGCGCCTGCCCTTAACATTCAGAGATTGCAGCAAAAAAGCGCGGACGCCCGCTTCGGGAACGGCGGCGCTCAGCTGCTCATCCGCATCGCGCCGCGTCTCAACCCGCGACAGGTCCACCGCCCGCATGGCGTCAATCAGGTGGCTCTGGCTGTGCCCGTAAGCCACCGGCGCGATATCGGCTACGACCAGCCGGTTCACCATCTCGGGCCGCGTCAGCGCCAGCATCATCGCGGCCTTGCCGCCCATGGAATGCCCCAGCACATCCAGCCGCCCGCCATGCGCGGCGATCACCTGAGCCAGATCAGCCGCCATATCGGGATATGTATGCGTCGGCTGAAAATCGCTATCCCCATGATTTCGCATGTCAACGCCGATCACCTGCCGCTCATCGGAGAGGCGCTTGGCGATGACGTTCCAGTTGCGCGCGGAGCCGAAGAGGCCATGCACGATCAGAAGCGGCGGGCGGTCGGTAGGATCACCGGTGAGATAGGTCGCGAGCATGGTCTGGAGATAGCGCATCCCGCCCGGCGCGACCAGAGCCGTTGAGCGGTGGCGCATGGGTCGTTAGACTGCACCGTCGAAAGGGATTCCCATGGCTGCCGATCCGCAGGAGCTTGCACGTCTGTCCGACCGCCTGACAGCGCTGATGCGCGAGAAACTGGGGGTGCGGGCCGACACACTGCCCGCCGCGCTGCGCCGGTCGGGGCGGAAACTGCCGCGCCGGTTGCGGCAGGATGGCGCGCTTATTCTCGCAGCGATCGAGCGGTCCCAAAATCCGCGTCTGGCGCGGGTCACGGATGGCGACGGGCCGGAACGCGCAGCAAGGCGGATAGAGGCCTATTTGAGTGGCCTTGACCCGGCCACCGCCCGCGCGCGTGCAAGGGCCTATCTGTTCGCCGACCTGGCCTTTCGTCTGGCAGTTGTGATCGCATTGGTGATCGGCGTTCTGGCCTGGCGTGGCTACGTCTGAACGATTGCGCTGGTCTGCCAGCGGCGGCCATCGCGGCAGGTCTCGCCTCGCTGAGCCTCGCGCCGAAGAAGAGACCCTCCTCAGCTCGCATGTCCTTGGATAAGGGCCTGCGCCGGGTTGTCGGCAGAACCGGTTCGCCTGCGTCCGGCTGCCGCATCGAAAGCCGTGACTCCCCGCCTATTTGCCCATGTGCGTGAACCTACAAGGACCGGAAAGGAAACACACATGTTCAAGGGTTTGGGGCTGTCTCTGGCGCTGATCATCGGTGGAATGGTGGCGGCACCGGCATTGCTGATGGCCATCGTCTGACAAGAAAGGCCCCGGTCAGATCGGGGCCTTTCCTCGTTTCAGGATGGTCAGTGTTGCGGCTTCAGGAACGTCCCGTTTCGAAGATCGCGCATGGCTTGCTGGATCTCGGCCTGTGTGTTCATCACGATCGGACCGTGCCAGGCGACCGGCTCCTCGATCGGGGCCCCCGAAATCAGCAGGAACCGCACGCCCTCCGGCCCTGCCTGTACCGTCACCTCGTCGCCGGTGCCGAAGCGGATGAGGGTGCGGTTGCCCGAAAGCTCACGCATATTGACCTCTTGCCCCATTACCTCCTTTTCCAGCAACACGCCCTCTGGCTGCGAGGCATCGGCAAAGGCTGCGGATCCATCGAAGACGTAGGCGAAGGCGCGGCGATAGGTGTCGATTTTGAAGGTCTTCCTGACTCCTGCGGGCACGTAGACATCCAGATATTGCGGGTCGGCGGCAATGCCGTCCACGGGGCCGCGCTTGCCCCAGAATTCGCCCACGATGACCTTCACCTGCGTGCCGTCATCGTCGATGATTTCGGGGATGTCCTTGCCTTGCACGTCCTGATAGCGCGGCGCGGTCATCTTCAGCGACGAGGGCAGGTTTCCCCAAAGCTGAAAACCATGCATTTGCCCCTTTGCGTTCCCGAAGGGCATCTCCTGGTGGAGGATGCCGGAACCTGCGGTCATCCACTGCACATCACCCGCTCGAAGCTTGCCTGTATTGCCCAGGCTGTCCCCGTGTTCCACGGTGCCTGCCAGCACATAGGTGATAGTCTCGATCCCGCGATGCGGGTGCCAGGGAAAGCCGCGCATGTAGTCCGACGGGGTTTCCCCCCGGAAATCGTCGAACAACAGGAACGGGTCCAGTTCGCTTGGGTCCTGAAAGCCGAAGGCGCGGTGCAGCTTGACGCCGGCGCCCTCCATCGTGGGTTGGGCGCGTCGGGTTTCGGTAACGGGTCTGATGGACATGGAAACCTCCTCGGGTCCTGATTGACACCGAATGTAGGGCGAGGCAGGGGCATCGACAATTGGCGGTCCACAAACGACCATTGTGCAGTCCTGCAAGGGTCGGTTTCGGGCAAGACAGGCCCGGCAACCCGTGAAATTTTCGCGAAAACCTTCAGGGAGACTCGGAATGAAAGTAGGGTTTATCGGACTTGGCAATGTCGGCCACAAGCTGGCCGGATCGCTGTTGCGCAACGGGGTCGATATCACGGTTCGCGATCTGGATGAGGCCAGGGTGGCCGAGTTCGCGGCCAAGGGTGCCAAGGTGGGGGAAAGCCCCGCCCAGATGTTGCGCGACTGCGACGCGGTCATCACCTGCCTGCCGCATCCCAGCATTTCGGCCAAGGTGGTGGAAGGCCCGGACGGCCTGCTGGAGGCCATGGGGCCGGGCAAGATCTGGATGGAGATGAGCACCACGGACGAGGCCGAGGTGAAGCGCCTTGGGGCCATGGTCATCGCAGCGGGCGGTGCAGCGGTGGATTGCCCGGTATCGGGCGGCTGCCACCGGGCCGATACCGGCAATATCTCGATCTTCGCGGGCTGTGACCGCGCAACCTTCGAACGCATTCTGCCGCTTCTGACCACCATGGGCCGCCGTGTGCTGCATACCGGCCCGATCGGGTCGGCCTCGATCCTGAAGGTGATCACCAACTATCTGGCCACCGCAAACCTGATCAGCTGTGCCGAGGCACTGACCGTGGCCAAGGCGGCCGACATGGATCTGGGCGTGGCCTATGAGGCGATCCGGATTTCCTCGGGCACCAGCTTCGTGCATGAAACCGAAAGCCAGGTCATCCTGAACGGATCGCGCGATATTTCGTTCACCATGGATCTGGTGCTGAAGGATATCGGCCTGTTCCAGGAGGTTGCGGACCGGGCAAACGTGCCTTTGGAGATGAACCCGCTGATGATCCAGATCTTCAAGGACGGCATCGCGCGTTACGGCGAGCGGGAACTGTCGCCCAATATCATCAAGCGGCTGGAAGAGGCGACGGGTCTCGACATCACCTATCCGGGCTTCCCGGCAGAGATGACCGATGACGAACCGGAAGAGCCCGGATACGAGGTGCGACGCGAGCCCTGATCCGGGGCGCTCTCTCCGGACAGTTTTCACGCAACAAAATTCCTGCGCGGCCCAGAGGGTCGCGCGGTGAGTTGACTCCCATGACTCTCCTTCTGGTCATTTCTTCCGCGCCATGCTCTAACCCGGAAAATCAAGCGGAGAAGCTGCATGACCGACAGCGACGAAATCCTTGAACGCATCACTCCGAAAGGCCCGCGCAGGGTGTTTGCGACGGGATCTCTCGGTCTGCTCGGCCTGCTTCTGGTCTGGGTCGCGGCAAGCCATCCGCCCGCTGATTTCGGGTTCACGCTGCTCTTGCTGGGGATCGGCGCGGGCAGCCTGTGGCTGTCCTGGGCGCTTTGGCAGGCCTCCAGCGTGACGCTGGAACTCACGCGGGAGGAACTGCGAGAGCAGGGCGGGCGGCTGATTGCCCGGATCGACAATATTGAAAAGGTCGACCGCGGCTTCTTTGCCTTCAAGCCCGCCGCCGGTTTCCGCCTGTCGCTGCGTGACCGGATGCAGAATGCCTATGCGCCGGGCCTGTGGTGGCGGCGCGGGCGGATGGTGATGGTGGGCGGGGTTACCTCGAACGCGCAGTCCAAGGCGGTGGCGGATCTGATCTCGGTCCGCATCGCGCAACAGCGCGGAGAGCTGTGACAGCCCCCCGCGCCCTGCCGATTTACAGGCCCTTGGCCCGGTAGCTGGCCGCCACGCGCCCGATCGAGACCATGAAGCCCGCAGTCCGCAGGTCGGTCACGTCGTTGCGGCTGTGCCAGACCTCGCGCATCGACTGGTAAGCCGCGCGCATCGTGTCATCGAGGCCCGAGCGCACCAGTTCCAGTTCATCGGCACCGCGCAAGTATTTTTCCTTGAAGGCCGGTGTCAGGGACCACGCGTCGCCAAGATGGCGGTCGAGCCGTTCCAGTTCATCGACGATCAACTGATGGCGCGCCTCTTCCTGGCGGCGCTGCATCCGGCCAAAGCGGATATGGCTGAGGTTCTTGACCCACTCGAAATAGGACACGGTCACACCACCCGCATTGGCATAAAGGTCGGGGATGATCACGGTGCCCTTCTTGCGCAGGATTTCATCCGCGCCTGCCGTTACAGGGCCATTCGCGGCCTCGATGATCAGCGGGGCCTTGATATTCGCCGCGTTCTGCAGATTGATCACGCCCTCCAGTGCCGCCGGGATCAGGATATCGCACTCCTCCTCCAGCGCCTTGACGCCGTCCTTGATGTAGCGGGGCCCCGGGAACATGTCGACGCCGCCGGTGCGGGCGATGTGGTTCTTGACTGCCTCGACATCCAACCCGTCAGGATCGAGCAGCGCGCCATCGCGTTCGATGATCCCGACGATCTTGGCGCCATCCTCCTCCGACAGGAACTTGGCGGCGTGGTAGCCCACATTGCCGAGCCCCTGCACGATGATCCGCTTGCCCTCCAGCGTGCCGGACAGGCCAGCAGCCGCCACGTCTTCGGGGTGGCGGAAGAACTCCTGCAAGGCGTATTCCACGCCGCGCCCCGTCGCCTCGACCCGGCCCCGGATACCGCCCGCATGGGGGGGTTTGCCGGTCACGCAGGCCTTGCCGTTGATATCGGTGGTGTTCATCCGGGCATACTGGTCGGCGATGATCGCCATTTCCTTTTCACCGGTACCCATATCGGGGGCGGGCACGTTCTGCGCCGGGTTGATCATGTCGCGCTTGATCAGCTCATAGGCGAAGCGCCGGGTGATCTGTTCCAGCTCGTGTTCTTCGTATTCGCGCGGGTCGATGCAAAGCCCGCCTTTCGATCCGCCGAAGGGCGCTTCAACCAGGGCGCATTTGTAGGTCATCAGCGCGGCCAGCGCCTCGACCTCGTCCTGGTTCACATTGGGGGCGTAGCGGATGCCGCCCTTGGCCGGTTCGAAATGCTCCGAATGGACCGAGCGATAACCGGTGAAGGTCCGGATCTCGCCCCGCAGACGCACCCCGAAGCGAACCGTGTAGGTGGCGTTGCAGACGCGGATCTTCTCTTCCAGCCCAGGGGGCAGATCCATCATGGATGCAGCGCGGTTGAACATCAGGTCAACTGACTGACGGAAACTCGGTTCTCCCTTCGGGGACATCGCGTATACCTCCTTGGCGTGTTCCGTGTGCGGCCCCTGCTGTGTTTGCAAACCGCCCATTTTTTGAGCGGACCACAGCTGGCCCATCCATGCAAGACAACCTGTCGTTGAAACAGCCAGTTTCATCGCCGAGCGTTGAAAAATGCACGCAAGTTGATTGTTGTCATTCATAAAACTCCCCGTTTCCTTCCTGCTTCCGCCCCATTTCTGCCGTTCTTGTGAACGAGGAAGAGCATGGGTCGAACTGCGTCGATCCACGACTCGTCATACTGCATGAGGCTTCCGGGATGACCCGAGCGACAGATCCGATCCGCCAAACGCGACCCCACGCGCCAATTCGGCGCCGGGCCGGATTTCTGCGCGACGAACGCGGAACCGTGACGATCTTTGCCTTGATGATGTTCGTCCTGATGCTCGCCGCCGGTGGGATTGCCATCGACGTGATGCGCTACGAAACACAGCGCACGCAGTTGCAATACACGCTTGACCGCGCCGTTCTGGCCGCGGCCGCGCTGAACCAGACTGAAGACCCGGAGGCGGTCGTGATCGACTACTTCGCGACCTCGGGTCTGGATCACTACCGGCTGGAAGTGGACGTGGACCAGGGGCTGAATTTCCGCCGGGTCTCCGCCTATGCCGAGATGGATCTGCGGTCCTACTTCATGAACATGTTCGGGGTGAATGCCCTGACCTCCCCCGCGCGGGGGGCCGCGGAAGAACGGATCATGGATATCGAGATTTCCATGGTGCTCGACATCTCCGGGTCCATGGGCTGGAACAACAAGATCGCCAACATGCGTACAGCGGCCAATGAGTTCATCGACACCGTGCTGGCCGCGAATGCGGAAGAAGACCAGGTGTCGATCTCGATCATTCCCTATCACAGCCAGGTCAATGCGGGCACGACGCTGGCCAGTGTCTTCACCCTGTCTGACGAGCACAATGAATCGAACTGCACCCGCTTCGATCCGGCCGACTACAACGTGACTGCGATTGACCCCGATGAGGCCATCGAACGGATCGCGCATTTCGACTATCGGTACCGCAGCAGATATCGCACCTTCCGCACGCCGCATTGCACCACCAGTGACTACGCCGCCATTCTGCCCTGGTCGAATGACGCGGATGAGCTGCACGCGCTGGTCAACAGCCTTTCCGCCAATGGCAACACCGCGATCGACCTTGGCATGAGATGGGCCGTGGGTCTGCTGGATCCGGCAGCACAGCCCGCTGTGACGGAACTGATTGCCGCGGGAGAAGTGGACGAGGATTTCGCAGGCCGCCCCCATTCCTACGAGGAAGACGAGGTTCTGAAGATCATCATCCTTATGACGGATGGCGAGAATACAAGCCAGGTCGACGTGGTTCAGGAATTCAAGCGCGGGCCCTCGACCGTGTTCCGCGACCCTGACACCGGCCGCACCTCGGCTTATCTGCCGCGCTACGACCTGTACTACTGGCACCACAATGACAGCTACAATTCGCAGCCCTATGGCGGCAGCGATGCAGAGGCCATTCCGTGGGCTGAACTCTGGGCCACCTATTCCGCTCGGATGCTGGCCGGCGAATACTACTACTACGCCGGTGACTGGGACTACTATCGCCAGCTGCGCTATTACTCGATCGAAACCTACGCGGGTGCGAGCGAGGCCGATGCCAACCTGCGCAATATCTGCGACGCGGCAAATGACGCCGGGATCATCGTGTTCACCATTGCGTTCGAAGCGCCCGCCCGTGGCGAAAGCGTGATGCAGCACTGTGCCACGACGCCTGCCCATTACTACGACGCCGAAGGGATCGAGATCTCCGAGGCCTTCGCCTCCATCGCGGCGTCGATCAACCAGCTCAAGCTGATCCAGTAGGGCATGACATGTGGGGCCTGACCAAGATATCCCGGTTCTTCCGCAAAGAAGAGGCCAACGCGACGGTGGAATTCGTGATCGTCTTCCCGTTGATCGTGATGATCTTCGTGGCGGCCTTCGAGACCGCCATGCTGCTGACCCGGCAAGTGATGATGGAACGGTCGCTGGACAGCGCCGTGCGCTATCTGCGCCTGACCTCCGATGTGACGGTCACCCATGACGCGATCCGGGACAATATCTGCGACAACACGCCGATCCTCATCAACTGCCAGGAATCGCTGTTGCTGGACCTGCGGGTGATTGATCAGGATACCTACAACCTTCCGGATTATCACACGCTCTGCGTCGACCGCTCCGGCACCGTGACTCCGGCCAACCAGTTCCATCCCGGCGCGGACAACCAGTTGATGCTGATCCGCACCTGCGCCCTTGTGGACCGGATCCTGCCGATTTCCGGGCTTGGGCTGGACCTGACGCGCGACGACACCGGCGCCATCCACATCACCGCCGCCACCGTCTTCGTGAACGAGCCGGAGTGAGACAGCCATGAAACGGATGATCAGGACATTCTGGAAGGACGAAGGCGCCTCGGTCGCGCTGGAAGCGGTGATCGTCATCCCGATTCTGGCTTGGGTTTTCGTGGCTAGCTTTGTCTTCTTCGACGCATTCCGGGTCTACAACACCTCGATCAAGGCGACCTATGCGGTGGCCGACGTCCTGTCACGCCGCACAAACGAGATTTCCAGCTCGGATATCGAGGGGCTTGCGGATGTGTTCCAGTTCCTGACCCGGAACACCGCCGGATCGGCCCTGCGTGTATCGCAGATCACCCGACAGCAGGGCGGCTACCGGATCGACTGGTCGCACGGCACCGACGGGATGACCTATATTCGCGCCAGCGACTTCCCCGATTTCATCGACCGCATTCCGATCATGGCCTATGGCGACCGGATGCTGCTGATCGAAACCTTCCTGCCGCATCGCCCAGCTTTCAGCGCTGGCCTCGCCGATCAGGAATTCGTGAATTTCACGGTCACCCGCCCCCGTTTTGCCGGCCAGGTGGCCTTTTTGGCCGATCTGGAAAACTCATACGTCTACACCAACAGTGGCTATCCAACGGGTCTGGACGGCTTCTACTACGTCAATGAAGAAGGCGGTGCGGATCCAGCGCATGACCCGGATTGGGATGTCGATCCGTCCTGATCCGTTTTGGCGTCGATAACTGACCTTCCGGTGTCGTGAGCTTGAGTTTCCTTTCGCAATCCGTCTGACTACACTCTCCCCGTCTATACCACCGACCGGGCAAGGAGAGGTCATGCGCTATTCGGGTTGGCAGGTCATCAAGCAGGGTCTGTCGGGCAACCGGGGCTGGAAACCGGCCTGGCGCGATCCGGCGCCCAAGGCGGAATACGATGTGGTGATCATCGGCGGCGGGGGGCATGGGCTCGCCACGGCCTATTACCTCGCCAAGGAACACGGGCTGACCAATATCGCCGTGCTGGAGAAGGGCTATCTCGGCGGCGGCAACGTAGGCCGCAACACCACTATCGTGCGCGCCAATTACGGGCTGGAAGGCAACTCGCAGTTCTATTCCCATTCGCTGAAGCTGTGGGAGGGGCTGGAGCAGGATCTGAACTACAACGTCATGCACAGCCAGCGCGGGATCGTGAACTTGTTCCATTCCGACGGCCAGCGCGATGCCTACGCCCGGCGCGGCAACATGATGATGGCCCAAGGCGACGACGCGATCCTTCTGGACCGCGACGGCTGCCGCAAGCTGATGCCCTTCCTCGACTACGACCAGACCCGCTTTCCCATTTTCGGCGGCCTCTATCACCCACGTGGCGGCACTGCCCGGCACGATGCGGTAGCCTGGGGCTATGCGCGCGGCGCGGACCAGCGTGGCGTCGACTTGATCCAGAGATGCGAAGTGACCGGCATCGACGTTGAAAACGGCAAGGTCACGGGCGTCCAGACCAGCCGCGGCGCGATCCGCGCCAAGAAGGTCGCCATGTGCGCGGCGGGCCGGTCCGGCCAGGTTGCGGCGATGGCGGGGATGCGGCTGCCGATAGAAAGCACCGTGCTGCAGGCCTTCGTGACCGAGGGGCTGAAGCCCGTGATCGACAACGTGATCACCTACGGCATGGGCCATTTCTACATCAGCCAGTCCGACAAGGGCGGGTTGGTCTTCGGCGGCGATATCGACTTCTACGCCTCCTACGCCTCTCGCGGGAACCTGCCGATGATGGAGCATGTGATGGAGGCGGGCATGACCCTGATGCCGATGATCGGCAAGGCCAAGATGCTGCGTTCTTGGGGCGGGATCATGGACATGTCCTCGGACGGCTCACCCATCATCGACAAGACCCATATCGACGGGCTCTACGTCAATGCGGGCTGGTGCTATGGCGGCTTCAAGGCAACCCCGGCCTCGGGCCATTGCTATGCCCACCTGATCGCCACCGACCGCCCGCACGAGGCCGCCGCGCGTCACCGTCTGGACCGGTTCAACGCCGGTCGGGTGATGGATGAAGAAGCCAAGGGCAGCCAGCACAACCTGCACTGAGGGAGACAGAAGATGCGTATCAAATGCCCTCTCTGTGGGGACCGGGACAGCCGGGAATTCACACCCATGGGACACGAGACCTATATGAACCGGCCAGACGACGAGGGCTGGAGCCCCGCCTGGGACAACTACCTGCATCTGCGCGACAACCCGGCCGGGATCACGCGCGAAATGTGGTATCACGGCGCGGGTTGCACCAGTTGGCTGCGCGTGGAACGCGACACCGTCACCCACGACATCCTGCGCGTGGAGCTTGCCGCGGATGTGAAGCGGGGGACCGCATGATGAGGATCGAGGGCAAAGGCCGGGTTGATGTGTCGACCCCGGTGAAATTCAGCTTCGACGGGCAGGGATATACCGGGTTCAAGGGCGATACGCTGGCCTCGGCGCTGATGGCGTCCGGTGTCAAACTGATGGGCCGGTCCTTCAAATACCACCGCCCGCGCGGGGTGCTGACGGCAGGTTCGGAAGAACCCAATGCCATGGTGGAAATCGGGCGCGGCGCAGCGCAAGTGCCGAACGTGCGCGCTACGGTGCAGGAAATCTATGACGGGCTCGATGCCCACAGCCAGAACCGCATGGGGCCGCTCGCCTATGATCTGTTGTCGGTGAATGACCTCTTCCCGAGTTTCCTGAGCGCAGGCTTCTACTACAAAACCTTCATGTGGCCGCGTGCCTTCTGGGAAAAGCTCTATGAGCCTGTGATTCGTAGGGCGGCGGGGCTTGGCTCGCTCTCGGGCAAGCACAACCCCGACCACTACGAGAAGGCCTTCGCCCATTGTGATATACTCGTGATCGGCTCCGGCCCTTCCGGCCTGATGGCGGCGCTGACGGCGGCGCTTGGCGGGGCGGACGTGATCCTTTGCGAAGAGAGTGCGGAGTTCGGCGGGCGGCTTCTGTCCGAGGACGAGGAGATTGACGGCCAGCCGGGGGCGGACTGGGTGGCCACGATGCTCGACGCACTGCGCGACACGGGCCGAGTTCGGCTCATGCCCCGGACCACGGTGACGGGGGCCTATGATCAGGGCACCTATGGCGCGCTGGAACGGGTGGGTCTGCATGTAAATGGCCCTGCAGAGCTGCCCAAGGAATGCTTCTGGCGGATCAATGCGCGTCAGGCGGTTCTGGCAGCGGGCGCGTTGGAACGGCCGCTTGCCTTCCCGATGAACGACCGCCCCGGCATCATGATGGCCAGCGCCGTGCGCAGCTACCTGCACCGCTACGGCGTGGCGGCAGGGCGCAAGGTGACGGTGTTTGCCACCAATGACGACGCGCACCGCACCGCGCTCGACCTGATGGCCAACGGGGTGGAGATCGCAGGTGTGGTCGATGCCCGCTCGGACGCCAAGGCGCAGGGCGACTATCCGCTTTTTGCCGGGGCCGAAGTGATCACCACCAAGGGCCGCAAGGCGCTGTCGGAAATCACCATCCGCCACAATGGGTCCGAAAAGAAGATCGCCACCGACTGCCTTGCCATGTCGGGCGGCTGGAACCCGACGCTGCACATGACCTGCCACATGAACAGCCGTCCGGTCTGGAACGAGGACATCGCGGGCTTCGTGCCTGCCGATGACGCCGTTCCGGGCCTGATCCCGGCAGGGGCCTGCAAGGGTACCTATTCAACGGCGGGCTGTCTGGCCGAGGGCGTGGAGGCCGCGAAACGGGCGCTGTCTGCGCTCGGCGGCAAGCTGCCCGAGGTCGACATTCCGCAGGCGAGCGACGCGGCGGGTGGGTCCAAGCCGCTCTGGCTGGTCAGCGGCAAAGGCCGGGCCTGGCTCGACTTCGCCAATGACGTGACCTCCAAGGACATCAAGCTGGCGGCGCAGGAGGCGTTTACCTCTGTCGAGCACATGAAGCGCTATACCACGCAGGGCATGGCGCCGGATCAGGGCAAGAACTCCAATATCGGGGCGCTGGCCATTCTGGCGGACGCGACGGGCCGGGCGATCCCGGAAACCGGGACGACCACCTACCGCCCGCCCTTCGTGCCTGTGTCGATCTCGGCGCTTGGGGCCGGGGCGCAGGGCAAGGGTTTCGCGCCCGAACGCTTCACTACCAGCCATGACGCCAGCATCGAACGCGGTGCGCCGATGATCACGGCAGGGCTGTGGTATAGACCCAGCTATTTCCCGCGTCCGGGCGAAACCACTTGGCGGCAATCCTGCGACCGCGAAGTCACGATGACCCGCAATGCCGTGGGCGTGGCCGACGTCTCCACCCTTGGCAAGATCGACATCCAGGGCCCCGATGCGGGCGCGTTTCTGGACTTCGTCTACACCAACATGTTCTCCACCCTGAAGGTGGGCCGCGTGCGCTATGGCCTCATGCTGCGCGAAGACGGGCATGTGATGGATGACGGCACCACCGCGCGTTTGGGGGACAGCCACTACGTCATGACCACCACCACGGCGGCGGCGGGCGAGGTGATGAAACACCTTGATTTCGTTCAACAATGCCACCGGCCCGACCTGAATGTCCGCTTCATCTCGGTCACCGAACAATGGGCGCAGTTCAGCGTTGTTGGCCCCAAATCGCGCGATCTGCTGAACGGCTTGCTCGATGCGCCGATCGACAATGACAGCTTCCCCTATATGGGCTGCGGCGAGGTCAGCGTGATGGGCGTGAAGGGGCGGCTCTTCCGCATCTCCTTCTCGGGTGAACACGCCTATGAAATCGCGGTTCCGTCGCGCTATGGCGAGGCTCTCTACCGGCAGTTGGTGACGCAGGCCGAGACGCTTGGCGGCGGGGCCTACGGGATGGAAGCGCTCAATGTCATGCGGATCGAGAAGGGCTTCATCACCCATTCCGAGATCGACGGGCGCGTAGTACCCTTCGATATCGGTATGGACCGGATGGTGTCGGCCAAGAAGATGTGCGTTGGCAAACCCGCGACTCTGCGCGAAGGGCTGAAGGAAACCGACCGCCCGCAGCTTGTGGGGCTGAAGCCCGTGGGCGCGGTGAAGCAACTGACTGCCGGCGCGCGATTGTTCTCTGCCGGGGCCGATGCGACGCGGGTGAATGTGGAGGGTTACACGACCTCTGTCGGGTTTTCACCGTCGCTTGGCCATTTCATCGGGCTTGGCTTCCTGAAGGACGGGCCGAACCGGATGGGTGAGGTGGTGAAGATGGTCGATCATGTGCGCAAGGTGGAAACGACGGTTGAGGTGTGCAGCCCCGTCTTCCTCGATCCGGAAGGGGAGAAACTGCGTGGTTAAGCTTGTTTCGAAATCGCCTGTGGACGGGATTGTTCCATTGGAAATCAACGGGTTGAGCCTGACGGAGATCGTGCCGGAGCAGGTAACATCGGTGGCGCCCTATGCCGGTCAGGAAAGCGCGGCATCCGAGGCGCTGACGGCGCTGATCGGGGCCGGGATGCCAGCCCCCAACCGGTCTACGGGCCGCGAGGGTGCGCGGGTGGTCTGGACCGGGGCAGGGCAGGCGATGGTGATCGGCCCTGTGGTCGATCCATCGCTGGCGCAACACGCAGCCCTGACCGATCAAAGCGATGCCTGGGTTACTTTTAAGCTGCAAGGTCAAGGGGTTGAGGATGTGCTCGCACGCCTGACGCCGCTTGATCTGAACCCCGGCGTGTTCAAGAAAGGCCATGCCGCGCGCAGCCAGTTGGGCCACATGAACGCGGTCTTTCTGAAGGTCGCGGCGGATGCGTTCGAGATCATGATCTTCCGCTCCATGGCGCGCACGGCGGTGCATGAAGTCGAGATCGCCATGAAGGCCGTCGCTGCCCGCGCCGCGCTGGCCTGACCCCCGAAAACAGGGGGGGTGCCATGCGTACACCCCCTGTACACCCCCCGTACACCCCTCGTGCAGACAAAAAGCCGGTTTCAGTCCGGTCGCAGCTGCCCGCGATAGCGGATGAGCAGCCCGACCAGGGGCAGCGACGCCGATACGTCAAAGCCGAAATCGCCCGCCTCTGTCTGACCTTCGCTCGTCTCGCTGCGCGGGGTCAGCCAGCGGGGCATGGGCAGGCCCAGAACATGCATCCGGTCGATGCCGTAGTGCAGCCGCCCGTCCTGCATCCACAAGGACATGCGCAGGCGCACCGGGCCAAAGCGTTCGATGACCGCGCGGCCATCGCCTGAGACGCTCAAGCGGGATTGCGTGACATGGCCGCCGAAGTCGCGCCGCCAGATGCAGTCGCCATCCGGGCCCGGCTGGATCAGCAAGGTGACCGGCAGATCGGGGGCGGCCTGCGGAAACCCCCCAAGCCATAGCGCCAGACGAGCGACAGGGGACGCACCCCGCGTAACCCCACACCGACCCGAAAAACTGGCCTCGCCCCGCACGTCATGCAGGGCAGCCACGGCGGGGGGCAGGGTCAATCCGGTAACGCGGGACACCCGCGCAACCGGGTCCATCAGCCCCATCCGCCGGGCAGGAAGCGGGCCCGCAAATCGGCGTCGGGGATCATGCAGGTGTCATGGCGTCCGAACCAGCGATAGCGGTTGCGTGCGATCAGGGAATAGGCCGGGTCGGCCAGCCAGCCGGGCAGCCAGCCGATGCAGGACAGCCACCGCCACCCCCCGCCGATCACCCGCAGGGCGGCTGCAACCGCGCGGGTCTTGGCATGGCATTCGCCCGCGACGAGAACCAGCGTGGTCTCATAGTTTTCGGTGGACAGGCCAAGCGCGGCGTAAATCTGCTGCCCAAGCGGCGATTGCGCGGTGACGAAGCGCAGGCGCCTCTCACGGTCATGTTTCAGCAGAAACCGGAAACTGTGGGCACAGAGCACGCATTCCCCGTCGAACACCACCACGGGGGCGGGACCGATCAGGTCAGAGAGGGGCGCGGGCAGCTGCATTGCGGGTCCCTCGTCCGATCAGAAAATCTTGTCGCCCATCTGGTCGATCATGGACTTGGCTTTCTCGATCGAGGCTTCTGCGGCCTGATCGGCCCCGTGCAGCATGTCGGCGCGGATCAGGTGGTGGGACTTCATCTCTCCGCCGATCTCCTTCTCGATCCGGGCGGCGATGCGGTAACCGTCGGGTTCCTTCATCGGCTCGGGGAAGATGGTGTAGCCGTTATAGAGGGTGGGCTCGGGGCCCTTGGGGGTTTCGGACCCGCCGAAGAGTTTCTTGAAAAGGGACATGCGCATGCTCCTGACCTGTTCGGGGCGGAGTGAAGCAAAGGCAGGCGGCGATGTCCATGGGGCGGGTTCAGCCGCGTGCCGGCTGCGTTGGGATCAGCCTGAGGACCAGCAGCAGCCAGGGCAGGCCGTGCAGGGCAAGGTCGAAGATGTCGATGGGGCGGGTCAGGGTGCCGCCCGCCAGCATCCTGAGCTTTTCCCAGATATGCGGTTCGGGCGTGAAGGGGGCGAGGCCGAGGGTGAGGCAGGCAAGGATCAGGTAGATCACGGGGATCGCGTCGAGGCGGCGTTTGAGGGCGGACATGGGTGGCTTCCTGGGTGGGTCGGGCGGAGTGAAACAGGCAGGGCAGGGGATGTCTATGGGGGGAATGCCCTGCGCGGCGAAGGCGAAGCCGCTTGGGATGGTGTGCAGAATTGCCCACCCTACTTGATGGGGGACAAAGTGGCAGAAGCCGAGGTTTGAATCGCCTTCGCGCGCGTTGCGATGGCGCTTTGGAGGCACTGGAAAGCCTTGCCTGAGCTATGCTTGCTCAAGCAGCGTCACGTCGGGGTAGATATGATGCATGAAGGCAGAGAGAGGATGATTTCCACGTAGCCCCAACTTCAGGTCCGCTGCGGTGTATGCACATTGCCAAGTTTCGATGTCTGAGGGCCCCGCTACCTCTTTCACATTGAGGAAATCGACGAAGAGCAAATGGGCATCGACGCCAGATTGACGCAGCCACCACAGATGCGCGATGCGGTTTGCGTACTGATAGTACCTTTGCGTCCAATCGAATTGCGACTCGACGCCGAGAGCGTCTTTCACGCGATCAAACGACGTCCTGATCTTCAGCAGCGAGGACTCCGAGGCCTGACAGGCTGGGGAAACGAACTCGGGAACACGAGCCTTGGCCTCGACAAGGACGATCTTGTCTCCGGCCAGCCCCAACGCATCCCACTGAGGGCCGCGACGGGGCCAGAATTCGGCCAATTCATTCTCCAGCCACGAGAGATTGAGACGCCGTAGAAACGCGCCGTCGCGATACTCTGCGAAGGCATCGTTCTTTAGCGGCGATACCCAGTTGATCGGACCAAGGTCGGGATGTGCTAACAGTTCGGGCCGTGTCTCAACGGCCCGTTGTATCCACTTGAGGCTCCCCCGCGAACCCTCCGGCTGTTCGACTCTCACTGATCCAGGAAACTGCGCAGCTTTCTGCTCCGCGAGGGATGTTTCAGCTTCCTCAACGCCTTCGCCTCAATCTGGCGGATGCGTTCGCGGGTGACGCTGAACTGCTGGCCCACTTCCTCCAGCGTGTGGTCGGTGTTCATGCCGATGCCGAAGCGCATGCGCAGGACGCGTTCCTCGCGGGGCGTGAGCGACGAGAGCACGCGGGTCGTGGTTTCCTTCAGGTTTTCCTGAATGGCGGAATCCAGCGGCAGAACGGCGTTCTTGTCCTCGATGAAATCGCCAAGCTGGCTGTCTTCCTCGTCGCCAATCGGCGTCTCCAGCGAAATCGGTTCCTTGGCGATCTTCATCACCTTGCGGACCTTTTCCAGCGGCATTTGCAGCTTCTCGGCCAGTTCTTCCGGCGTCGGCTCGCGGCCGATCTCGTGCAGCATCTGTCGGCCGGTGCGCACCAGCTTGTTGATCGTCTCGATCATATGGACCGGGATGCGGATGGTGCGGGCCTGGTCGGCGATGGAGCGGGTGATCGCCTGCCGGATCCACCAGGTCGCATAGGTCGAAAACTTGTAGCCGCGGCGGTATTCGAATTTATCGACCGCCTTCATCAGGCCGATATTGCCTTCCTGAATGAGGTCGAGGAATTGCAGGCCCCGGTTGGTGTATTTCTTGGCGATGGAGATCACGAGGCGCAGGTTGGCCTCGACCATTTCCTTCTTGGCCTGACGGGCCTCTTTTTCACCCTTCTGGACCTGCTGGACGATGCGGCGGAATTCGGAGATGTCGAGGCCCACATAGGTGCCGACCTGCGCCATGTCGGCGCGCAGTTCTTCCACCTTGTCGCGGGAGCGTTCCATCAGCGCCTGCCATGCGCGGCCGGGCTTTTCGGCCATACGGTCGACCCAAGTGGGGTCCAGTTCGTAACCGCGGTAGCTCTCGATGAATTCGCGGCGGTTGATGCGGGCCTGGTCGGCCAGTTTCACCATGCCGCTGTCGATCGACATCACCCGGCGGTTGATGCCGTAAAGCTGGTCGATCAACGCCTCGATCCGGTTGTTGTGCAGGTGCAGTTCGTTCACCAGTTCGACGATCTCGGACCGCAGTTTCTGATAGACGGATTCCTCGTTGGCGGAGAAGCTGGAATCCTCGTTCAGCGTGGCCGAGATCCGCAGATCCTGCATCGCCGAAAGCTGTTCGTAGTCGGCGGCGATCCGGTCCAGCGCCTCCAGAACGCGGGGCTTCAGCGCCGCTTCCATGGCCGCGAGGCTCATGTTGGCCTGTTCGTCTTCCTCGTCGTCATCATCGGAGGAAATCGGGTTGCCGTCGGCGTCGAATTCCTGCTGCTTTTCCTTCTTCTCCTCCGAGGCGGCGTCGGTGGACAGGCCCTGAGCGACGGGGGCTTCATCCGCGTCCTCGCCTTCCATCGAGCTGCCGAAGGTGGCGTCGAGGTCGATCACGTCGCGCAACAGGATTTCTTCGTCAAGAAGTTCGTCGCGCCAGATGGTGATCGCCTGGAAGGTCAGAGGGCTTTCGCAGAGCCCGGCAATCATGGTATTGCGGCCGGCCTCGATGCGCTTGGCGATGGCGATCTCGCCTTCGCGGGACAGCAGTTCGACACTGCCCATCTCGCGCAAATACATGCGGACGGGGTCGTCGGTCCGGTCAAGCTTCTCGGTTTCGGCGGTGGACACGGCCACGTCACGCGACGACGAGGTTTCGACAACGGCGGTCGAGCCCTGTGCCTCGGTCTCTTCTTCGACCTCGTCATCTTCGATCACGTTGATGCCCATCTCGGACAGCATCGACATCACGTCCTCGATCTGCTCGGAACTGACCTGCTCGGGCGGCAGGACCGTGTTCAGCTGATCGTAGGTGATGTAGCCCCGCGTCCGGGCCTCGGCGATCATCTTCTTGACGGCGGCCTGGCTCATATCGAGGCTGACATCGGCCTCTTCACCGTCGGATTTACGATCGTCGGTATCTTTTGCCATACGGTATCCCCTTCGCGGGCGAGGTGATTCGCCCCATGCGTCAAATGCTGTTCTAAGCGCGAATCACTGATTCGCACACCCGCGCTAGCGGGTTTTCTTCTCCCAAGGGCGGGTTTCTATCAAGTCCCGCAAGCGTTTGGACAGGGCGCTTTCATCTTCCGGCGATGCCGAGCTGTTACTGGTTTTCGGCGCATCCGCCTGCTGGCGGGCGTGAAGCGCGCTGTTCAAACGCCAGCCAAGCCGTGATTCGTCGCCCCCGTCGAGGTCCTCCAGCGCCTCGGCCATTTCGTTCTGTATGCCGCGCCGCGCCGCGAGCTTTGCAAATTCCTCGGCCAGACAGAGGGCCGCTTTTTCCGTATCGCCGGGCGCGCGCACACAGGGTGCGATACGCACGTGGCCCAGAGACAGCAGTTTTTCAAGGGCTGCAGACAAATTTGCCTGGTCGAGCGCCGCGCGCAGGCTGTCGGGGTCGCGTTCCGGTGTGCCCAGAAGAAACCCGGTCAGCCGCGCCTGGTCGGGGTCCGTGGGGTCCAGCCGGTCGAGCGCATGTTCGAACTCGTCGATCAGGGACGGCGTCAGGCAGAGCGTGGCAAGGATCAGCGCCGCGCGCATGTCGAGATCACTCATCGCCCCGGCGGCCAGTGGCGTCAGTCGGGTCTCGGCCATCGGTGTGGCAACGCCCTTGTTCGGGAACCGGCCCGGCTGCCATGTCCCACGGGCCGGTCGGGGTGCGCGGAACAGCTCGAACCGCATGTCCTTCAACACCTGCCCGTAATGGTGGCGCAGGGACGGGTCCTTGATCTGGCCGATGGCCTGGCGCAGCGATTTGTCCAGCGCGGCGCGGCGTTCGGGGCTGTCGAAGACCTTGCCTTCCGTTTCACGCTGCCACAGCAGTTTGACCATTGGCTCGGCACGATCCAGCAGCTCCTGCATGGCGCCTGCGCCCTTTTCCTTGATCAGGTCGTCGGGGTCCTTGCCCTGCGGCAGCAGCACGAAACGCAGGGATTTGCCCGCCTCCAGCAGCGGGAGGGCAAGGTCGATCAGGCGCATTGCGGCTTGCAACCCGGCCCGGTCGCCATCGAGCGCCACAATGGGTTCATCAGAGATACGCCATAACAGGGCCAGCTGGGGTTCCGTGATCGCGGTGCCAAGGGGCGCGACGGCGGCCCCGAACCCCGCCCGGTCAAGCGCGATCACGTCCATGTAACCTTCGGCCACGATCAAGGGCTGGCCTTTGCCCGCCGCCTCTCTCGCCGGGCCGTGGTTGTAGAGCGCGCGGCCCTTGTCGAAGAGCTCCGTTTCGCGGGAGTTCAGGTATTTCGCCCGTGCGTTCGGGTCCATCGCCCTGCCGCCAAAGCCGATACACCGCCCGCGCGGGTCGCGGATGGGGAACATGATGCGGTCGCGGAAGGCATCATAAGGCGCGCCGCCATCATCGGGTTTCGTGGCGATCCCGGCGGCGATGATCAGATCGGGGTCGTGGCCCTTTTCCTTCAGGGCCTGAAACGCCCCCTGCCGCGATCCCGGCGCATAGCCCAGTTCGAACCGGTCCTCAGCCGTCTGATCCAGCCCCCGCCGGTCAATATAGGCCCGCGCTTGCGCCCCCGCTGACGCCCGCAATTGCAGCCGGTACCACGCCACGGCGGCCTCGGTCACCTCGGCCAGCTGCGTGCGGCGGTCGGCCTTTTCCTGCGCGCGAGGGTCGCGGGCGGGCATGGTCATCCCGGCTTCGCGGGCGAGGATCTCCACCGCCTCCATGAAGCCGACATTTTCGGTGGCTTGCACGAAGCTCAGCGCATCGCCCTTCTCGTGGCAGCCGAAGCAGTAATAGAACCCCTTGCGGTCATCGACGTGGAAGCTGGCGGTCTTTTCCTGGTGGAACGGGCACGGCGCCCACATGTCGCCCTTGCCCTGGTTCGACTTGCGCTGATCCCACGTGACCTTGCGCCCCACGACCTGCGTCAGGGAGATTCGGGTGCGAAGTTCATCCAGGAAACCGGGGGGCAGACTCATGGGGCGGAGTATCCTGCGGGCACGGGGGGAAGTCCAGCGGGCGCGGACGGGTGCAATTCCATGATTTCGCCACATTTGCGCCTGAATGCGGGCACAATGTGACGGCATTCAGGCAATCTGGGGGCGCTTCCGAGAGGAAACGCAAGATGTTTGCCGAATTTCTTACCGCCGAGTCCGGTGCCGTGACCGTCGACTGGACCATCATGACCGCTTTCGTCTGCGGCCTTGCCCTGTCCGTGATCGGTCTGCTCAGTGCAGGGGCACAGGAGCCGACCAACGGGCTGAACGCCACACTGTCCTCCGACGTGATCGGCAACCACTCCAGTTTCGACTGACATCGCATCTCGACGCCGGGTCCGGTTTGGACCAGTCTGCCCCCATGCTGACCCGGTTCGAGATCCCCACCCAAGGCCCCGGCCTGTACGAATTCACAGCCCCGCTGGACCGATGGCTGGCGGGGTTGTCCGTGTCTGACGGGCTGCTGACGCTGTTCATCCAGCACACATCGGCGTCCCTGCTGGTGCAGGAAAATGCCGATCCCGAGGTGCAGACCGACCTGACCGCGTTCTTTCACCGGCTGGTGCCGCCCACGACCGACCCGTCGATGGCTTACCTGACCCACACCTATGAAGGCCCCGATGACATGCCCGCCCATATCAAGGCGGCGATGATGCCCGTGTCGCTGAGTATCCCGGTCAGCGAAAGCCGGATGCAGCTTGGCACCTGGCAGGGGGTCTATGTGGTCGAACACCGGACCCGCCCGCACCGGCGGCAGGTGGTGGCCAAGCTGCTGCCCGGCTGATCCCTTATCTTGGGGGTTACAATTCCCCTCTACCCAAGGTCTCGCGGCTGACCTATAGTGCCTGTGGATAACTGGGGCATCAGACCCCAGTGGCAGAGCAGAGTGGAAGAGGGGATCAGGCCCATGCGGTGCCCGTTTTGCGGAAATGTCGATACCCAAGTGAAGGATTCACGCCCGGCGGAGGATCACGTGGCCATCCGGCGGCGGCGCTTCTGTCCGGCCTGTGGCGGGCGCTTCACCACCTATGAGCGCGTTCAGCTGCGCGACCTCGTGGTGATCAAGACCAATGGCAAGCGCGAGGATTTCGACCGCGACAAGCTGGAACGCTCGATCCGCATCTCGATGCAGAAACGCCCGGTGGACCCTGAACGCATCGACCAGATGATTTCCGGCATCGTGCGGCGGCTGGAAAGCATGGGCGAGACCGACATCCCCTCGAAGCAGATCGGCGAGATCGTGATGGAGGCGCTCGCACGGATCGACACCGTGGCCTATGTGCGCTTTGCCAGCGTCTACAAGAATTTCCAAGCCGCTGACGATTTCGAGGATTTCGTGGCCGAGCTGAGGCCCCCGAGCCCCGAAGGCTGAGCCATGACCCAGGACGATGCCCGCTGGATGCGCCATGCGCTGAGCCTTGGGGCGCGCGGGGCGGGTCAGGTCTGGCCCAATCCGGCCGTGGGCTGCGTCATCGTCAAGCATGGTCGTGTGGTGGGCCGTGGCTGGACCGCGCCGGGCGGGCGTCCGCATGCGGAACCGCAGGCGCTGGATCAGGCCGGGGATGAGGCCGTGGGGGCAACCGCCTATGTCACGCTGGAACCCTGCGCGCACTGGGGCCAGACCCCGCCTTGTGCCGATGCGCTGATCCGTGCCTCGGTCGCCCGCGTGGTGGTGGGCCTGCGCGATCCCGATCCGCGAACGGACGGGTCGGGCATCGACCGGCTGCGGGACGCGGGGGTCGCGGTGACCGGCCCGGTGCTGGAGAATGAGGCCCGCCGCGCACATCGCGGGTTTCTGTGCCGCGTTCTGAAGGGCCGCCCGCGCCTGACCCTGAAGCTGGCCAGCTCCTTCGACGGGCGCATTGCCACGGCCACGGGCGAAAGCCAGTGGATCACCGGGCCTGACGCGCGCCGGGCGGTGCACGCCATGCGGATGCGCCATGACGCAGTGATGGTGGGGGCGGGCACCGCGCGCGCCGATGACCCGTCGCTGACGGTGCGCGGCATAGGGGCGGTGCGTCAGCCAGTGCGCGTGGTGATCTCGCGCCGTCTCGACCTGCCCCTGGACGGGATGCTGGCCCGCAGCGCGCGCGAGGTGCCGGTCTGGGTGATCTGCGGCGACAGCGCTGATCCCGATCTTCGCGCCGCCTGGGATGGCCTCGGGGCGCGGGTATTGACGGTCGCAACGGGTCCGGGCGGGCAGATCGACCCGAAAGCAGCGCTGGAAGCGCTTGGCCGCGAGGGACTCACTTCGGTCTTTTGCGAAGGCGGGGGTGCGCTGGCCGCGTCGCTGCTGTCCGCCGACCTCGTGGACGACCTCGTCGGCTTTACCGCCGGAATGGTGATCGGCGCCGAGGGGCAGCCGGGGATCGGTGCAATGGGGCTGGCGGACCTGGCCGAAGCCCCGCGCTTTCAGTTGCGGAAAACCAGCAGGATTGGTGCCGACATCCTCCACGAGTGGACCCGCCCTCTTTCATCTTGATAAAAATACCCACCGGCGGAATTTTCTTCTAAGAAAACTCGTGCGCCCAGAATTTCAGCGCCGCCAGAGCCACGCGTGGCCGGCGAACCAGCCCTGAAGCTTTGCCAGCGCCCTGAGCCGGATCGCGGGGGTTGGGACATGGCCGGAAGCGAGCCGCTCTACCACCACCTCCACCGGGCAGGGTCGTCCGGTCACCGGGTCATGGTAGCGCGGGTAGGCGATCAGCACGGCATGGGCCAATGCCGCGAGTTGGGGCCTTGCGCGACGCCGCGCGGGCACCGGGCCGAGATCCTCGGTCAACCCCCACCCGGCATAGAAAGGCGCGCCCGTCACGCTGACAGGAACCCCCCGCAACAGCGCCTCGAACCCCATCAGGGACGTCATCGTCATCACCCTGTCGGCCCCGGCGATCAGCGCCATGGGATCGGCGCGGTCGGCCACGTGGTCTGCGATACCGGCCAGGGTTTGCGCGTCGATCCGCCCGCTGCGCAGCCCGGCTTCCACGTCCGGATGCGGCTTGTAGACCAGGAAGGCGTCGGGGTAGCGCGCCCGCGCCGCGTGCAGGAGCGCGAGGTTGGTCCGCACCTCACCGGCCCCGAGCCGGATCGAGGCGTCGTCTTCCACCTGTCCCGGCACCAGAACGATCTCGCGCCCGCCGCTGTCGGGCAGCGCCGTTGCGCCGCCAAGGTTGTATTTTCCAACCCCCGTGGCCACCAGCGCCGCCACCAGCCTTTCGGCCCTTTGCAGCCGTTCGGGGGGCAGGCTGGCCGCCTCGGTGATCAGCTGCTCCAGCCGGCTGGCGCGGGTGGGGTCGTAGTAGATGCCCAGATCGTCGGTCACGAGGCTGAGCGGCGGGATTAGTTCCGCCCCCAGACCGCGGGATCTGAGGAACCCATCCTCGACCCGGATCAGCGGCAGGGCGGCCCGGTCGCAGGCTTCGCGCAGCGCGTCCGTTTCCTTTCCGGCCCAGACCATCACCGGGCGGCCGTGCTGCACGGCCCCACCCGGCGTCTCGGCAAAGCGCAGGGCGGGGCCGGACGCGGCGAACATCTTTTGCAGCGGTCCCCGTTTCCAGGCGCGCATCCCGCAGGCGACATGGCCGCGCCGGTCCTGCCGCCAGGCGCGGGCCTCGGCCTCCAGCGTGGCCAGCACGTCCTCCAGCCCGCAGAGCCGGTCGCGATAGGGATCGTACCAGCGCGGGTAGAGGATCAGCGCCCCCGCCACCAGTTGCGCGCGGGTGAGGCGGCGTTTGCGGCGGTCGATGGGCTTGCGATCCACCGTCAGGCCCCAGCCGGCATAGAAGGGCTGGCCGAAGACCTGCGGTTTGTGACCGGCCAGAATCGCCTCGAACCCCAGTTGAGAGGATACGGTGTAAACAGCTGTCGCGCCCTCCATAAGCACCCAGGGGGACAGCGGATCGGTGCACAGGCTGATCCGGTCGTTCGTGTCATTGTCGCCGTAATGGCCGGTGCGATGGCCGCCCGTGGTTTCGGGGTGGGTCTTGATGACGATGCGCGCGCCGGGGTTCTCTTCCTGCGCCAGCACCAGCATTTCGCGGAAGGTCCGCTCTGACGCACCGCCAAGCCGGATCGAGGCATCGCCTTTCGTCTGGTCGATGACCAGCACATAGCCGGGTGGCGGTGCGGCGAGTGTGGGATCGACGGCGGCGTATTTGGTCAGATGGTTTTCCCGCATCCGGGCAATGGCATCCCGCGCCCGGTTGAGCAGCGCCGTGTCATCCAGCGGATGGGTGGCCAGAAGATGCTCCAGATCGGAGGGTTGGTGGCTGTCGAACCACGCGCCGCGCCGGTCGATGGTCAGGCCAAGCGGCGGCTCCCCGGATCGGCCGGGATGAAGTGACCGCAGGAAGGCGTCCTCGACCCGCACCACATGCGCGCCGGTCGCTTCGGCGGCTTTCTCGCCGCGCGCCGCATAGGGGCTGTGGCCCCAGACCAACACGTCATCATCCGCCCCCGACTTGCCAAGCGTCAGGTCATGGCCTGCAAGTTCCAGAATGCGGCGCACCCGGCGATTGGTCAGGAACCCGCCGGTGACATAAAACGCCCGCCGGGGCTTTGCGGCTCCGGCGGGCGTATCTTGGGCGTAGCCCGTCATGCGGGGCCTTATTCGGCCAGGCTGCTGATCGAACCGGCGGTGGCGAGCGTGCCGGTCAGCGCGCCGATCACCTGGTTCCACTGGGCGAAGGGTGCGACCGTCACATAGAGCGTGTCCTGATCGCGGATCACGAAATCCCGCGCCTGGAACATGCCATTGGGTTCGGTCAGGTCGAGCACGTAGATCATCCGCTGCGTGCCGCTGATGTCGTTGCGACCCAGAACGCTCCGGGCAATCGCCTCGGGTTCGTTGCGCAGGATGAAGACGCCGGTGGGATCCGCCAGGTTGGGGTTCAGGCCGCCCACGGTGGCAATCGCCTCGATGGCCGAGATCGTCTGGGTGTCGAAGGGCACGCGGGTCTGGGCATTGGTCGCGCCAAGCGCCGTGAAGGATCGCGTGTCCTCTTCGACAAGGATCCGGTCACCTGCGCGCAGGGCGATGTCCAACTCCGGGTTCGCGTAAAGGTCGTTGAACCAGATCGTGCCGGTATGGTCGCCGCGCACGACGGTCACGCGGGCGATCTCGGGTTCGACCGTGACGCCGCCAGCCGCGGCCAGCATGGCCGACAGGGTGCGGGTCGGCCGGTCGATCGGGTAGATGCCCTGCCCGCCGACGACACCCGCGACGGATACGGTCGCGCCATTGCCTGCCACGCGGCGCACGATGATCTGCGGATCGGGGGTCTGTTCATCCAGGCTGCGGGTCAGGATCTGGCGCAGTTGGTCAGGCGTGTTTCCCGCTGCCCGCACGCGGCCCGCATAGGGGATGAAGATGAAGCCTGCGCCATCGACCTGGATTTCATCGAGCACCGTCGAGGGCGTGCCCTGCGGACCCAAAAGCGGATCGGTCACGTTTTCCCAGATCGACAGGGACAGCGTGTCGCCCGGACGGATCGTGTCAGAGCCAAGCTGGCCCGCATTCACGAAGTCCGATGAGAAGCCAAGCGCCTCGACCAGGGCCGTTGCGCGCAGCACGCGGTCATTGACGGAAACGACGAAGGCATCGCCCTCTCGCTGCACGGATCCTGCGAACAGCTCGCGTCTGTTGGGGCCGGATCGCGGAAGGCCACATGTGGCCACCAGCGACACAACCACCAAGAGGGCGACAAACCGCGCCCCTCGGGAAGCCATAAATTTCACGGATTGGCTCCTTATTGCCTGTACTGCCTCGTTTATATTTTTTGCCACATTAGCGAATTTCTGCCGCCATGGCCAGTTTTCATTAGTTAACGACGCGCAGGTGTTGCCGAGGTGCAGGACGGCCCGCCTCCAACGAGTCATAGGGGTCCTCTGGCGACAGCATCATATCGACCACCTGACGCAGCAACTGCCGCCGTCCACGGGCCGAATAGAAGCTGCCGGTGATCTGAGAGGTCTCCAGCAGGTAGTGCCGGTAATCGCGATAAGCCTTGCTGTCGGGCCGCGTCGGACGCTGAAAGAACTCATCCAGGGGCTGCGTAGAAACGAACTCCGGTTTCAGATAGACCGCCGTTCCGAAAGCTTTCAGCGGCAGGCCCCGCCACAGCGCCTGTTGCGCGGCGGTGGAATTTACCGTGACGGCGCTGCGCGCATCGTTAAGCAACCCCGCCAGCTTGCCGCCCCGGACGTAATGGACCCGGCCAGAAATGCCGTGCTGCCGAGCCACCCGTGCAATGGTGCGCCGAATGGGCGCGCGGCCATCCTCCAGCGGATGGGCCTTCAGGACAAGGTGATGATGCTGCGGTGCGCCCTTGGCGAAGCCCTCGATCAGCATCTCCAGAAACTCTGTCATGCTGGCGAATGGGCCATGGTTCTGGAAACTCGCGTCATGTTCCAGTTGCAGCAGGGCAATATGATAGGGAAAGCCACCTGTCTTGATCTTCCAGGTCGCGTACATGCGGTTCAGCGCATAGGCGGGCATCAGTGCGATGCGGCGCAGGTAGAGCCTGAGTTCCCGCGCCACGGTGATATTCCTGTGCGGGCGGAAGTTGCGGTAGCGGACATTCAGGAACATCACGAACCAGTGATAGAGCGCGCCGTAAAAGATGTGCTGGCGCATGTCGCCCCACCGGGCGGGCGCGTCGGGAAGATCGAGGTCGAGGTTTTTCAGGGCTTCCTGCATCTGCGGCACGGGCGTCTGCATGAGGCGCGAATGCCCGTTAGACCCGCCCCGCTCATAGGTCACCCAATAGGGCCGCAGATAGCCTTCCTCGAAGACATGCACGGTGATCCCGCGCGCCTTCGCCGCCTCCACCGCCGCCGCGTGGATGGGCCGCGTGTCGCCATAGAGCACGATATCGGTGGTCCGTTTGTCGTCCAGCAGTTGCGTTAGCCGGTCGGGCCAATCCTCTGGCCGCCCGGTATAGGCGATATAGCTGGGCCGGTGGTGCCAGAAGGCGCTGTCGCCCTGATTAAAGCCAACCCGCCAGACCTCTGCCCCCGCCGCGCGCAGCATCTTGCCGAGACGGTGAAAGAACGGCCCGTGTGGCCCCTGAAGAAACAGGAAGGATCTGCGGTGAACGGCCTTGGGTGGCACTGGGGACCTCGTGAACATAAGAACTGGTAACCTTTGTGGCGCAGGATTGCACCTGTCATGGGCGTCATGAGGGCCGGTTTGTGCCGTTAATATGACCGATACCGGGGACTTGCCGGAAGCGGAAAGGGCGGCTAGGTCAGGGGGGACAGAAGCGAAAGGCGCCCCCATGTTCACAGGCATCATCACCGATATCGGCACCGTCCAGACGCTGGAACAGCGCGGCGACCTGCATGCGCGGATTGCGACCAGCTATGACACAGCGAGTATCGACATTGGTGCCTCGATTGCCTGCGACGGGGTCTGCCTGACCGCCGTGGCTTTGGGCGAAGGCTGGTTCGATGTGGATATCTCTGCCGAAAGCGTGTCGGTCACCACCATCCAGACCTGGGTAGAGGGCAAGCGTCTGAACCTGGAACGGGCGCTGAAAGTGGGGGATGAGCTTGGCGGGCATATCGTGTCGGGCCATGTGGATGGCATGGCCGAGATCGTCGCCATGGTGGACGAAGGCGAAAGCACCCGCTTCACCTTCCGCGCGCCGGAGGCTCTGGCGAAATTCATCGCGCCCAAGGGGTCGGTGGCGCTCAATGGCACCTCGCTGACCGTGAACGAGGTGAATGGCTGCGACTTTGGCGTTAACATCATCCCGCACACGCAGCAGGTCACCACATGGGGTGAGGCGAGGGTCGGCGACAGGGTCAATCTGGAGATCGACACGCTGGCCCGCTACGTCGCCCGGCTGCAAGACTGGGCATGAGCCGGGTCGTCACCCGCTCAATCAACGATCAGACCGGGCTGCGCTGCGTCGATCTTGTGCAGATCGGTCCGGGGCGCCACATTTGGCTGGAATGCCGCCGCGATCCCGAGGACTCCCACGGGTGGCGCGTGGTGCTTTATGCGGCGGATGAATTTTCCAGCGAGCGCGAGGCTCTGCGCGATGCACGCAGGTCCGTCGCGTGGCTGGATGAAGAGGAGACCATGCGATGAGCGGTATCGGACATAATGGCGGTCCGGCGATGGAACCGGGTTTCGGCTTTCGCAAACTGGCCTGGGGCAAGGCGCGCAAATCGCTGCTGAAGACCCTGCCCATTGAAATCGTCCGTGTCCGCGTCGCCCGCGCCAAGCGGCTCGGGATCGACTACACGACCTATGCCTCGATCCGGGCAGCGTCGGGCCATGACGTGGTGGCCTTCCTGTTTTCGGGCAACGCGTTGGAGATGACGCCAAGGCGGCTCACCCTGCCGGACCATGTGACAGAGCGGCTGGGGGGGCTGGGGGGCGCAGCGGACCGGCTGGCCGCCATCTATGCGCCCGCGCATCCTCATGCCCTGCTCTCTGCCAATCCCGGCCTGCTGGACCATTCCGCCCCCGCACCGCGTTTTACCGAAAGCTGGTCGGCCATGCGCGACCGCATTCAGGGGATGGTCCGCGAACGGGGCCTGCCCGCCGATGGGGTCGTTCTGGTCTCGGCCACCGCCGTGGAACGCGAATGGTGCGCGGCGGGGAAACTGGCGGGGGCAATTCCGGCGGACCGGTTCTTCGCCGCCACGCAACCGGCCTGAGATCCGCCCCCGCCCCGATGACCGGTCTTTCGCAAGATACTCTGCTGATGATCCTCAAGATCGCCATCGTGCCGGTGATGCTGCTGTCGATCCTCTGGCGGAACCGGCTTGAAAAGCGCCGCCGCGCCGACATTGCCGCAGAAGAACAGGCGGCACGCAACGCCAGCGCCCGACGCGAGGTCATTGACCTGCGGTCTGCGGACATCGCGACCCTGCAATCGGCGCTCGACAGCGTGACGTTCGGGGCCTGCCTTGTTTCGCCGCGAAATGAGCCCGTGACGGAACCGGCGCTCCGCTCTGCGCTTGCCACCGCTCTGATGGATGCCGGACGGTTCGAATCGGTCTCTGAGGTGATTGGCGAGAACGCGGATGACAGCCCCGGCCTTATGCTTTGCGCTGCGCGGCTTCATGCCCTGACGGGAAACGAGGATGCCGCAAGACAAATCCTTTCTGTCGTGGTCGACAGACAACTGGAATCCATGCGCATTGCCTCGCGGGGTTTGAAGACCCATCTGGCCGAGATGCTGGCTGAACCGCTCAGGTCGGCCCCCATGTCCATTTCGCTGTCCGACAGCGCCCTGACAGAGGCAGGCCCACTGGAACTCCTGTCGCTCTCAGGCCGCGAGGATGAGGCGAAGGCATTGGCATCGGAGCTTGCAGAGGTGCTGGACAAGGCGCTTCGAAGCGGTGGGGACGATCCTGAACTTCGGATCGACGGGCTGCCCGCGGCAGCGGTTCGGCGGTCACTTGCCGCCTTGAACGTGTTTGCCCCCTCCGGCGGAAATCCCCCTTTCCCCGCGCGCTCGTAAGAGAGGATCCGCCGACACGTCGACGCTGCCATCGCCCGTGCTCGTAATATGGGCTTGGAAATGACATGACTTCGCCCAACTCATGAAGAGATGTGAGCCGTGATATGACCAGGGAGCCTGACAATGAAAACGAATACAGCGAAAATGGTCGTAACCAGTTCTCTGATTGCCCTTAGTGTTGCCGTCGCCACGGTTGGCGTCACGTTTTCCACCGCAAGTGTCGCAGAGGCACAAGGCAACGGAAATGCTGGCGGGAATGGCAATGGCAATGGCGGTGGAAACGGGAATGGCAACGCCGGCGGGAATGGCAACACCGGCGGGAACGGAAATGCTGGCGGGAACGGTCATGGCATGGTTGCACGGGAACTGGGTGCACTGAATGCGGCCCATGCCAATGAACAGGCCTTCCTGAACGCGGCGGCCAACAGCCGTGTGGGAGAGCTGATCCCTTTACGTGAAGCCTATAGCGAGGCTCAGTCCGCCTATTCCGAATGGCAGGAAGCTTACGCAGACTATATTGCGGAGCGTGACGGCTGGACGGGTCGGACAACAGACGAAATCCAGGATGATATCGACAATCTGGATGTCAGCGCAGAAACCTATGACGAGGATCTTGAAACGCTGGAAGCAGAGTTTGAGGCCGCCGATGCGCATGAAACTCGTCTGGATGAGCTCGCCGGAATATCCAACAGCGCTGCCTCCGAGTACCAGGAAGCGGAGGAAGCCGCTGATGAGGAACTTCAGCTGATCGCTGCAGACCGGGATCTGTCCGATGCTGCGGTTGCCCATCTGCGCGAGCTGCTGACCCGCTGATCCACACATTGCTCCGAAACGAACAAGGGGCCTGCCAGGTATTGGCAGGCCCCTTGCTTGCATTCAGCCCGCCGCGCGGGATTGGCGCTTGCGCTCATGCGGGTCGAGGAAGCGCTTGCGCAGGCGGATTGCGTTCGGCGTGACCTCCACCAGTTCGTCATCGTCGATATAAGCGATGGCCTGTTCCAGCGTCATGGTGACCGGCGTGGTCAGGCGCACCGCCTCATCCGTGCCGGACGCGCGCACGTTGGTCAGTTTCTTACCCTTCAGCGGGTTCACTTCCAGATCGTTGTCACGGCTGTGCTCGCCGATGATCATGCCGGTATAGACCGGCTCCTGCGCGCCGATGAACATCTTGCCGCGATCTTCGAGGTTCCACAGCGCATAGGCCACGGACACCCCGTTCTCCATCGAGATCAGCACACCCTGACGCCGGCCCGGGATCGGCCCGCGATAGGGGGACCATTCGTGGAACACCCGGTTCAGAACGCCAGAGCCGCGCGTGTCGGTCAGGAATTCGCCGTGATAACCGATGAGCCCGCGGGAGGGCACATGGGCGATGATCCGGGTCTTGCCCGCGCCGCCGGGGCGCATCTCGACCAGATCGCCCTTGCGGGGGCCGGTCAGCTTTTCGATCACCGCGCCGGAATACTCGTCATCCACGTCGATGGTAACTTCCTCGATCGGCTCCAGCTTCTGATCGCCATCGTCGCGGAACAGCACCTGCGGGCGGGAGATCGACAGTTCGAACCCCTCGCGGCGCATGTTCTCGATCAGAACGCCCATCTGCAATTCGCCCCGGCCCGCGACCTCGAAGGCCTCGCCGCCCGGCGTGTCGGTGACCTTGATGGCGACGTTCGATTCCGCCTCTTTCATCAGGCGCTCGCGGATGACGCGGGACTGTACCTTCTTGCCGTCGCGGCCCGCCAGCGGGCTGTCATTGATGCCGAAGGTGACGGTGATGGTGGGAGGGTCAATCGGCTGCGCGGCCAGCGGCTCGTCCACGGCCAGCGCGCAGATGGTATCGGCCACGGTGGCCTTGGTCATGCCCGCGAGGGAGACGATATCGCCGGCCTGCGCCTCTTCGATATCCTGCTGCGCCAGACCCCGGAAGGCCTGGATGCGGGTGACGCGGAACTGTTCCACCTTCTCGCCCATGCGGCTGAGCGCCTGAACTGTGGCCCCCACCTTCAGCTTGCCCGATTCAACCCGGCCGGTCAGCAGGCGACCCACGAATGGATCGGAGCCGAGCGTGGTGGCCAGCATCCGGAAATCCTCGCCCTGATGGGCCAGTTGCTTCGGTTTGGGCACGTGGTTCACGATCAGGTTGAACAGCGCATGCAGATCCTTGCGCGGCCCGTCGAGATCGGCATCCGCCCAACCGGAGCGGCCCGAGGCATAGAGATGCGGGAAATCGAGCTGGTCTTCACTGGCATCCAGCGTCGCGAAGAGGTCAAAGCATTCATCAAGCGCCCGGTCAGGCTCCGCATCCGGCTTGTCGACCTTGTTCAGAACCACGATGGGGCGCAGGCCGAGCGCAAGCGCCTTGGAGGTCACGAACTTGGTCTGTGGCATTGGGCCTTCTGCGGCATCGACCAGCAGCACCACGCCATCGACCATCGACAGGATGCGCTCCACCTCGCCGCCGAAATCGGCGTGGCCGGGGGTGTCCACGATATTGATGCGGGTGCCCTTCCATTCCACCGATGTGGGCTTGGCGAAGATGGTGATCCCGCGTTCGCGTTCCAGATCATTGGAATCCATGGCCCGTTCGGCCACGGCCTGGTTGGCGCGGAAGGCGCCGGATTGCTTCAGAAGCTCGTCGACGAGGGTGGTTTTACCATGGTCGACATGCGCGATGATCGCGATATTGCGGAGGTCCATCCGAGTGGGCCTTTCAAGATAAGAGAGTTGCGAGGGGCGTTACAGCGCCACGACAGGAATGGCCAGAGTGAAATGACCGCAGGGTCAGATGCTTTTTCCGCCTCGAAACAGGCTGAGAAGGCATAAAAGTGAGAAACCGGCAGCCAGCACACCCCAAAAGGCCGACCCTAATGTGATCACTTCCTGGGTCAAAGGGTCATAGCAGCGCCCCTGTTCGTTGAAGCAGTCCCGGTGCTGCCAGTAACGCTCTACGAAGGCCCAGATAAAGAAAGCGGCAAGCAGGGCATAGACACCCGCACGCACCGGACGCCGAAGGCGCCAAGTCATCAGGTTTTACGCAGGCGCACGACCACGTCGAGTTTGGCAACCTCATAGCCTTCGGGCGGGGTCGGCAGCGCGGCAATCTTCAGCTCCGATTTCGCGGCATCGACCAACTGGCCGTCTTCCTCGAAATAGAAATGCGGATGGTCATCCATGCGGGTGTCAAAATAGCTGCGGGTGCCATCAACTGTGACTTCCTGCACCAGCCCCGCCTCGCAGAAGGCGCGCAGCGTGTTGTAGACCGTGGCCAAAGACACCTTGTCCCCCGCCGCGACACTGGCGGCATGCAGCCCTTCCGCCGTCACATGCCGATCCTGCCCGTCACCCACCAGAAGCGTTGCCAGCGAGAGGCGCTGGCGGGTGGGGCGGAGGTCTGCCTGGGCGAGCCATTTGGTGCTGCGTTCAAGAGCTTCTGGCGTCATCTGGGGTCTCATCTTGCGTGCTGACATGTAATATAGGCGCGCAGGGCACCGGTTTTCAAACGGATTCGGGTTGACGCACCGTCGCGGGGCCAACAGGTGTTACCTTGCGTCCCCACTTGTGCAGGTGCTAGGGGATGTCGAATTTGGCTGCACAGACGGCCGCAGACCACGGGAAGGGGCGAGGACACATGGCAGACTATCCCACGAGTTTCGATCGGGACGATCTTCTGAAATGCGCACGCGGAGAGCTGTTTGGCCCCGGCAATGCGCAGCTGCCCGAACCGCCCATGCTGATGATGGACCGGATCACCGACATCTCGGGCGATGGTGGCGCCCATGGCAAGGGGCACGTGGTGGCGGAGTTCGATATCAATCCCGACCTGTGGTTCTTCTCGTGCCATTTCCCCGGTAACCCGATCATGCCCGGCTGCCTGGGGCTGGATGGACTGTGGCAGCTCACCGGCTTCAACCTCGGCTGGCGCGGCTGGCAGGGGCGGGGCTACGCGCTTGGCGTGGGTGAGGTGAAACTGACCGGCATGGTCCGCCCTGACCGCAAGATGCTGACCTACAAGGTGGATTTCACCAAGGCGCTGCAAACCCGCCGCCTGACCATGGGCGTCGCCGACGGCATCGTCGAGGCGGATGGCGAAGTGATTTATCAGGTCAAGGACATGAAGGTGGCGCTCAGCGAAAGCTGATCCTGCACAGCACCTTTCCGCTTCCAAAGATAACGGCAGGCCCATGACTGACAATAAGCGGGTCGTTCTTTCCAGCGATCATGCGGCCATCGCGCTGCGTCAGGCCGTGGCCGATCACATCGCCGCCGCCGGGTGGGACGTGGTCGATATCGGCCCCACCACGCCCGAAAGCACACACTACCCCCTTCATGGCAAGGCGGCGGCAGACCGCGTGGCGTTGGGCGATTGCGCGCTTGGCATCATCCTGTGCGGCACAGGTCAGGGCATCATGATGGCCGCCAACAAGGTGCCCGGCATCCGCTGTGGCGTGTGTTCGGACACGTTCTCCGCCGCCATGATCCGCCAGCACAACGACGCCAACATGCTGTCCATCGGCGCGCGTGTCGTGGGCGAAGGGCTGGCCCTGGCAATCGTCGATGCCTTCCTGAACGCCGAATTCGAGGGTGGCCGCCATGCCGCCCGTGTGGACATGATCGAGCCAAAGGGCTGATTCTCGGGAAACACTTGATCTGCACAATCTAACGGGTCGCTTCTTGGCCCGAGCCTGCAACAGGTCAGCTTTGAATCGGGGCACCATCCGGGTGGAAAAGATGCATCCGGCTTGCTTGCCTGTCGATCTCTTCTTCACCACGGCGCATCGCGTTCAGGATCCAGCGATATTCTTCGGTGGACTCCAGCCCCTTCCGACACACCAGCCAAAAGCGAGAGAATGGGGCTATGGCCATGTCAAAGGGCGCGACCAACGATCCTTTCGCCAATTGTTCGGACGACAGGAATGAGCCTGCAATCGCCACATGCCCGGTTGCGATTGCGGTATCGACCGCACTTGCCGTGTCTGCGCAGCTGACGGCGAAGTCGCGCGGAGGTTCCAACCCGTTGATCCGGAACCAGGGCGCCCAGGTGGTGTCCTCCATGCCGGTGTCGAGCGCAAATTCGACCCCGATCAAACCCTGTTTGGACAGGTCCGCGGGCTTGTGGACGAACCGGGCCACATCCGGGCGCATGAGGGGTGTGAACCACGTTCGAAGCAGCGGTTCCCAATGCAGATCCCCCTCGGGTTCCAGAGCCCACCTGATAGCTAGATCAACCTCACCGCTAGCGACGTCGCGCTTCTGTTTGCTCAGATCCCAGGAAATTCGCAGATTGGGCAAGGGGTTTTCTGCCTTCGACAGGGCTGGCATGACCCAACTGTGAACGGCCTTCGCAGGGCCGCTGATCTTGAGCGTCTTAACCGGCATTGGTTCATGCGCAGCGTCCCAGGCTGTTTGGATCGTCTCGAAAACCGACCCGAGATTGGCCAGCAACTGGCGCCCCCTTTCGGTCAGCTCAACCGCCCGGTGCTTGCGCATGAACAGGGTTACGCCAAGCTCTGCCTCCAGCTGCTTGATCTGAAATCCGACAGCTGCAGGTGTCACGAACAGCTCGTCCGCGGCCTTGGCGAAGCTCAGGTTCCGTGCGGCCGCTTCGAACGTTCTCAGAGAAGTCAGCGAGGGAAGGCGTTTCGACATTTGGCACAAGAATATCTTGCCCAAGCGGAAAATCAATCTCGTTTGTCACAAAGCCCCGCGCCCGGCACGTTGTCCATACCAGCTTCGGCACCCATCAAACAACAAGGAGACAACCATGACCCGCACGATTTTCACTACCGCCGCTCTCGTTTTGGCCACAGTAATCCCGGCGCAGGCGGAACAATTCGCCGTTCGGATCGACGCCGCATATCAGGGCGCCAATGATCGCCTGATGGAAGCTATGCAGATCACCGAGATTGACAGTTTCTCCCAAGGCGATGCGCACTATGTCGTGCTCGACGCGCCCGATGAAGCCTATGTTGAGGCTTTCTTCTTCGCCATCGGGCGCGATGCGATCGAACTCAATACGCTCGACGCAGATTGGCGCGCACCCGGCATGGATGGACTGTCAGTGGCACAAAGGCTCGACTTTCTGCGGGCCATTCACTGTGAATTCTGCACCAGCTGATTGCCACGGCCACCCCCGCTTCAAGGCTAGGATGGTTTGGCCAGCTTGACGCTTACCTCTTCCGGCTGATCTGCCATCCGACACCCCGCAGGGAACCCGCATCAGGGTCCATGCGGGGTGCTTTTGCGCATGCATCGCCCGCGCTACGGCCAATGCGCCGGAAAGTCCTGCCATGTCCGGTTGGCGCTATCCTGGTTCTCTGTCTCTTGCACCCCGCCCCGGCAATGCTCTTGAAAGACGAAAGCAAAGCGAGGGGGACCACTTGCACCGGGCAGTTGTCACGGGCCTAGCGATCGTCTCGTCGGTCGAAAACAATGCAGAAGAGCTAACGGCCAGCCGGAAAGCGGATCGGTCGGGCGTCAAGAGCTGACACCCGTTACAACACCCGATGATGGGCTGCGGTCGTCGCGGCTTTGTCTCGCGTGACGCACGAGTCCAGTCATTCAGGGGGAACTCCCACGGCCTCCATGGCTGCGAGCCAGCGGTCGAGTGCGCCCGGGGCCGTCCACATCCCGGTGTGGTCCGCCCGTATCCCGGCAAGTGTGCAGGTCGGGTTCTGAGCGAGATATGCGCCGATCGCATCTGCCGCCTTTTGCTTGTTCCCCAGGCAGTGATGGATGGCCGCGAGATCCTTGTAGGCAGCCACCGGCATTGACGGGCACCCGAGGAATTCCTCCAGCGCGGTCTGGCACTCTCCCGCCTGCCAAAGCGCCCAGACCTTCGTCCAAACGACACTGAACCCATAGAGCGGATCGATCCGTTCCGCCTGAGCGATCACGTCGAGCGCCTCGTCCGTCTCTCCCATAAACACCAACGCATCGGCCAGACCGACGAGGATCAGCGATGAGGACGGGTTCAACTCTGCCCCTCTGCGAAATGCGCCAATGGCCGCGGGTACGTCTCGGTTGAACAGCATCACGCGCCCGAGTGCGAGGTAAGCCATGAAATTGTTCGGGTCCAGTTCCACAGCTTTGCGCGCCAGCCCCTGCATGCGCGTGCGTGTCGCGTCCTGATTGCCCTCGATCCAGCCATGTCGCAGCCCATTTCGCAAGGCAAGGGCCTGGCCCAGATACCCCCAGGCGGAGTCCGGATAGTCGCGGATTGCCGCTTCCTGCTCTTGAAGATTGATCAGCAGGTTCTCTCGGCTGAAATTGCGCATGATCCGACTTTGCGCGGCGTTCGTGATCATAAGCGCATTCACATCCCCCGCCGACATCTTGGCCTCAGCCGTATCAACAACGCTGAAGCCAATGGCATTCGCGATCCTGGCGCTGATCCGGCTGTTGGTTTCCAGAAGGTCCGCAAGGGGCACATCCATCTCCTCGGCCCAGATATGCGCCTCGGTCTCACCGTCGATCAGCTGCACCGTGATGCGCAGCCGTTCACCGTCATATTGCTGGCTCCCCTCGACAACAAAATCGGCCCCAAGTCTGGACGCGATCTCTGCAATACCAAGGTCTATCTCGCGGAACTGAGCGGCCGACTTGCGAGAGATCACCGTCATTTGCGGATTGCGCGCGAGCGCGGTGATGATGTTCTCACTGACCGCGTCGCTCAGAAAGCCCTTGTGCGGGGCGGCACTCAGATCATCGAAGGGCAGGACCGCGATCACAGGCGGTTCGGCGGTCGACCGGCGGCGAAGCGCGTCTTGCCGGGTGGGGACCAGTCGATATCCCTCGCGCGGCACGGTTTCGACGATGGTTTTCTTGGCGTCGCCAATCACGCGGCGTATCTCGGCGATGCATTGTGCCACGCTGTCGGGCGAAACGGCCCTGCCCGACCAGATGCGTTCGATCAATACGTCTCGCGTGACCGTGCGCCCTGGTGTCTCAGCGAGAAACGATAGGACTTCACGCGATTGGTGGCGCAGGTCGAGCTCGGTCCCGTCATCGTCAAAAACGCGGCCCGAGGCGCAGTCAAGGGTCACCCTTCCAAGGCGTATTTCAAAAGAATTCAACCTATTTCGTTTGGCGAAACGCATCCCCAGGCTCTCTACTCCGACCAGTGCCTCAGGCCGCTGCACCTTCTCTCCCACCAGCGGCCCTTTGGCAAAATGCAGGGGCGTCATCCGCTCCCAGGATGGAGGATACGTTATGAAATGCGCAACGAGAATAGCGGGCATTTGGTCGACCGGACCGGCATCTGTGGTCGCGTCGCGGCACAGCCTTGCGGTTGTTGCACTCCTGCTCCTCGCCGCCCCGGCGGTTTCGCAGGAATTCGACCTGATCACACCACGTGAAGATGCGCCCGTTCGCAATGCAGACGGAAGCGAGACTTTCCGGCTTCTTCCCGGCGAGTGCAGCGACTTTGAATATTTCTCGGACGAGCTGCAAATCATGACCTCCGATTGCGGGCGGCAAAGAAACCGGATCGAGTACTACGAAACATCGACCTCAAGCGCCGGAGACCGCCGTTTATACGAGTGGGACATCTTCATTCCGGAGGATTTCAGCTACTCTGCCACCAATGCGCGACTGACGGTCGGCCAGCTCGAAACCGGCACCGACATGCTGTACGGGTTCGAGCTGAACAACGATGGCTACACGTTCCGGGCACAGACCTGCATCCCTGCCGAAGAATTTGGGGAATGGCACAGCATTTCGGTGCGTATCCAGTATGACTCAACGCCCCGTCAGTCCCTTCGGGATCAAACGCCCGGTGTGCTTGTGGTCGAATGCGATGGCGAGGTGATCGTCGATGGAAGCGGCCGCCCCAACCTAGCCGAAGGCAGTGAGATTCAGTTCAGGTATGGTCTCTTTGGCGGTATGAATATCGCGGACACGGACAACGTTTCAGTCTCGTTCCGCAATGTCCGGATCACTGCGTGGTAGGCGCCGACCCCACGCCGAACCAACTTGTTCCTGCTCTGGCCGACCACCCCGATAAGCTTCGCATCTTGTCCTTCGGATCCCCTGGTCGAACCCATTGCAGGAACAGACACGCCACCTTGCACCTTCCCCCGGCAATGCCCTACTAAGACAAGAGCAAAGCAAGGGAGGCCACATGCGCCGAGTAGTTGTCACGGGCCTTGGGATCGTCTCGTCGATCGGGAACACTGCCGAAGAGGTCACCGCCAGCCTGAAAGCGGGCCGGTCGGGCATTGAAGCCAGCCCCGAGATGGTCGAACACGGGTTCCGCAGCCAGATCGCGGGGACGCTCAAGATCGACCCGAAAGAGCATGTGGACAAGCGCGCCCTGCGCTTCATGGGGCCGGGCGCGGCCTATGCCCATATCGCAATGAGCCAGGCGATTGCCGATGCCGGCTTGTCCGACGAGCATGTCAGCAACGTGCGCACCGGTCTGGTGGCGGGATCGGGCGGGCCGTCGACCTCTGCCATGCTTACCGCGCATCAGACGGTGCTGTCCTCTGGCGCGACCAAGCGGATCGGGCCTTTCGCGGTGCCCAAATGCATGTCGTCCACGATCTCGGCCAACCTTGCCACGGCCTTCAAGATCAAGGGCATCAACTATTCCATCACTTCGGCCTGTTCGACGTCTCTGCATTGCATCGGCAACGCGGCGGAACAGATCATGATGGGCAAGCAGGACGTGATGTTCGCCGGCGGCGGCGAGGAACTGGACTGGACGCTGTCCTGCCTCTTCGACGCCATGGGCGCGATGTCCTCGAAATACAACGATACCCCCACCAAGGCCTCTCGCGCTTTCGACGAAGGCCGCGACGGCTTCGTCATTTCCGGCGGTGGCGGCATCGTGGTGCTGGAGGATCTCGATCACGCGCTCGCACGCGGCGCCACGATTTACGCAGAGGTCACCGGTTTCGCCGCCACATCCGACGGGCACGACATGGTGGCGCCGTCCGGCGAGGGCGGCGAACGGGCCATGCGGCTGGCGTTGCAGACGCTGCCGGAAGGCCGCAAGGTCAGCTATATCAACGCCCATGGCACCTCCACCCCCGTGGGCGATGTTGGCGAAGTCGCCGCCGTGCGCCGCGTCTTCGGCGAAGGCAACGTGCCGCCGATCAGTTCCACCAAGTCGATGACCGGCCACGCGCAGGGCGCGGCGGGCGCGTTGGAGGCGATTTTCTGCCTGTTGATGCTGAAGGGCGACTTCATCACGCCCTCGATCAATGTCGAAACGCTGGCCGAAGGGATCAACCCCGGCGAGGTCGCAACCGAATACGAAGAGAACGCAGGGCTAGACACGGTGATGACCAACAGTTTCGGCTTCGGGGGCACCAACGGCTCCATGCTGCTTTCCAGATATAACGGATAATTCCAGATGGCTGATTTGATGAAGGGCAAACGCGGGCTGATCATGGGGGTCGCCAATGATCGCTCGATCGCATGGGGCATCGCAAAGGCCATGCGGGCCGAGGGCGCAGAGCTGGCGTTTTCCTACCAGGGCGATGCGTTCGGCAAGCGGGTGAAGCCGCTGGCGGATCAGTTGGGCGTCGATCTGCTGGTCGATGTGGACGTGACCGACGATGCCTCGCTTGATGCCTGTTTCGGGCAGATCGGCGAGAAATGGGGCAAGCTGGATTTCGTGGTCCACGCGATTGCGTTTTCCGACAAGAACGAACTTGGCGGGCGCTTCATCAACACCACGCGGGACAATTTCCGCAACTCGCTGACGATCTCATGCTATTCGCTGATCGACGTGGCCCGCCGGGCGGAACCGCTGATGACCGATGGCGGCACGATCCTGACCCTGACCTATATGGGGTCGAACCGGGTGACGCCCTTCTACAACGTCATGGGTGTGGCCAAGGCGGCGCTGGAAAGCTCTGTCCGGTATCTGGCCAACGACATGGGGCCGAACAGGATCCGCGTGAACGCGATCAGCCCCGGTCCGATGAAGACGCTGGCGGGCGCGGCAATTTCGGGCGCGCGCAAGACCTTCAACACCGCCCGCGACAACGCTCCGCTGCGCGACAACGCCACGCTTGAGTCGATCGGTGGAACCGCCGTTTATCTGGCGTCCGACTACGGCGCCTGCACGACGGGCGAAATCATCACCGTCGATGGCGGCTATCACGTGCTGGGAATGATGCAGCCGGAAAACCTCTGAGAGGTTTCAGGCCTGCGCCCCGCCGGATCGGCGGGGCAGGGGTGGCACCCGTCGGGTGCCGCCATGCGTTTCAGTCCACAGACACGACCTCAACCGCGAAGGTCAGGTCCTGACCAGCCAGCGGGTGATTGGCATCCAGCGTGACATGCGTTTCGCTGACCTCGGCCACCACGACCGGAATCGCCTGCCCGTTCGGGGCCTGCATCTGCAACTGGGTGCCGGGTTCGGTCGGGATGTTGTCGGGGATCTGCTCGCGCGGAATCTGCTGCATCGCGTTCGGATCGCGGTCGCCATAGGCCTGGTCGGCGGGCACGGTCACCGTCTTCGCATCACCCGTTCTCAGGCCCTCAAACGCGGCTTCCAGACCGGGGATGATCTGGCCTTCCCCCATCGTGAAGCTCAGCGGTTCGCGACCTTCCGAGCTATCGAAGACGCTGCCGTCGTTCAGCGTACCGGTGTAATGGAACGCAACTTTGCTGCCTGAAGTGGCCTCTGTCATGAAGTCATCCTGTGTGTGGGGGGTGGGTTTTCGCGGGGTGGGCGCCGATCCCGGCCCATCCTTCCGCAGATGTGGCCACAAGGCTATCAGGCCATGCCCTGATGTAAACCGCGAAATCCGGTTGGCCGGTTCAGCCGTCTGCAACCACGGCATCAACCTCGATCTCGACCAGCCATTCCGGGTTCACGAAGCGGCTTACGGCCATGATCGTGTCAACGGGCATCGCCTCGCGGCAATAGGCCTTCCGCACCTCGATAACCTCTCTCCAAAGGTCGATATCGGTCAGGATGATCCGTGTCCGAACCACGTCGTGCCAGCCGGACCCGGCCCGCTCCAGCGCGTCTGTCGCAATCTCGAAACAGCGTTCAGCCTGCACGGTGACATCCCCGACGCCAACGGTCTTTCCATCCGGCCCGACCGGGGCCGTTCCGCCGATGCTGATATAGGGGCCGACGCGGACAGCGCGGGAAAAGCCCACGATCTCCTCCATCGGGTTCCCATTCGATACGCGCTGTCGCTTCATGGGTCGTCTCCGTCTTCGTCCTGTGCCGGTCACGGTCAGCCTAACACAGAATTCAGAAGGCGCGGCGCTTTCGGTCTCCTGCCCCTTTCCTCCTACGGAGGGACGTGCAACTCTGCCGCTCAAAAGGGGACAGGCCATGACCATCACCACCTGCGTGTTCGACGCTTACGGGACGCTCTTCGATGTGAACGCCGCCGCCCGCGCGGTCGCTGCCGAACCGGGGCAGGAGGCATTCGCCACCGTCTGGCAGGAAGTCTCGACCCATTGGCGCGCCAAGCAGCTGCAATATACCTGGATCCGGGCCCTGACCGGCCAGCACACCGATTTCTGGCAGGTCACCCAGGACGGGCTGGATTGGGCGCTGGAGCGGACAGGGCAGGGCGACCCCGATCTGCGCGAAAAGCTGCTTGGACTCTATTTCAACCTTGCCGCCTTCCCCGAGGTGCCTGCGATGCTGGCGGCGCTGAAGGCTGCGGGCATGAATACCGCGATCCTGTCCAACGGCTCGCCCCCGATGCTGAAAGGTGCCGTGGACAGCGCCGGGGTGGGCGACCTGCTGGATGATGTTCTGAGCGTCGAAACGGTTGGCATCTTCAAGCCCGATGCCAGCGTTTACAAGCTGGTGACCGACCGCTTCGGCTGTGACAAGGACGAGGTGCTGTTTGTCTCCTCCAACGGGTGGGACGCGGCCTCGGCCCGCGCCTTCGGCTTCCGGGTGCTGTGGGTCAACCGCGCCGGAGAGCCGCTGGACCGGCTGCCCGACGCGCCCGACCGGATCGCATCGGACCTGACAACCGTTCCCCAAATCGCTGAGGCCCTGTGATGGATCATTTCACCGCCGCCGACGGGCTAAAGCTCGCCTATGACGACAGGGGCGCGGGGCCCGCGCTGCTCTGCCTGCCGGGCCTCACGCGCAACATGGATGACTTTGAGCCGGTGGTGGACCATTTCGCGCATCGCGCGCGCGTGATCCGCATGGATTTCCGGGGGCGCGGCGCGTCGGGCTATGATCCCGACTACAGCCATTACAGCGTGCTGCAAGAAAGCCAGGACGTGATCGGACTTCTGGACCATCTGGGGCTGGACAAGGCCGCCATCCTCGGCACCTCGCGCGGCGGGCTGGTGGCGATGACGCTGGCCGCGACAGCCAAGGACCGGCTGGCGGGCGTCTGTTTCAACGATATCGGCCCGGTGATCGAACCCGCCGGTCTGACCTACATCATGGGCTATCTGGGCCTGCCGCCCGTGGACCCCGATTTTGACACCGCCCTGCGGGAGGTCCCCAAACGCATGGGCGCGCGCTTCCCCAATGTGCCGGTTGAGACCTGGGCCAATTACATCCGCCGTGTCTGGCATGTTGCAGAGGATGGCAGCCTCTCGCTGCGCTACGACCCGAAACTGCGCGACGCCACGCTTGACCAGATGAAGGCGGCAGAGGGCCAGCCCACCCCCGATCTCTGGCCGCTTCTGGCGGCGCTGGAGGGGCTGCCGCTGGCGCTGATCCGGGGGGCGAATTCCGACCTGCTGTCCCCCGATACGGCGGCGAAAATGCGCGACATGCACCCCGACATGATCTTTGCGGACGTGGCCGACCGGGGCCATGTGCCCTTCCTCGATGAGCCCGAGAGCCTTTCCGTCATCTCCCAATTCCTGGACCGCCTGACATGACCGACATCACGATGATCGAGGCCGCCGCCGCCCGCCTGAAGGGCTATGCAAGGCGCACCCCGCTTCTGTCCTCGCCCTTCCTCGACGAGATCGCGGGCCGCCGCGTGCTGGTCAAGCCCGAGGCCCTGCAACATACCGGCAGTTTCAAGTTCCGCGGCGGCTGGTCGGCTGTCTCGGCGCTGCCCCCCGAGACCCGCAAGCGCGGCGTCATCGCCTTTTCCTCCGGCAACCACGCGCAGGGGGTGGCCTATGCCGCCAAGCTCCATGGGGTGCCCGCCGTCATCATCATGCCCGCCGACGCGCCGCGCCTGAAGATCGACAACACCCGCACGCTCGGGGCCGAGGTCATTACCTATGACCGCGCGTCGGAGGACCGGGACGCCCTTGGCGACAGGTTGGCACAGGAACGCGGGCTGACGCTGATCAAACCCTTCGACAATCCTTACGTGATTGCAGGGCAGGGCACTGCCGGGCTGGAGATCGCCGAACAGGCCGCCGAAGAAGGCGTGTCCAAGGCCGATGTGCTGGTCTGCTGCGGCGGTGGCGGGCTGACCTCGGGCATCGCCCTGGCACTGGAGGCCAAAGCCCCCGGCCTGCGCGCCCGCCCGGTGGAGCCGGAAGCCTTCGACGATGTCACCCGCTCGCTCGCCTCCGGCCAGATCGAACGCAACGCCCGCACCTCCGGTTCGCTCTGCGATGCGATCATCACGCCGAGTCCGGGCGAACTGACCTTCCCGATCATGCACCGCCTTTGTGGTCCCGGCGTGGTCATCCCCGAACGCGACTGTCTGCGCGCCATGGCGCTGGCCTTCTCGCGGCTGAAACTGGTGCTGGAACCCGGCGGCGCGATCGCCCTGGCGGCGGCGCTCTTTCACCCCGAAACGGTGGCGGGCGACGCGGTGATTGCCGTCGCCTCGGGTGGCAACGTGGATGCAGACCTGTTCGCTAAAGTGCTGGAGGAGTTCGGGGAGGGGGGATAGCCTCAGACCTCCTCCTCCGACCGCAATCCAACCCGGAACAGCCCCAGGGCCACCACCATCAGGATCAGCGCCAGCACGAAGGGCGCGCCGGGGAAATGCACCGCCGCGCCCTCTCGGGTGAACCAGAAGAACACCTGCGTCATCGCCAGTGGCGCCACCACGATCGACAGCGCGTTGACCGAGGCCATGACCCCCTGCAACTCGCCCTGCTGGTCGTCGCTCGCGCGGCGGCTCATGTATCCCGCGATGGCCGGGGTCGCGATGGATCCCAGGGCCGCGAATGGGATCAGCACCCAGACCATCCAGCCCGTGCCCACCACCGAGAAGGCACCCAGCATCACCACCTCAAGGACCAGCGCCCAGAGGATCACCCGCACCTCGCCAAGCCGCGCCATCGCGGGCCGCACCAACCCCGCCTGCACCGCCACCATGCACACCCCATAGGCGGTCAGCGACAGCCCCACCACCGTGGTGCTCCAGCCAAAGGCGGCTTGCGTGAAATAGGCCCAGATCGCCGGATAGACATAGCCCGAGACCGTGTAGAAGAAGAGCATCAGCAGCATCCAGCCAAGCCCCGGCAACTGCCCGATTTGCATCAGCCCGCCAAGCGGATTGGCCCGCGCCCATTGAAACGCCCGCCGCTTCCAGCGCGGCAGGGATTCCGGCAGCACTACCAGCCCAAGCGCGAAGTTCGCCGCCGCCAGCCCCGCCGCCACCCAGAAGGGCGCGCGAGTATCCAGCCCGGCCAGCAGCCCGCCCAACATCGGCCCCAGCACAAAGCCCACCCCGAACGCGGCAGACAGCAGGCCGAACCGCGCCGACCTCTCGTCGGGTTTGGTGATGTCGGCCATATAGGCATTCGCGGTGGCATGGGTGGCCGAGGTAATGCCGCCCAACACGCGCCCCACCAGCAGCCAGCCGATGGTGCCCGCCAGCGCCATGATCACGTAATCCAGCGCCAGCGCCCCCATCGAGATCAGCAGCACCGGCCGACGCCCGAACCGGTCTGACAGGCTGCCAAGGATTGGCGAAAACACGAACTGCATGACCGCAAAGACTGCCGCCAGGATCCCGCCCCAGACCGCCGCGTCGGACAGGTCCACGCCCTGCACTTCCCGGATCAGGTCCGGCATCACCGGCATGATCAATCCGATCCCCATGGCATCGAGCACTACGGTGATCAGGATGAAGTAGAGTGGCAGCCGGTCAGGCATCCGCCACCGCTTTGGCAAACGCCCGCGCTTCCGCCGGGGCCTCGCCCATGGACCGAACCGGGTCGGTGACCGCTGCCAATTCCGCATCCGGATGCGCAGCCTCCAACAGGGCCAGCAGCGGTGTGCCCGTCGCAAGGGCTTCCTTGCAGGCGGATTTCACGACGGCCTGCGCCTCCGGTCGTGGCATGTGTGCGGCCAGCGCGAAGGACAGCGCCTCCGCATGGATCAGGCCAAGCGGATCGTTCAGCCGCGCCGCCATGACCTCCGCCTGCGGCTCCAGCGTTTCAGCCAGATCGGCGGCAATGGACAGTCCCTTGGCCACGCCCATGACCATTGCAGGCAGGCTCAGCCATTCGGTGAACCACGCCGCCCCGTCCCGTTGCTGCCGGTGCAGCGCCGCGCCCTGCATCGCCCCGTTCAGCGCCTGCACATGCCGCGCCAGCGCGATCAGCACCGAGGCCCCCACCGGGTTCTGTTTCTGCGGCATAGTGGAGCTTTCGCCCGCCCCCGCAAACCGGATCTCGCTCACATCGCTTTGGGCCATGGCCATCAGGTCTTCGCCCATCTTGCCGAGGCTGCCCGCCACCAGCGCCAGCCAGCCCGCCAGGTCCGCCACATGGTCACGCGTCGCGTGAACCGACCGCCCCGGATCGGCCAGTTTCAGCGCCTCTGCCAGGGCCGCGCGCGTGTCCGCCGCCCGTGGACCAAGCGCCGCGCCAGTTCCCGCGGCCCCCGACAACGTCACCACCAGCAGCCGGGGCCGCAGCGCCGCCAGCCGGTCCTTGTGTGCCAGCCATGGCCAGCCCCAGCTTGCCGCCACCGCGCCGAAGCTCGTCGGGTTTGCCGTCTGTCCATAGGTGCGCGCGACCATGGGCGTGGCGGCATGATCTGCGGCCAGTCGCGCCAGCGCCTGCGCCACCCGGTCGCCCCGCGCCTCGATCAGCGCCAGCGCCTGCCGCAACCGCAGCGCCAGCCCCGTGTCGATGATATCCTGCGATGTCGCCCCCCAATGGGCATATTGCGCATGCTCCGGCGCCTCCATCTCCTTGCGGAACGCCGCGACCAAAGCGGGCACGCAGACACCGTTCTGCCCGGTGGCCACGGCCAGCCCCGCCGGGTCGATCTGCACCTCCAGCGAGGAGCGGTGGATGAACGCGGCGCTGTCAGCCGGAATGACGCCAAGCCCACCCTGCACCTTGGCCAGCATCCCCTCCACCACAAGCATGGCCCGGATCTCTGCCGTGTCGGTGAACAGCGTCGCAACCTCCCGGTCGGTGAACAGATCACGGTAAAGCGCGCTGTCAAAGGGGCTGATGCTCATGCCGTCTCTCCATGTCCGATGGCGGTTAGGAACCCTGACAGCTTTTCGGCGAAAAGCGGGGCGGAGTCCACGCAAGGCAGGTGTCCCGCCCCGCGCAGCAGTTCAAAGCGCGATCCGGGGATCAGGTCGGCCAGGTCTCGGACCAGATCCGGCGGGGTGGCCCGGTCCTCTGTCCCGGCGATCACCAGCGCAGGCAGGCGTAGCCCGCTTGTGGGGGTGATGAAGTCTGTCCCCGCAATCGCCGCGCAGACCCCGGCATATCCTTCGGGGGCCTGCCGCGCGACCATGGCGCGGACCCCGGCATCGCCGCTCTCAGCGCGAAAGCGCCGCGAAAACCACCGCGCCATCAGGTCGTCGGACACCGCTGTCATGCCGCCCTCCCGCACCGCCTCGATACGGGCCTGCCAGCCCGCCTTGGTGCCGATCTTGGGCGCGGTCCCCGACAGCACCAGCGCCCGCACCTGGTCCATCCGCTTCACCGCCAGCCCCTGCGCGATCAGCCCGCCAACCGAAAGCCCGACAAAGACGGCGTCGCGCACCGCCAACGCGTCCAGCAGCGCCTCCGCATCGCGCACCAGCGATCCCATGGAATAGGGCCCGGCGGGCACATTGCTGCCCCCATGCCCACGCAGATCATAGCGGATCAGCCGATAGTGATCGGGCATCAGGGCGCAAAGCTCATCCCAGATCGACAGATCGGTCCCGAGCGCACCTGCGAAGACCACCGGTGCCCCGTTCGGATCTCCCCCCTCAACCACGTTCAGTGTCACATGCCCGATATCGACCCGCGCCATCCTGCAATCTCCTTGTCGACATCCTTCTCCGTCACCGCCCCGTAAACTGCAACCCGCCCTTTCATCTTGGCCACAATACCTCCGCCGGAGGCGTCCAGACCCATCCGCCCACGCGGCCGCCGGATACGCCGGAGCACCCGCCCCGATATCCCGTGGCAACGCGGCCCGAGGAGGCCCCCGCGAAAGCGGGGGTTGACGAGGGCCGCTCCCCGGTCGACGCCGCAGGCGGCGAAACCGCTTTCCGTCTGCACGGATGGTGTACGGGGGGTGTACGGGGGGTGTACGCATGGCACCCCCCGATGTGACCCCGAAAATGTCGCGACGGAACACGCGATTTGCCGCTCTCGCCTCTTGAACCCTGCCACCATGCCCCGCAGTCTCACCCCAAAGCGCGAGGGAGGAATCGCCACATGACAACAGTCAAAGCCGCCGTCTGCCACGCCTTCGGCGAGCCGCTGAGCATCGAGGAGATCGAGCTGCGGGCCCCGGGGCAGGGCGAGGTCGAGGTCAAGCTCGATGCCGTCGCCATCTGCCATTCCGACATTTCCTTCATCGACGGCGGATGGGGCGGCGACCTTCCGGCCGTGTACGGCCACGAGGCAGCCGGACGCATCACCTCGGTCGGCCCCGGTGTCACCGCGTACAAGCCAGGCGACAAGGTATTGGTTACGCTCATAAAATCCTGTGGCACCTGCGGGTCCTGCGCCTCCGGGGCGCCGGTCTATTGCGATGGTAACACGCCCGTTGATCCGGCCATTCGACTGACCGATGGCACCGTCGTGACGAAAGCCATGGAATGCGGCGCCTTTGCCGAGGCCGCCGTGGTCCATCAAAGCCAGCTCGCCCCCCTGCCGGACGACATGCCTGCCGATGTGGCCAGCCTGCTGGCCTGTGGCGTGATCACCGGTATCGGCGCGGTCGTGAACACCGCCAAGGTGCGTCCCGGCCAGAACGTGGTGGTAATCGGTGCGGGCGGTGTCGGGCTCAACGCCATTCAGGGCGCGCGCATCGCCGGGGCCGCGCGCATCATCGCGATGGACATGTCCGAAGATAAACTCAACGATGCCAAAGGGTTCGGCGCGACGGACGGCATTCTCGCCACCGAGTCGGAACCCTGGAAGGCCGTGGCCAGGATCACCGGCGGCAAGATGGCCGACGCGGTCTTCGTCACCGTCGGCGCGATCCCGGCCTATGACCAATCCCTGCGCCTGCTGGCGCGCGGCGGCACAATGTATGCCGTGGGGATGCCCCATAGCGGGGCCATGGCGGAATATGAACCGGTAATCATCGCCGCCGTGGGGCAGGGGATGAAGGGCTCCAAGATGGGTGACGCGGTCCTGCCGCGCGACATCCCGTGGATGGTCGACATGTACCAGCAGGGGCGCCTGAAGCTCGACGAACTGATTTCGAACCGCTGGAGGCTCGACCAGATCAACGAGGCCATCGCCGACACCAAGACCGGCCACGCACGGCGCAACGTGATCCTGCTCGGCGAGGCGTGACGTTCCGTCAGTCCCAGGAGTAGACCACAACACCCGACTGCGCCCGTCCGCCAAGGCGGGCGTAGAGCGCCCGGGCCGGGGCGTTGTCGTCCTCGGTCGCCAGCCAGATGGTTTCGCAGCCCATGGCGCGGGCTTCCGCTAGCACAGAGCGCCCAAGCGCCAGCCCGATCCCGCGCCGCCGCCAGTCCTCGTGCACGCCGATCTCGTCGAGGTAAAAGCTTGGGGCCTTGTCCGGCATAAGGACAACCGCACCAGATGCCATCCCGACAAGCGCCCCATCGGCAAGCGCCCCGATCAGCAGCTGTCCCTGTGCCCGCAGCTTGTGTTGCAACTGGTCGGGGCGAACCGGCCCGTTGAACAGCCCGTCGCGGACAGACAGGGCGAGGTCGGCATCTTCCAAGCCGAGGCGGCGAATCTCGATAGCATCCATTCCAGAGCCTCCTTGCCCAACCGTGCCGGGCGGGGCAGGGTGATGCAAGCAAAGCCGAGGGAGCAGCTGCATGAAACTGGCCGATCTGGAAATCTTCGTCATCGCTCCGCCCAACCCCGGTATGGGCGGGCGCTACTGGATCGTGCCGAAGCTGACCACGGCCTGCGGGATTTCGGGCTATGGCGAATGCTACGCGTCGTCCGTGGGGCCAGAGGCAATGCGGGCCGTGATCGCAGACGTGTTTCAGCGCTATTTCGAGGGCGAAAGCCCCGAGAATATCGAACGCATCTTCCGCCGCACCTATTCCTCCGGCTTCACGCAGCGGCCCGATCTGACGGTCATGGGCGCTTATGCCGGGTTGGAGATCGCCTGTTGGGACATCCTCGGCAAGGCGCGGAACCGGCCCGTGTGGGCACTGATCGGCGGCAGGATGAACGAGCGGCTGAGGGCCTATACCTACCTTTATCCGCTCGCCCATCACCACCCGACGGAGTTTTGGATCTCTCCTGACATGGCGGGTGAAGCGGCAGCCGATTGCGTCGCGCGCGGCTATACGGCGGTCAAGTTCGACCCGGCAGGCCCCTACACGATGCGCGGCGGCCATATGCCTGCCATGTCCGACATCACGCGGTCCGTGGCCTTCTGCAAGGCGATCCGCGAGGCCGTGGGCGACCGGGCCGATCTGCTCTTCGGCACGCACGGCCAGTTCACGCCCGGCGGCGCGATCCGGCTCGGGCAGGCTCTGGAACCCTACAGCCCGCTCTGGTTTGAAGAGCCCACACCGCCCGACAACTATGCCGCCATGGCCGAGGTCGCGCGCGCGGTGCGCATTCCCGTCGCCACGGGCGAACGCCTGACCACGAAGGCCGAATTCGCCGACGTCCTGCGCGCGGGTGCCGCCACGATTCTGCAACCGGCGCTTGGCCGGGCAGGCGGCATCTGGGAGGGCAAGAAGATCGCCACGCTGGCCGAAACCTTCGGCGCGCAGATTGCCCCCCATCTTTATGCCGGGCCGGTGGAATGGGCGGCGAATATCCATCTGGGCACGACCTGTCCGAATCTTCTGCTGGTCGAGACAATCGAGACCGACTTCCACCGCGACCTCATTGGCGGCACGATCCGGGTGGAGAACGGCTTTGTCCATGCGCCCGCGGGGCCGGGGCTTGGGATCGCGTTCAACGAGGACCTCGCCCGCGCCCATCCCTGCGACCGCACCGGGCTGCATCTGGAAATGCAGGACGCGCCCTGCGACTGGCAGAACGGCAACGCCTTCGCGGGAGGCTCGCCGGACTGAGATACACCGCCTATCCGCCACCCGACATCCGGTTTCCGGAAATCGCGGCATTGGGGCCGCACATGATCTCGGCCCGCTGAAAGAACGAAGAAAATGGCGATCCCGCGAGGACTCGAACCCCGAACCTGCTGATTAGAAGTCAGCTGCTCTATCCAGTTGAGCTACGGGACCGCTGTGCTCTAGATGCGCGACCCGGAGGGCGAACGCAAGGGACAAGCTGCTTCAAATCTCGCGGGTCATGAAGGTGGACAGGGGGTCGTCCGCGTAGCCTGCATAGGGGCCGCAGGGAATGAATCCTGCGCGGGTGTAAAGTGACCGGGCGGTTGCGTGATCTGTGCCCGCCCCGGTTTCAAGGCTGATCCGCTGCACCCCGCGTGACCGGGCGTCGGACAGCATGCTTTCCAACAGCGCCTTTCCCGCACCGCGTCCCCGGGCGATGTCGCGCACATGCATGGATTTCAGCTCTTCATGGCCCGGACCGATGCCCACCAAAGCCCCGATTGCCAGAAGCCGGTCATTGTCACGCAGGGAAAAAATCCGCGCGCCTGCACCGGTCAGGTCATCGACGGATTTCACATGACAACTGGCATGCGGAGTCTGGGTCCGCATCAGTGCCTCGTGGATCTGCAACAGCTCGACCACATCCGCGTGGCTGGTGTCTTCCAGCGTCACGGTCAGGCGGCCTTGGCAGGTCATCCGGTCAGTGGGTCCAGACCTGACGGCGATTGGTGGCGAAGTTTTCGCCATAGCCGCCCTTGCGGATATTGGCCTTGCGCTTCTGCGGCTGCAGGACAACAGCCTCGATCCCGTGCTCCCGCGCATAGGCCTTCGCGGCTTCCAGGCTGTCGAAGCGCAGCTTGACCTGGCTGTTCATGTCGCCCGATCCGGTCCATCCCATCAGTGGATCGACCTCGCGCCGTTCAGCAGGGGCGAATTCCAGCACCCAGGTTTTGGTCTTCCCAAGGCCGGATTGCATCGCGTTCCGGGCAGGCTGATAGATTCGTGCGCGCATCGGGCCACTCCTTGGCAGGTCATGGGGCTGTCTTATCATGAAACACGGTGCGGGATGCAACGGTCAATCTGGTCGCGGGAAGGAGGGAAAGCAGGCTGCCGGCCGGGCTCGTGGAGCGAGTGTGGGGTGGGTGGTGCGAGGCCGACCGGCAACCGTTTTGCTGCTTGCCATGCAACCTTAAGGTGGAGATACATCGGGCAGCAAGGAAATACTCCCGCAGATTTCTTACGAAATCGTTTAAAATTCAGCGCAGTATGCGCCCGAGCGGTTTTCTTTCGCGCAATGCACCCTGCTGACAGAACGCTGTCAGGAGGTGTCAGCTATGACATCGCCACCGGACGCGCCCGGCGAAATTCCCCGCCGCCCCCTTGCAGGCGAACAAAAAGAGATCATTCTAAGGGGCAACCCAAGGATAAATGCATGCCCTATTCGACCACCGACCGCCGCGAGATCGCAGAGGCCGCCGCCCCCCTCCCCAAGCTGGAGGGCGGCAAGCGGTTTGTCATGCACACCACCTTTCAGCCCGCAGGCGACCAGCCCACGGCCATCGCAGAACTGGCCGAGGGTGTGATGGGCGGCGAACGCGATCAGGTGCTGCTTGGCGTCACCGGCAGCGGCAAGACCTTCACCATGGCCAAGATCATCGAGGAAACGCAGCGCCCGGCGATCATCCTGGCCCCCAACAAGACGCTCGCCGCGCAGCTTTACGGGGAATTCAAGGGCTTCTTCCCTGATAACGCCGTCGAATACTTCGTCAGCTACTACGACTACTACCAGCCCGAGGCCTACGTGCCGCGCTCGGACACCTATATCGAGAAAGAAAGCCAGATCAACGAACAGATCGACCGGATGCGCCATTCGGCCACCCGGTCCTTGCTGGAACGCGATGACGTGATCATCGTGGCCTCGGTCTCCTGCATCTACGGCATCGGCTCGCCCGAGACCTACACGGCCATGACGCAGGATATCGAGGTCGGCAAGGAATACGATCAGCGTGCCGTCATGGCCGATCTCATCGCACAGCAATACAAGCGGAACGATCAGGCGTTTCATCGCGGCACCTTCCGGGTGCGTGGCGACAGCCTGGAAATCTGGCCCTCTCACCTTGAAGATCGCGGCTGGCGCCTGTCCTTCTTCGGCGAGGAGCTGGAGTCGATCACCGAGTTTGACACGCTGACCGGGGCCAAGACCGATACGCTGGAAAAGGTCCGCGTCTACGCCAACAGCCACTACGTGACGCCGACACCGACGATGAAACAGGCGATCAAGGGCATCAAGGCGGAGCTAACATTGCGGCTCAAGCAGCTTGAAGACGAGGGCAAGCTCTTGGAAGCGCAGCGGCTGGAACAGCGCACGCGGTTTGATCTGGAGATGCTGGAAGCGACCGGCGTCTGCAACGGGATCGAGAACTATTCGCGCTACCTGACGGGCCGCGCGCCGGGCGAACCGCCCCCCACGCTCTTCGAATACATCCCAGACAATGCCATCGTCTTCGCCGATGAAAGCCATGTCAGCGTGCCCCAGATCGGTGGCATGTACCGGGGCGACTACCGGCGCAAGTTCACGCTGGCCGAACACGGCTTCCGCCTGCCCAGTTGCATGGACAACCGGCCGCTCAAGTTCGAGGAATGGGACGCGATGCGCCCGCAATCCGTCTTCGTCTCCGCCACCCCCGCCGCGTGGGAGCTGGAGCAGACCGGCGGCGTCTTCACCGAACAGGTGATCCGCCCCACCGGCCTGCTTGACCCCGAGGTCGAGATCCGGCCCGTCACCACGCAGGTCGATGACGTGATGGACGAGATCCGTAAGGTGACGGCGGCGGGCTTCCGCACGCTTGTGACCACGCTGACCAAACGCATGGCCGAGGACCTGACCGAATACCTGCACGAACAGGGTATCAAGGTGCGCTACATGCACTCCGACATCGACACGATCGAACGGATCGAGATTCTGCGAGACCTGCGCCTCGGAGCCTTCGACGTGCTGGTCGGGATCAACCTGTTGCGCGAGGGGCTCGATATCCCCGAATGCGGGCTGGTGGCCATTCTGGACGCGGACAAGGAGGGGTTTCTCAGGTCCGAGACCTCGCTGGTGCAGACCATCGGGCGCGCCGCGCGCAACGCCGAGGGGCGCGTGATCATGTATGCCGACCGCATGACCGGCAGCATGGAACGCGCCATTGGCGAAACCAATCGCCGCCGCGAAAAGCAGATGGCCTATAACGAGGAACACGGGATCAAGCCCGAGACGGTGAAGAAGAATGTCGAGGATATTCTGGCGGGCCTCTACGAGGGCGACGTCGACATGGCCCGCGTTACCGCGAAGGTGGACAAGCCCCTGCACGGGGCCAATCTTGAGACCCATCTGGAGGGCCTGCGGGAGCAGATGCGGAAGGCGGCGGAGAACCTGGAATTCGAGGAAGCCGCTCGGTTGAGGGACGAGATCAAACGGCTGGAAGTTGTCGATCTGGTGGTCTCGGACGACCCGCTGGCGCGGCAATCGGCGGTGGACGCAGCGGTAGACGGGGCCGCGAAGGCAAGCGGTCGGTCAACGGCGGGAAGGCCGGGGCAGAGAGGAGGGAAGCGGCGGAGGGGGTAGCGATGGTAGGGTGGGCAGTTCTGCCCACCACACCGCCTATCCTGTGTCATCAACGGTGGGCAGACTGCCCACCCTACGAAAACCGCTCTCCGAATCTTCCTTCGACGTCCGTGCCGATCCATTCCGGTTCAATCCGACCGGCTTTGATATCCCGGTGAATGGAGGAAAAGGGCCAATCTGCGGCCCGCTCGACCAATCCGTGTTTCACCGGGTTGCTCCAGCAATACGCAACATGCGCCCGGAAATCCGCCTCGTCACGGATCGTGTGCTCCCAGAACCGCCTCTGCCAAATTCCCCGCTCCCGCTTGGCCCGTTTGCTCGGGGAAACCGTAGGGTGGGCAATGTTGCCCACCTTCACCCCCACCATCCTTGTGAACCGGTGCTTGATCTTGCGCCAACGCTCTGAATAGGCGCTGTCTCCCTCCGGCAGGGTCCAGACCGCGTGCAGGTGATCGGGAAGCACGACCATCGCATCACAGCGGATCGGCGCATGGCGGATGGTTGCCCGGTAGGCGCGGCGCAGGTCTTCGATTTGGTCGGTCAGCAGGGAGGAGGATGGGTCGGCAAGATTGACGGTAAAGAAAAAGCTGCCACCGGGGGATCTGGATCGAATGTAATTAGGCATGAGAGCAGAAAGCATGACTGCCGTTACCGGGACGTTAACGTGAATGGTGGGCAAACTGCCCACCCTACGCAGGCCGCTTTCCAAACGCTCCAGACATCTCCGCACCCGGTTAGCGCTCCGAATTGAATTTCGGACGGTTCACCGATGAAGACGCGGCGGAACGCGGGCTGCAGGTTCCGGACTTCTGAGCCTCAGACCTCCAGCTCCGCCACCGGGATGATCGGGAAGAACTGGCCGGAGGACCAGACCCCGAACATGTCCACGCCCTCGACCTCGTGCGATTCGCCAAGCTCGATCATCCGATAGAAGGTCTTGCGGTCAATCAGCGCCTCCAGCCCGGCGCGGATATGGATGTAGGGCGAGGGTTCGCCGCCGTCGTCGCGCTCCACGCGGATGGGGTGATCCGCATCTGCGACCACCACCTCTTCCACATTGGTGGTGAAGGTCATGACCTGATCACGGCCATCGCCCGCCGCATCCATGTCCACCGCCACGAAGGGGGCGTCCACCACGCGGATGCCGACCTTTTCGACCGGCGTCACGAGGAAATACTTCCCGTCCTCCAGCTTCAGGATCGAGGCAAACAGTTTGACCAAGGGGAAGCGGCCAATCGGGGTGCCGAGGTAGAACCAGGTGCCATCGCGCCTGATTTCCATGTCCAGATCACCGCAGAAATCGGGGTTCCACAGGTGAACCGGCGGGTGCTTGCCGTCTTTCTGGGCGGCTTTTGCCGCTGCAATCAGGCTGTCGGGGGTGACTTTCACGATCATTTGTCCGGTCTTTGCTTTTGCCGTTTGAGCTTGCCGCAATAGTTGTCTTTACTAGGAGAACATAACCATTCACCGGAGTATTGCCATGTCTGACCCCGAAAAGCTGGTCACAGAGATCGAAAATCTGGGGGGAAAGCTGGCCGAGGCCAAGGCCGCCATCGCCTCGCGCATCATCGGGCAGGAAGAAGTGGTGAACCTGTCGCTCGCAGCGATGCTGTCGGGTGGGCATGCCCTGTTGATGGGCCTGCCGGGGATGGGCAAGACGCTGCTGGTCGATACGCTGTCGACTGTCATGGGGTTGAGCGGGTCGCGCATCCAGTTCACGCCGGACCTGATGCCTGCCGATATTCTGGGGTCGGAAGTGCTGGAAACCGGCGGCGACGGGGCGCGGTCCTTTCGCTTTATCGAGGGGCCGATCTTTTGTCAGCTTCTGATGGCTGACGAAATTAACCGCGCCTCCCCCCGGACGCAGTCGGCGCTGTTGCAGGCCATGCAGGAGATGGAAGTGACCGTCGCAGGTGTGCATCATCCGCTGCCGCGCCCCTTTCATGTGCTGGCCACGCAGAACCCGATTGAACAGGAAGGCACCTATCCGCTGCCAGAGGCGCAGCTGGACCGGTTTTTGGTGAAGATCGACGTGCATTACCCGGATCGGGAGACCGAGAAGGGCATTCTGCTGGCCACCACCGGCACCGAGGAAGCGGTGGCGCATCAGGTGTTCGATGCCGACACGCTGATGGCGGCACAGCAGGTGGTGCGGCGGATGCCCGTGGGCGATGCGGTGGTCGAGATGATCCTCGATCTCGTGCGTGCCTGCCGACCCGAGGATGACGGCGCGCCTGCCCTGGTGCGTGATCATGTGGCCTGGGGCCCCGGCCCGCGCGCGGCGCAGGCGCTCATGCTGACGGTGCGCGCGCGGGCGCTGCTGGACGGGCGTCTGGCGCCCTCGCCCGAGGATGTGGCGGCCATGGCGCGGCCGGTCCTGTCGCACCGTATGGCGTTGTCTTTCGCGGCGCGGGCCGAAGGGATTGCGCTGGACGCCGTGATTGACGCGGTCACCGCGCAGGCGACCCGCACCGAGGCTGCCGCTTGACCCAACCCGCGCTTCATACAGCCGAAACGCTGCGGTCCCGATCCGAGGCGGTCGCGGGCAGCCTACCGGCGCTGATGGCCGATGCGCAGCATCTGGCGGCGACGATCTTGCTTGGGGAGCATGGACGCAAACGGCATGGGATGGGCGACGAATTCTGGCAGTATCGCAGCGCCGAGGCGGGGGATAGCTTGCGCGCCATCGACTGGCGACGTTCGGCCCGGGCGGACGGGCTTTACGTGCGGCAGACCGAATGGAAGGCAGCGCAATCGGTGATGATCGGCGTCGATGACGGGCAGAGCATGGGATATGCCGGGGCCAAGTCGCGACCGTCCAAGCTTCGCCGGGCGCAGACACTTGCGATGGCGCTGGCGATCCTGGCCGTGCGCGGCGGGGAACGCGTGGGGCTGACACATCTGGCCGATCCCCCTCGCAGCGGCGAGGCGCAGCTGATGCGCATGGCGGCGGCCCTGATGGAGCAGCGGGAAACGCCGGATTATGGCGTGCCATCGCCGCAGATCCTGCCCGCCGGGTCGCGGGCGGTGTTCTTCTCGGATTTCCTCGGTGATTTGTCTCCGCTGGAGCGGGCGCTTGGTCAGGCGGCGGATCGGGGCGTCAAAGGGGCCTTGGTGCAGGTGCTGGACCCCGATGAGGAAAGCTTCCCCTTCGACGGGCGCACGGTGTTTGAAAGCATGGGGGGCGTTTTGCGGTTCGAGACGCTGAAGGCGGGCGGGCTGCGCGCGGCCTACCTGCGGCGGCTCGCGGCCCGCAAGGATCAGTTGCGGCAGATGGTGGCCCGCACCGGCTGGCGCTATCACTGCCACCATACCGGCGATGCAGCGGAGCCGAGCCTGCTCTGGCTTTACCGGGCGCTCGAAAAGGGGGCGTCATGATGGCGGTTTGCGGTGGCGAATGCCCTTCAAAGGGCTGTGAAACGCTCTTCGAAGAGCGTTCTGGCGCACCATTCAGACGGGAGAGAGCCGTTCGACGGGTCGCGGGTCAAATGCCTTCGAAGGAATTTGCAAACCTCTTCGAAGAGGCTTCCCCGCGCCAAATGGAAAAGGCGGCGTCATGATCGGACCTGTTGCCTTCACCACGCCGCTCCTTCTGCTGACGCTCTTTTTCCTGCCGATCCTGTGGTGGCTTTTGCGTGCCGTTCCCCCCGCGCCGATCCTGCGGCGCTTTCCCGGCGTGGCGCTGCTGATTGGCCTCAAGGACGAGGACAGCCAGTCCGACAAAACTCCCTGGTGGCTGCTGCTGTTGCGCATTCTGGCTGTCGCCACCGCTATCATCGGCTTTGCCGGACCGGTTCTGAATCCGCAGCAGGCGAGCGATCAGGACGGGCCTTTGCTGGTGCTGATGGACGGCTCATGGGCTTCGGCCCGCGATTGGCCGTCCCGGATCGACCGGGCGCGGGCGCTGATTGAAGATGCGGGGCGCGAGGGGCGCCCGGTGGCGCTGGTCCAGCTGACCGACCTGCCGCCGATGGGCGACTTGCCCTTTCAGTCGGCCAATGCCTGGGCTGCGCGGCTGGACAATTTGGACCCTTCGCCCTTCCCGCCGGACATGTCAGCGGCACTGGCCTGGGCCGAGGGGGTGGATCCCGGCATCCAGACCTTCTGGTTCTCGGACGGGCTGGATCATGACGTTCGCGACGCGCTGTTGGCGCGCCTACAGGAGGCCGGCCCTGTGACGGTCTTTGAGGGCAGCCGCAGCCTGTTGGCGCTTGGTCCGCCCCGGTTCGAGGATGGTGCGATCCGCCTGACCGGGCAGCGGCTGGACGACACGGGCGCGCGGGAGGTGACCATACAGGGCTTTGGCCTCGACCCCGCCGGGATCGAGCGGGAACTGGCGCGCGGCGTGATGGTCTTCGACGCCGGTGAGACCAGCGCCGAGATGGAGCTCGACCTGCCGCCGGAACTGCGCAACCGGATGAACCGGTTCGAAATTGCCGGTGAGCGCAGTGCCGGGGCGGTGACCCTGACCGATGACGCGCTGCAGCGCCGGCAGGTGGGTCTGATTGCGGGCAGCCCGGATCAGGAGGGGCAGGAGCTGCTGTCGCCGCTGCACTACCTGCGTCAGGCGCTGGCCCCCACGGCGGACCTGCTGGAGGTGGCGCTGCCCGATATGCTGTTGGCCAGCCCCGATGTGATCATCCTTGCCGATGTGGCGACGCTCTCGCCCGAAGAGGACAGCGAGCTGCAAGCCTGGGTCGAACGTGGCGGCATGCTGCTGCGCTTTGCCGGGCCGCGCCTGGCGGGGTCGGACCTTGCCCGCGACAGCACCCATCCGCTGATGCCCGTGCGCCTGCGCGAAGGCGGGCGGACCGTGGGTGGCGCAATGAGCTGGGGAGAGCCCAAGGCGCTGCGCGTTTTCGACGAAACCTCGCCCTTTTATGGCCTACCGATCCCCGAGGATGTGCTGGTCACCGCACAGGTGCTGGCACAGCCCGACCCGGAACTGGCCAGCCGCACCATCGCGGCACTGGTTGACGGCACGCCGCTGGTCACGCGCAGCCGGTTGGGCCAGGGGCAGGTGGTGCTGTTCCATGTGACCGCCAATGCCGAATGGTCGAGCCTGCCGCTTTCGGGTCTCTTCGTGCAGATGCTGGAACGGCTGGCGATCTCGACCCGTCCCGTAGACCCGGATGCCGCCGATCTGGAGGGCATCACCTGGGTGCCGGACGTGGTGCTCGACGCCTATGGCCAGCGCCGGGATGCCGGGAACCTGCCGGGCTTGGCCGGGACCGATCTGGCCAATGCGCCCTTGTCGGCGACGCTGCTGCCGGGGCTTTATGCCGGATCGGATCGGCGGGTGGCACGCAATGTGATGGCGGCTGACGCAGTTCTGACCCCGGCGGACTGGCCATCTGACGTACCTGTCGAGGGGTTGCGCGTGGCCGAGACGGCGGACCTGACGCCCTATTTCCTTACATCCGCTCTTGTCCTGCTGCTGCTCGACTCTCTGGCGGCCCTGTGGCTTTCGGGCCGCCTGACCGGCGCGGTGCGGGGGGCGGCTCTGCTGCTGGCGGCGATGGTGGCGCAGTCGGGGGAGGCGCAGGAACTGAGCGATGACGACACCCTCGCGCTGCTCGCCACCTCCGAGATCACGCTAGGTTATGTGCTGACCGGGGATGAGCAGCTCGATGAAACCTCCCGCGCGGGGCTGTGGGGGCTGGGGCTGACGCTGACCAGCCGCACCTCGGTCGAGCCAGCCGCGCCGATTGGTGTGGATTTGGAGAGTGACGAGCTGGTGTTCTTCCCGCTGCTCTATTGGCCGATCAGCGTCGATCAGCCGACGCCCTCGGACGCGGCTTATGCGAGGCTCAACGCCTATCTGCGCGGCGGCGGCATGATCGTCTTCGACACGCGCGACGCCGATATCGGGGCCTTCGGCGCGGGCACCCCCAATGGCCGCCGCCTGCGGGACCTGGCCGAGCCGCTGGATATTCCGCCGCTGGAACCGATCCCCGATGACCACGTGCTGACCCGGTCTTTCTATCTGCTGCAGGATTTCCCGGGTCGCCATCTTGGCCGCGATGTCTGGGTCGAGGCCGCGCCGCCAGATGCGGAACAGGTCGAGGGCATGCCCTTCCGCAACCTCAATGACGGGGTGACGCCGGTCATCATTGGCGGCAATGACTGGGCCGCGGCATGGGCACAGACGCCCTCTGGCCAACCGATGTTCCCGGTGGGGCGCGGGTTTACCGGTGAACGGCAACGCGAGATCGCCCTGCGCTTTGGCGTGAACCTCGTGATGCATGTGCTGAGCGGCAATTACAAATCCGACCAGGTCCATGTGCCGGCCTTGCTGGAACGGTTGGGGCAATGAACATGACCGGATCCATCCTCTTCGACCCGCTCCTGTCCTGGCCCCTTATCTGGGGGCTGGCGGGGGCCGTTCTGGCGCTGCTGGCGTTGCAGGTCTGGCGGGGCTTGCCCGGCTGGTGGCTGCGCGGGCTGGCGGGGCTGGCATTGCTGGTGGCGCTGGCCAATCCGGCGCTGCAAAGCGAAGAGCGGGAGCCGCTCAGCGATATCGTGCTGCTGGTGATCGACGAAAGCGCCTCGCAGCGCATTTCCGACCGACCGGGACAAACTGAAGAGGCGATTGCCGAGATCCGCCGAGAGGTCGCGGGTCTGGGGATGGAACTGCGCGAGGCGCGGGTTGCGGATGCCGCCGACAATCAGGGCACGCTGGCCATGGCGGCGCTGTCGGAACTGCTGGCCGAAGAACCCCGTGCGCGCATCGCGGGGGCCATTCTGGTCACCGACGGGCGCATCCATGACCTCGACCTGGCCCCGGACCTGCCCGCGCCGCTGCATGCGCTGATCACCGGCGAAGCGACCGACTGGGACCGGCGGCTCATTATCCGCAACGCGCCCTCCTTTGCCATTCTGGACGAAGAGTTTGTCATGACCCTGCGCGTCGAGGATGAGGGCGCGGTCCCCGGTGACCTGCCCGATCGGGCAGAGCTGCGCATTTCCATCGACGGGGACGCGCCGCGCAGCTTCATGGTGCCTATCGGGCGGGATATGGAGCTGCCGCTGGTCTTGCCCCATGCGGGCATGAACGTGATCCAGTTCGAACTGCCGGAAGCACCGGGGGAGCTGACGGATCGCAACAATGCCGCCGTGGTGCAGATCAACGGGGTGCGCGACCGGTTGCGGGTGCTGCTCGTGTCCGGCCAGCCGCATCCGGGGCAACGGACCTGGCGCAACCTGCTGAAATCCGACCCGGCGGTGGATCTTGTGCATTTCACCATCCTCCGCCCTCCCGATCGCAACGATGGCGTGCCGGTGACGGAACTGAGCCTCATCGCCTTCCCCACGCGGGAGCTGTTTCTGGAAACCATCGACGAGTTCGACCTGGTGATCTTCGACCGCTATCAGCGGCGGGGGATCCTGCCGATGGTCTATCTCGACAACGTGCGCCAATACGTGGAACGGGGTGGCGCGCTTTTGATGGCGACGGGGCCGGAATTTGCCTCTGCCGCCTCGCTCTATCGCACGCCTTTGGCCGAGATCATGCCGGGCCGCCCGACCGCGCAGGTGATGGAACAGCCCTATCTGCCCACGGTCTCTGCCCTTGGCGAACGGCATCCGGTGACGCGGGGGCTGGCCGATGAACACACGGCCCTGCCCGACAGCGATGCGCCCTGGGGCCGCTGGCTGAGGCAGATCGAGCTGATCGAGGATGGCGGCCAGACGGTGATGACCGGGGCCGGGGAGCGGCCGCTTCTGATGCTCGACCGGGTGGGCGAGGGGCGCGTGGCGCTGCTAGCCTCCGATCACGCTTGGCTCTGGGATCGGGGCTATGAAGGCGGCGGACCGCAGCTGGAACTGCTCAGGCGGCTGGCGCATTGGATGATGGGCGAGCCCGAGCTTGAGGAGGAGGCCCTGCGCGCCGATGCGGATGGGCAGGTGATCTTTGTCACGCGCCAGACCCTGGGCGATACGGTCGGGACGGTGACGGTGACCTATCCGGACGGGTCGGAACATGAGCTGCCCCTCGAAGAAACTGCGCCGGGCCGCTTCACGGGCGAGGTGACGGGGCCGGAAACGGGACTCTACCGCCTGCGAGAAGGCGAGGAAGAGGCGGTCATCGCGCTTGGCCCTGCGGCCCCGCGCGAGTTCGAGGAAACCCTGGCCAATGGCGCGGCGGTGGCGCCATTGACGGGTGTGATGCGCGGCGGCGTTTTACGGTTGGAAGCGGGTGTTCCGGATGTGCGGATCGTGTCCGAGGGGCGCAATGCGGCAGGGCGCGGATGGATCGGTCTGACCCCACGGGGGGCCTACCTGACCACCGATGTGACGGTGACGCCGCTGATTGCCGGCTGGCTCTTCCTGCTGATCGCGGCGGGGCTGATGCTGGCGGCCTGGCTGCGCGAGGGGCGGCGGTAGGTTCGCCGCGCCTTCGGCCCGTCGACCGGGGGCGATTTTTGGAAAAATCGCGGGGGGCTCTGCCCCCGTCGCTTCGCTCCTCCCCCGAGGTATTTTGCCAAGATGAAAGGGCGGTCAGTTCAGGGGGAGCGGGAAGGTTTCGTCCCCCCATCCGGTCTGGCTGGTGCGGGCGCGGATCTGGACGGTGCCTGTTCCCTCTGGCACCGCGACACCAGACAGGGAGCGGGTGAAGGGCTGCTCAGTCTCATGCGGATGGGTCAGGACGCGGGTGCCCAGTATCGTGCCATCCGGCAGTTCCACCCGCCAGCCATCGGCGTAGTCGTCCCAGCCGGTATCACCATGCTCCAGCGTCACCTCGAAACGCCAGCCGGTGCCGGCCTGCACGGCCTCGGCCCCGACAATGCGGGCGGGATCGGCGAGGGCGGGGCTGGCGAGCAGCAGAAGGGTGGCGGCAGGACGGAGCATGGCGGGAGCCTGCCATCGGAAGGGCGGCCTGTCATATGACATCTGCGCGAGGGTTCAGCGGTTTTCCTGAGCGGGGGGCAACAGGATGCGCCGGGAATGGGAGGCGAATTCGCGCGACCAGATCATGTAGCCGACCACCGCCGTGCCCGCGATTAGCGCCGCCGGGCCAAGCAGCCAGGCCAGCGATCCGAGCGAGAAATAGAGCGCGCGCAGGCCCCGGTTGAAGTTGAACGCGGCGCGGATATTGACCTCGGCCGCCTGCATGGCGCGGGGCAGGGTGCGTGGGTCCTCCGGATCGTTTGGAACGGCGGCCATCAGCACCGCGCAATAGCCGAAAAGCCGGTTGGACCAGACGAATTTGAGGAAGGCGTAGAGGAGGAAGATGCCGGTCGCCATCAGCTTGATCTCGATGACCAGCGTGGGCGTCCCGCCCAGGGTCAGGTCCTCGGCCACGCCAAGCAGCCGGTCGGCATTGCCAATCAGCGCCAGCAGCCCGCCGAGCGCGATCATTGAGGCCGACGCGAGGAAGTTCGTCCCCTGGCGCAGGCTCGACAGGATCGCGGCGTCGAAGATGCGTGGCTGCCGGGTGATCATCTCCCGCATCCAGTCGCGGCGATAGCCGATCATCAGGATCGTGACCGAGGGGCGTTTGAGCCGGTCGGATTCGATCAGCCCGCCGAGCGCGATCCAAGCAGAGAAGGTCAGCGCAACGGCAAGCGCATCGAGCGGGGCGAAAAGGGCGAGCTGGTCGATAAAACGCATGCTGAAAGCCTATATCTGAGCACTATCTATTGCCACAGGGGTAAATTGGTTATATTTATTTACCAAATCAAGGGAGGGTCACTATGGAAATGCCAATTCCAAATGCGTCGGTTCTGTCGGCCAAGGCCCGGATCGTGGCGCGACTGAAGGCGGCCTTGCCTGCGGACGCGGTGATCGACGCCCCCGAGGAGGTGCGCGCCTATGAATGCGATGCGCTGACCGCCTATCGCTGCCCGCCCTTGGCTGCGGTCCTGCCTTCCACGACGGCGGAGGTCGCAGCGGTGCTGAAGATCTGCCATGACGAAGGCGTGCCGGTGGTACCGCGCGGGGCGGGCACCTCGCTGGCCGGTGGGGCGCTGCCGACGGCGGACAGTGTGATCCTGGGCGTGGCACGCATGAACGAGGTGCTGGAGACGGATTACGACAACCGCTTCATCCGGGTGCAGACCGGGCGGACCAATCTGAGCGTCACGGGCGCGGTGGAGGAGGAGGATTTCTTCTATGCTCCTGATCCATCGTCGCAGCTGGCCTGCGCCATCGCGGGCAATATCGCGATGAATTCGGGCGGGGCGCATTGTCTGAAATACGGGGTGACGACGAACAACCTCATGGGCGTGACCATGGTGCTGATGGACGGTACGGTGGTCGAGATCGGCGGTGCGCATCTGGATGCGGGCGGGCTCGACCTGCTTGGCGTCATCTGCGGCTCCGAAGGGCAGCTTGGTGTCGTGACCGAGGCCACCCTGCGTATCCTGCCCAAGCCCGAGGGCGCGCGGCCCGTGCTCATCGGCTATGATAGCAACGAAGTGGCGGGCGAATGCGTGTCCGACATCATCAAGGCGGGCGTTCTGCCGGTGGCGATCGAATTTATGGACCGGCCCTGCATCCGTGCGACCGAAGCGTTTGCCAAGGCGGGCTATCCCGATTGCGAGGCGCTCTTGATCGTCGAGGTCGAGGGATCCGAGGCCGAGATCGACGCGCAGCTCGGGGTGATCAGCCAGATCGCCCGCAAGCATGACCCCGTTGAACTTCGCGAAAGCAAATCCGCAGACGAAAGCGCGCGGATCTGGTTGGGGCGCAAATCGGCCTTCGGGGCGATGGGGCAGATCAACGACTACATGTGCCTAGACGGCACGATCCCGGTATCCTCCCTGCCGCTGGTGCTGCGCCGGATCGGGGAGATGTCGAAGGACTACGGGCTGGACGTGGGCAACGTCTTTCACGCGGGCGACGGCAATATGCACCCGCTCATTCTGTTCGATGCCAACAAGCCGGGTGACCTGGAGAAATGCGAGGCTTTCGGGGCCGACATCCTGAAGCTCTGTGTCGAGGTGGGCGGCTGCCTGACCGGCGAACATGGGGTGGGCATCGAGAAGCGGGATCTGATGGTTGCGCAGTTCACCGGGCCGGATATGGAGGCGCAGATGCGGGTGAAGGATGTGTTCGACCCGAAATGGCTGCTCAATCCGGCCAAGGTGTTTCCGCTGTCGGTTTCGCAATCGCATAGGGATTTCGCCGCCTGACGGCGTCGATCCGCGGGGGGCCAGCCCCCCGCACCCCCCGAGGTATTTTTGCCAAGATGAAGGAAGGGCATTTTGATGCTGAGCCCGAGGGATGAGCAAGAGCTGAGTGAGGTGGTGGCGGGGGCTGAGGGGCCTTTGCGCATTGTCGGGGGAGGCACGCGGCCCGTGGGGCGGCCAGTGGCGGGGGAGGCGTTGTCGGTCGCGGGGCTTTCCGGCATCGAGCTTTATGAACCCGGTGCGCTGACCATCGTGGCGAAGGCGGGAACGCCCTTGGCGCAGGCCGAGGCGGCGCTGGCGGCGGAAAACCAGCGGCTGCCGTTCGAGCCGATGGACATGCGCGGGTTGTTGGGGACGACCGGCGAGCCGACCATTGGCGGCGTGGTGGCGGCCAATGTCTCCGGTCCCCGGCGCATTCAGGCGGGGGCGTGCCGGGATTCGCTCATCGGTGTGCGCTTCGTCGACGGGCGCGGCACGGTTCTGAAGAATGGCGGGCGGGTGATGAAGAATGTCACCGGCTACGATCTCGTGAAGCTGATGGCGGGCAGCTACGGCACGCTCGGGGTGCTGAGCGAGGTGGCCTTCAAGGTGCTGCCGGGGGTGGAAACGCGGGCCTGCGTGTTGCTCAATGGCTTGTCCAACGCGGATGCGGTGGCGGCGATGTCGAGGGCGCTTGGCTCGCCCTTCGAGGTCTCGGGCGCGGCCCATACGCCTGCCGGGATCGACGGGCATCCGGTGACGATGCTGCGGCTGGAAGGCTTTGCCGACAGTGTCGCCTATCGGGCGGATAGGCTGCGGGAGCTGCTGGCCGGGTACGGGGATATTTCGGTTGAGAGAGACCCGGAGCGAGTGCTGGTGGGATGGACTTGGGTCCGCGATGTGGAGCCGTTCCACGGGCGAGCGGGCGATGTCTGGCGGGTGTCGGTGAAGCCCTCGGACGGACCGGAGATCGCGGCGCGGGCGGGTGGCGACGTGCTGTTCGACTGGGGTGGCGGGCTGATCTGGGCTTTGGTGCCCGACGGCACGGACCTGCGGGCGCAACTGGGCACGTTCTCGGGCCATGCCATGCTGATCCGGGCCAGCGAGGAAACCCGTGCGCGCCTGCCGGTGTTCCAGCCCGAGCCTGCGCCGGTGGCGACCCTCTCCGAGGGCCTTCGACGCCAGTTCGACCCGAAGGGCCTTCTCAATCCGGGGATCATGAGCTGATGCAGACGTTTTTCACCGAAGACCAGTTGCAGGACCCCGGGATCGCCCGGTCGAACGAGATCCTGCGCGCCTGCGTGCATTGCGGGTTTTGCACGGCGACCTGCCCGACCTATCAGGTTCTGGGCGATGAGCTGGATAGCCCGCGCGGGCGGATCTATCTTATAAAAGATATGCTCGAAAGCGGGCGGCCTGCGGACGAGAAAACCGTCAAGCATGTGGACCGCTGCCTGTCCTGCCTCGCCTGCATGACGACCTGCCCCTCGGGTGTGCATTACATGCATCTGGTCGACCATGCGCGGGCGCATATCGAGAAGACCTACAAGCGGCCCCTGATGGACCGGCTGCTGCGCTGGACGCTGGCCAGGATCATCCCCTATCCCGGCCGCTTCCGGCTGGCGTTGCTTGGCGCCAAGATCGGGCGGCCCTTTGCGTTCCTGATGCCCGATGCACGGCTGAAGGCGATGCTGGCAATGGCGCCGAAGCAGATTCCGCCCGTCAGCCGCAATGACGACCCGCAGGTATTTGCCGCGATAGGTGAGCGCCGGAAGCGGGTGGCGCTGATGACGGGGTGCGCGCAGAAGGCGTTGAATACCGATATCAACGACGCGACGATCCGGCTTTTGCGCCGTTTGGGCTGCGAGGTGGTCATTCCTCAACGGCAGGGCTGCTGCGGGGCGCTGACGCATCACATGGGCAAGGAAAGCGAGAGCCATGCCTCGGCGGCGAAGAACATCCGCGCCTGGAAGGCCGAGATGGATGGGGAAGGGCTAGATGCCGTCGTCATCAACACCAGTGGGTGTGGGACCACGGTCAAGGACTATGGGCATATGTTCCGTAACGATTCGCTGGCCGGGGATGCGGCGGCGGTCTCTGGCATCGCGATGGATGTCTCGGAACTGCTGATGCAGCTTGATCTGCCGAAAGGGGCCGACAAGGGCCTGACCGTGGCCTATCACGCCGCCTGTTCGCTCCAGCATGGGCAGCAGATCAAGACCTATCCCAAGGACCTGCTGAAGCGGGCCGGGTTCAAGGTGGTGGAGCCTGCGGACCCGCATCTGTGCTGCGGTTCGGCGGGGACCTACAACCTGCTTCAGCCCGAGATTTCAGGCAAGCTGAAGGACCGCAAGATCCGCACGCTGGAGGCGAAATCCCCCGACATCATCGCAGCGGGCAATATCGGCTGCATGGTGCAGATCGGCTCTGGCACCGAGGTGCCGATTGTCCATACGGTCGAGCTGCTCGATTGGGCCACGGGCGGGCCGCGACCGCCGGCGCTGGATGCGGAGGGCAAGCGCGAAATACCAGTGCCGATCCTGCGCTGAGGGGTCAAACTTCTGCCCCAGTCGGGTGGCATCCTGCGCCGGATCATCAACCCGGGATTGCCGATGCGCGCCTTACTGGCCTTTCTTCTGATGTCCTGCGCCGCCACCGCGCAGAGCCTGCCGACCATCGCGCCGGACGGGCCGCCTTTGCTGGAGGTGACCGGCGACGGGCTGGATCGGCAGTGGCTGGCCGTGGGGCGTTTTGACAATGGCGCAGGGTTCTGCACCGGCACGTTGATTGCCGCCGATCTGGTGCTGACGGCGGCACATTGCCTGTTTGATGCCTCCACAGGACAGCAACTGCCTCAGGCCGGGTTCCGCTTTGGCGCGGGGCTGCGCAATGGCCAGCCTTTGGCGCTGCGCGGGGTGCGCCGGGTGGTGATGCATCCCGGTTATGCCTATGACCTGCCCGACGATCTGGACCGGGTGCGCACCGATATCGCGCTGCTGGAGCTTGACCGGGCGATCCCGTCCAATCAGGTGGTGCCGATCCCGGCGCGGGGGCGGGCGACGGAAGGCGACATTGTGCAGGTCGTGTCCTACGGGCGGGACCGCGCGGATCATGCATCGCTGGAGAACGGCTGTGCAGTGGAGGCCGGAGATGGCGAAATGCAGGTGCTGAGCTGCCATGTGGTGCCCGGCTCGTCCGGGGCGCCGGTGTTCGTGTCGAGCGGCGGGCATCCCGGCGTCGTGTCGGTCGTGTCGGCCATGGCGCATTGGCGCGACGATCCTGTTGCTCTTGCGGCGGATCTGCAGGGCGGGCTGGCACCACTGCTTGATCTGCTGGACCGCACCGATGACGTGTTCGCGCGCGAAGCACCGCGTCTGCGCACCCTGACCATGGGCAATAACGGCCAGGATGAACTGGGTGCGCGTTTCATCCGCGTGACCCCTTGAAGCGCGGCGGGTCGCATCCCAGATCGTAAGGTGTCCGGTGCCCGCAACAGGGGCCGGATGTGTCACCCGGGCGGGTCGTATCAGACCGTCCACAAAATCAGGTATCGCTCAAGAGAAGAGGATCACCCATATGAGAACCCAGGATTTTTCGCCGCTTTTCCGTGCCTCCGTCGGCTTTGACCGCGTCGCAGACATGCTCGACCGCGTCATGAGCCAGGATGTGAACACCAGCACCTATCCTCCCTACAATATCGAGAAGACGGGCGACGCGGCTTATCGCATCTCCGTCGCCGTCGCGGGCTTTTCCGGCGAGGAACTGAGCGTCGAGCAGCGCGAGAATGCGCTTGTCGTGTCTGCCCGCAAGGAAAAGGACGAGACGCCGCGCACCTACCTGCATCGCGGCATTGCCACCCGCGCCTTCGAGAAACGCTTTACGCTCGCTGACCATGTGAAGGTCACCGGCGCGGCCCATGAAAACGGCATGCTGCATATCGACCTTGTGCGCGAAGTGCCCGAAGCGCTGAAACCGCGCCGCATCGAGATCACCTCTGACGCCGGGGTTCCGGCGCTGGAGGCTGAGACCGCCTGACCAGTCAGGCAATCCCTTCGTTGAACTTTGCGCGGTCCCTCGGGGCCGCGCTTTTTTGTGGCGGGGTCGCGGGAACGGGCCGCGGCGCGTGTGTTTGCGGGCGGGGGAGGGCGTTTCGGCACTGTCTCGGGGATGTCCTGTGTGCTGCCTGAAGGGATGGACATAAAGTGGCGGCGCCGCCCGTTGCAGGGGCGCGTGAGAGACGTGGTCTGGCGAGCCTTGGAGCTGTCCGTGCCTGCACCTTCGTCAGGTGGTCTTCGGGTTGGGCGGCTGACCGGGTCACGCGAGAGAATCGGTTAACCGGCGATCAGGATGACAGATCGGGGTTAAGATCGGGTTAGCCGGGCAGGGCCTATTGCTGTGCCGGTCAGAACCACTGTCCCGGTTCCATCAGCCCCAGCTCCATCAACTGGCGTGAGGACCAGTAGAACCGCGTCGACTTGTGCCAGCGGAAACTGTCCACGTCATGGCGCGAACCGGGGTTTGACCGCAGCGCCTTGGCGACCCGGAAGGAACAGATCGCGGCGGACATGGAATGGTGCCAGGGACAGGAATAGGTGTTCATTTCCTCGATGGACAGGGTGTTGTCCTCGCGCAGGGTCAGCCCCTCGGCCGCCTGGAACAGCGCCGGCCGGTCGATGCGGCGCTTGGCTTCGGGCACATGTTCCTCGAACCGCCAGCGCAGACCCCCGTAGAAATTGAGCTGCCGGTCCAGCACATCGTCATCAGCTTTGCGGCGGGTTTCGGCGTAGTAGCCGGAGCTGTCCAGATGCGCGCTTTCCAGCGACACCGCATTTGGGCAGTGGGTCAGATCCTCTGCATAGAGGTCGACCACATAGCCCAGAACCGAATTGCGTCGTTCTTCCATCACGAAGGCCAGGGCCTCGCCCACCCGGCGCTGTTCGCAGAACGGAAAGAACAGGTATTCAGCGTTGAAGCAGTAGTGAATCCATTCCCCCGGCACCAGCCTGATCAGGGTGTTGACGGCGGCCTGCACGGTGCCCGGCTGGCGTGTGGGGTGGCGGATCGTGTCGATGATGTCGGGATCGGCGAGGGATTCGGGCAGGTCCACATCCTTTGGCAGCAGCAGGAAGATGCGGCGAAACCCCAGATGCGTCAGGTGATCGAGTGTCGAGGCAAGCTCGGTCGCGTCCTCGGCAATGACCATGGCGAAAGGCCCCTTGCCAAGGGGGGTCCGCGTCGCTTGGCTTCTGAAATGGTCGAGGGACGGATGGTTCATCTGCCGGTTTCCGGTTCTTGCTGCCCGCGCATACTCTGCCCTCGGGGTTGCGATTTTGCAAACGCCTCTCGCCACCCGCATTGAAGCAGCGCGGCGCTTGCGCTACACGCGGCCTGAAACCCGACAGGAGCCCGCCCCATGTCCGCGCCCAAGAAGCTGTTCGTCAAGACCTATGGCTGCCAGATGAACGTCTACGATTCCGAACGCATGGCAGAGGCGCTCGGGTCGGAAGGCTATGTGCAGGTGGGCACGGCGGAAGAGGCGGACATGATCCTGCTGAACACCTGCCATATCCGCGAGAAGGCCGCTGAAAAGGTCTATTCCGAGCTTGGCCGCATGAAGCCCCTGCGCGAGGCCAATCCCGACCTCAAGATCGGCGTGGCGGGCTGCGTCGCGCAGGCCGAGGGCGAAGAGATCATGCGCCGTCAGCCGATGGTCGATCTGGTGGTGGGGCCGCAGACCTATCACCGGCTGCCTGCCATGGCGCGCGCGGTGGAGGGGGGCGAGAAGGCGCTCGACACCGATTTCCCCGAAGAGGACAAGTTCCTGCACCTGCCCAAGGCGCGCAAACCCAAGCGCGGGCCGACGGCGTTTCTGACCGTGCAGGAAGGCTGCGACAAGTTCTGCGCGTTCTGCGTGGTGCCTTACACGCGCGGGGCCGAGGTCAGCCGCCCGGCGGAGCGTCTGCTGCGCGAGGCGAATGAGCTGGTGGAGCGTGGAGTGCGCGAGATCACCCTTCTGGGCCAGAACGTGAACGCCTATCATGGGGCTGCACCCGATGGCGAATGGGGGCTCGCGCGGCTGATCCGGGAAATGGCCAAGATCGAAGGGCTCGACCGCATCCGCTTCACCACCTCGCATCCCAATGACATGGAAGACGACCTCATTGCCGCCCATGGCGATTGCGCCAAGCTGATGCCCTACCTGCATCTGCCGGTGCAATCGGGGTCTGACCGGATCCTGAAAGCGATGAACCGTAAGCACACGGCGGCGGAGTATGTGGCGCTGATCGAACGCATTCGCTCGGCGCGGCCCGATTTGCTGCTGTCAGGGGATTTCATCGTCGGCTTCCCCGGCGAGACGGAGGAGGATTTCGAGGCCACGATGGATCTGGTGCGGACCGTGGGGTATGGCCAGGCCTATTCGTTCAAGTATTCCGCCCGTCCTGGCACGCCCGCCGCCGAGAAAGCGCCGGTCGAGGCGTCGGTCGCCGATGATCGCTTGCAGCGTCTTCAGGCCCTGCTGACCGAACAGCAACGCGCCGCGCAGGACAGCATGGTCGGGCGCGAGGTCTCGGTTCTTTTTGAAAAGGCGGGGCGGCTTGAGGGCCAGCTGGTCGGCAAGTCGGACTACCTGCATGCCGTGCATGTTCAGGCGCCCGAGCATCTGATGGGCCAGATCGCCCGCGTAAAGATCGTGGAAAGCGGCCCGAATTCTCTCAAGGGCGAGTTGATCGCCGAGTGAGGCGGCAGGGCGCTGTGCCCCGCCACCCGTTGCCCGGTCAGTTCTGCATATGCCGATGCGAGCTGTGAGGCGGCGTATCGCGGAAGATCTGCGCCAGCATCGCCTGGCTGTGGCCGGGGTCGTCCACCCCGTCGATATCGCGGCACACCCGTTCCGAGATCGCATGCGCCTCGGGGAAGGTGTAACCGGCGGCAACAAGGCTATCGACAAAGACCGGTTCGGGCCGGTCCCAGATCACATCCTGCCACGGGCCGCGGAAACAGCTGATGGTGACCGTGACCCGCTGCACCTGAACGTTCGAATGTGTATGGCCATCATTGCCATGCCAATGGCCGTGGCCATGTTCGTGATAACCGTCGGCCGACACAGGCGCCGACGACAGCAGCAAAGCGGCAACAGCCGCAAGGGATTTGCGTGAAGCTTTCATTTCCCCCAATCCTTTTTACATGCCCTTTGACGGGCGGTACCAACACACTGCTCGGCCGGGAAATGGATCGGGAGGCTCTCGTTCGGCCACCCGTTCCCACTCATGCGGCGGAGTTTAACGAAACGTTAAGGTCTGTGAAGAAGGCCGGAGAAAACCGGGTAAACGCCGAAACGGTATCCTGTCATCGGCAAGACTGTTCTCAGGATCGCAACGGCGCAGCCTCTTTTCCGCATCGTTAACCCATTTTCGCCCTGGTTTTGCCAGATTAACCCAACCCGCATCCGGGGCGATGATTCGGTCACGTTTCCGATTTTCGGGCGGCCAACAGGCAAATTTCGGACTTCCCAAACCCGGGCGGGCTGATAAACTGTTACAAATAAATGGGCTTTTCCCCGGTATGCGCTGCCACGCTGCGGGGATGTGTAAAGGTAACAAGGGGGTGTCGCGGTGATGCGCGTTTTAAGTCCTGGTTTGAGATCCGTTATTCTGGCTGCCGCGGCGGCTCTTTCGTCGATGCTGATGCTGCCCGGTACGGCCCTCGCCCAAAGCGGTGGCGGTGTGACCGGCAGCATTGAGCCGGGCATCTGGATCGATCCCGATGGCTGCATGCACTGGGTCGCCGATGGCGGGGTCGAGGGCTACATGACCGGCCGGGTGAATCCCGAAAACGGCATGCCGATCTGCATGGAGATGAACACCTGCGCCGTGGCCAATACCGATACGCTTTTCGCAACCGACAGCTCTCGGCTGACTGCGGCGGGCCGGGCGCATCTGGAACAGTTCTTCTCCTCCGCAGGGGCCTTTGCCTACGCGATTTACGGCCATACCGATAGCCGCGCCTCGGATGAGTACAACATGGGCCTGTCACAGCGTCGCGCCGCGTCGGTCGCTGCCGTGGCCCGTTCGGTCGGGGCACGCGTGGCCCGCGAAATCGGCTATGGCGAACGGCGCCCAAGGGTGCCGAACACCAGCGCTGCGAACATGCAGCAGAACCGCCGTGTTGAAATCGTGTGTTACAGGTGACCGAGATGACGAGTGTTTTGAAGCCGATGAAACCAATCGCCCTGCTGGCTTCGGCCCTGGTTCTCGCCGGGTGCGTCGAGTCGATCGAGGGCGTGTCACCCACCAATGACCCTGCCCCCGTGCGCGCCATTGCGCAGGACCGCGGCCGCGACGCCGGCAGCCTGACCCAACTGGAAGCCGGGATCTGGGTGGACCCGGATGGGTGCCACCACTGGATCGTCGATGACGGGCTGGAAGGCTATATCGATGCGCGCCGCGATCCGGTGACAGGCCTGCCGGTCTGCACCCCGATCGCGCCTCCCGGCTCTATCGTGGGCGATTCCGGTGCCGGGGCTGCCGGGATCCGGGACTGGGTGCCGAACCGGCGTTGAGCGAGCTTTGAAAGCAAGGGTGAGGGCGGTGCCGGATCGGTGCCGCCCGATCTTGTTCTGCCCGCTATTTCATCACGATATGGGGAAATTGCGGGGAATGGGACACAAGTGGTTGCGTTGGTCCGGCTCTGTTGCCACACTGGATCCAAACCCTCGACGCGGGAGACCCCATTGGCGACTACCACGCTGCCTCCGCCACCCGAAGACGCCTCTCTGGAACGCGTTCTGGAATTCCCTGAAAACAGACTTTTGATAGAGCTTTGCGGCGAGTTTGACCGCAATCTCGCGCAGATCGAACATCTGATGGATGTGCAGATCGTGCGGCGCGGGAATGCGCTGGCCGTCCATGGCGGCGCGCGGGACGAGGCCGCGCAGGCGCTGCAATCGCTCTATCAACGCGCCGAGTCGGGTCGTTCGATCGACCCCGGCGATATCGACGCGGTGGTCCGGCTCGGCAATTCCGGGGAAGACACAGGCACCCGCGATGGCGACCAGATGGAGATGTTCCAGACAGGCGATCTGGAAATCAAGACCCGTAAGAAAACGGTCGAACCGCGCACCAAGGCGCAGCAGGATTATGTCCGCGCGCTCTATGGGCATGAACTGGCCTTCGGCATCGGCCCGGCGGGCACCGGCAAGACTTATCTGGCGGTGGCCGTTGCGGTGAACCAGATGATCAACGGCCATGTGGACCGCATAATCCTAAGCCGCCCGGCGGTCGAGGCGGGCGAGAAGCTCGGCTATTTGCCCGGCGACATGAAGGACAAGGTCGATCCCTACATGCAGCCGCTCTATGACGCGCTGAACGACTTCCTGCCGGGCAAGCAACTGGCCAAGCTGATCGAGGAAAAGCGGATCGAGATCGCACCGCTCGCCTTCATGCGGGGGCGGACGTTGTCGAATGCCTATGTGGTGCTGGATGAGGCGCAGAATGCCACCTCGATGCAGATGAAAATGTTCCTGACCCGTCTTGGGCAGGGCAGTCGCATGGTGATCACCGGCGATCGCAGCCAGGTCGACCTGCCCCGCGGCGTAACCAGCGGCCTTCGGGAGGCGGAGCGTATCCTCGAAGGGGTCAAGGGCATCAGCTTCAACTATTTTACCGCCAAGGATGTGGTGCGTCACCCGATGGTTGCGAAAATCATCGAAGCCTATGACGCAGATAATCCGGCGGAACGCGGGTGAAGGAAAAATCTTCATGCAAGATTTTTCGAGGGCTGCAAAAATCTTCCTGAAGATTTTTGGGAGTTGGAAGAATTTTCTGGAAAATTCTTCTGTTCGGTGCGCGCTGTGAACGGGACCGCTCTGGTGGATGTGATCATCGAGGCCCCGGAATGGGAGGCGGTAAATCTGGACGTCATGGCACAACAGGTCTGCTCTGCTGCTCTGGCAGAGCTTGGCCTTGATTCAGAGCGCTTCGAAATCGCGATCCTGGCTTGCGATGATGCGCGGATTGCCGAGTTGAACGGCGATTTTCGCGCGAAGCCAACTGCCACCAATGTCCTATCCTGGCCGTCTGAGGACATCGACCTGCCCATCGGGGCCAGTCCGGAGTTGCCCGATCCTGACCCTGACGGCCCCCCGCACGAACTGGGCGACATCGCTATTGCCTTCCAGACCTGTGCCCGCGAGGCCAGTGAGCAGGACAAGCCCTTTTCGGACCATGTCAGCCACCTGCTGGTCCACGCGACCTTGCACCTGTTGGGTTTTGATCACATAAATGACGCCGATGCCGCCCATATGGAGGCAATCGAGACGCGTATCCTTGCAACCATGGGCATCCCTGACCCATATTAGGGCCAACGGGTTTTCAGGCCCGGCAATTGTCCTTGGAAAGGATCCATGAACGACTCCCCCGAGTCCTCCTCTAGCGCAGCGCAAGGCGCGCAGGAGACGGACGACAGTTCAGACCAGAGACCCGGCCTTCTGGCCCGGCTCTTTGGCAACACCCAATCCCCCGAACCCATTGAAACGAACGGGCAACCCGCGCACGCCGCCGGCTCTGCGGCGCATGCGGCGATCTCGGTGTACAATCTGCGCCGGATGCGGCTGGATGACGTGGCGGTTCCACGTGCAGAAATCACCGCGGTGCCGGTCGATATCGCGCTTGCCGATCTTGTCAAAGTGTTCCGCGACAGCGGCTATACCCGTCTGCCGGTCTATGAGGGTACGCTCGACACGCCGATCGGGCTGGTTCATCTCAAGGACCTGGCCCTGACTTACGGCTTCAATGGTGGCGGCAAGGTCATCGACCTCGGCTCAATGCTTCGGCCGCTGCTCTATGCACCGCCATCCATGCCCATTGGAGTGATGCTGCAAAAGATGCAGACCGAGCGGATTCACATGGCCCTTGTGATCGACGAATATGGCGGTGTGGACGGTCTGGTGACACTGGAGGATCTGATCGAACAGGTCATCGGTGAGATCGAGGACGAACATGACGTCGAGGAAGACAAGCTTTGGTCGGAAGAAGCCCCCGGCTGCTGGCTTGTCAGGGCCAAGGCACCGCTGGACGAGTTCGAGGAGGCGGTTGGCGTCGATCTGACCGAAGGGCTTGACGACGAGGAGATCGACACGCTCGGCGGGTTGGTGTTTGTCCTCTCGGGGCGCGTCCCGGCCCGAGGCGAAGTCATTCCGCATCCGGCGGGCCCCGAGATCGAGATTGTCGATGCCGATCCGCGCCGGATCAAGCGTTTGCGGATTCGTCTGCCCAAGGGGCATTACGGGTGACAGGGATTTTCTGCTGGCTGTCTGGTCGTGCTGCGCGCCAGAGGTTCGGGCTTGCCTTTTTCGCGGGGGGGCTGGCTGCAACAGGGCTTGCGCCCTTCGATCTTCCGTTCTTGTCCCTGATCGGCTTTGCCGGGCTTGCCCTGTCCCTGATGCCTGTCGGCACAGCGCGGTCGGCATTCTGGACGGGTCTGGCAGGCGGCACGAGCTATTTCGCCGTGTCGCTGCACTGGATTGTCGAACCCTTTTTCGTCGACCCCTGGCGGCATGGCTGGATGGCGCCCTTCGCCCTGATCCTGATGTCCGCCGGTTTGGCCCTGTTCTGGGGCGCGGCTGCGGCGGTGTCGGTCCGCGTGACGCAACCGGGGGGGCTGCGTGCCCTGGCCTGGGCCTTGGCGCTGAGTGCGGCCGAGCTTCTGCGGGCCTCGATCCTCACCGGTTTTCCCTGGGCGCATCCCGGACATATCTGGATCGGCAGCCCACTGATGGGGCTTGCAGCCTGGGTCGGGCCGCACGGGTTGACCTTGCTGACCCTGATACTGGCGGCGGGGTTGGCGGCGGCGATCTGGTCGCGGCTGATGCTTGTGGCGCTTCCCGGTGTCGCGGTTGCGGGGGCATTGGGGCTTGGCATGATGACCCCCCCTGCACCTCCGGCCGATGAAGACGCCGCCGTGATCCGCCTGATCCAGCCCAATGCCCCGCAGCATCTGAAATGGCTGCCCGACATGATCCCGGTCTTCTTCCGCCGTTCTCTGGAACTGACCGCCGCCGATCCACAACTCGATGCGCCGCCCGATCTGGTGATCTGGCCGGAAACCTCGTTGCCCGCTTTGCTGCGCAATTCCGAGCCATGGCGCGAGGCGATCGGGCAGGCCTCAGGCGCGGCGCGGGTGATCGTCGGCGGGCAGAGATTGCAGGACGGAATGGTGCGCAATTCGCTGTTCCTGCTGGACCGGGACGGCGGGTTGGCCGCGACCTATGACAAGCATCACCTCGTTCCCTTCGGCGAGTATATCCCGCTGACCGGGATGGCCCGTGCCATGGGACTGCGCGGCCTGGCCGAGGTCGCAGGCACCGGCTATACCCCCGGTGACGGCCCGGCTTTGCTGGATCTCGGCCCGCTTGGGCAGGCTTTTCCGATGATCTGCTACGAGACGATTTTCCCCGGCTATATCCGGCAGGTCGACCGCCCCGACTGGCTGCTGCAAATCACCAATGACGCGTGGTTCGGAGAGTTCTCCGGTCCCTTCCAGCATCTGGAGCTGGCACAGCTGCGCGCGGCGGAACAGGGTCTGCCATTGCTGAGGGCGGCCAATACCGGCGTCTCTGCGGTGATCGACGCGCGCGGGCAGGTTCTGGCGGCGCTTCCCTTGGGCGAACATGGTGAGCTCGACCTGCGGCTGCCGCCGCCGCTGCCTGCCACGGTGTACGCCCGAACCGGGGACTGGCCCATCTGGGTGTTGCTGCTTGGCTTGTCTTGCGGCGTGATGCTGGCGAAACGGCGACAGCGCCATTGATCCCGCCACGCAAAGCGCGTAAGGCGCTTGCATAACCGCCCCACAACGGCTTCCTGGCGTGGTGGCGATAACAGGTAACGGAGCACTTCCCATGTCGCGCAACAACTACATTTTCACTTCCGAATCCGTTTCGGAAGGGCACCCCGATAAGGTCTGCGACCGCATTTCCGATGCGGTTCTCGACGCATTCATTGCCCAAGAGCCAGAGGCGCGGGTCGCCTGTGAGACCTTCGCCACCACAAATCGCGTCGTGATCGGCGGCGAGGTTGGCCTGTCGGATCAGTCCAAGCTGACAGAGTACATGGGGCGTATCGACGAGATCGCCCGCGACTGCATTCGCGACATCGGCTACGAGCAGGACAAGTTCCACTGGAAGACGGTGGAGATCACCAACCTTCTGCACGAGCAATCTGCCCATATCGCGCAAGGTGTGGATGCGGCGGACAACAAGGATGAAGGTGCGGGCGATCAGGGCATCATGTTCGGCTTCGCCACCAATGAAACGCCCGATCTGATGCCCGCGCCGATCCAGTATTCGCACGCGATCCTGCGGCGTCTTGCCGAGGTGCGCAAATCCGGTCAGGAACCGGCCCTTGGCCCTGACGCCAAGTCGCAGCTGTCTGTGCGCTACGAGGATGGCAAGCCGGTCGAGGTCACGTCCATCGTGTTGTCCACCCAGCATCTGGATGAAAGCCTCAGCTCGGACGACGTGCGCGCCATCGTGGAGCCTTACATCCGCGAAACCCTGCCCGCGGGCTGGCTGACCGCCGCGACCGAATGGCATGTGAACCCGACCGGCAAATTCGTCATCGGCGGACCCGATGGCGATGCGGGCCTGACCGGACGCAAGATCATCGTCGACACCTATGGCGGCGCGGCCCCCCACGGTGGCGGCGCGTTTTCCGGCAAGGATCCGACCAAGGTGGACCGGTCCGCCGCCTATGCCGCGCGCTATCTTGCCAAGAACGTCGTGGCCGCAGGTCTGGCCGATCGCTGTACGTTGCAGCTGTCCTATGCCATCGGCGTGGCCAAACCGCTGTCGATCTACGCGGACACCCATGGCACCGGCAAAGTGCATGAATCGGCCATCGAGAAGGCCGTGGCCCAGTGCATGGACCTGACCCCGCGCGGCATCCGCACCCATCTGGGGCTGAACAAGCCGATCTTCCAACGCACGGCAGCCTATGGCCATTTCGGACGCGCGCCCGAGGCCGATGGCGGGTTCTCCTGGGAAGCGACCGATCTGGTCGAGGCCCTGAAAGCCGCCGTTTAACAGGCCGCGCGACTTGTGCTAAAGAATGGCGACGCCCCGGAACGGGCGTCGTCTTCTTTTTTGGGAGTTTACAGGATGGGCAGCGCCAAACATCCCTACACGCTGAATTTCATCAAGCACTACGCGATCTTTGCGGCAACGATCGCGATCATTTTTTACCTTCTGGTGCAGGTCGCGGGGCTTCGCTTTGACGGGGCGATCCTGCGTGGTGCCATGATCGGTGGTGCCATCGGGGCGATGATCGTACCCTTCCAGTGGTTCGCTCAAAGCTATCTGGACAATGAGGGCGGACGGGCAAGCGGCGGCACAGCCTGGAAGTTTGCCCTGGTCTGGGCGGCGCTGGCGATGCTGGTTCATATGGCTATTGCCATCGCGCTATATGTGATCGGCTGGCGGGTGCCGGGCATCCTGCCCCAGGAACAGGGACAAATGATCGGGGTTCTGATTGCCGTGGGGCTGTTCATGCAGGTGCCGATCTTCCGGCTGTTCATCTGGTCGGCTTTCAGCGGCATCGAAGCCCGCGAACGCCGCGCACGGGGCGGTTGAGCCCGGATCGCTTTGCCGCTATGTCCCGCGGCTGATCCGGCAATCGAGGCGACAGCGTGAGCGACCAGCACAAACACCCCAAAGCCCCGTGGCGCAATTTCTATGGCCGCCGCAAGGGCAAGACCCTGCGCGACAGCCAGGAAACCTACCTGGAGGAGGATCTGGCCGGTCTCTCGCCGGGCGCGGTCGACTGGGACGAGAACCCGGACCGGGTGCCACTCGATCTGGACGCGCTTTTCGGCGGGCGGGATGTGTGGCTGGAGGTGGGCTTTGGCGGCGGCGAGCACATGGTGCATCAGGCCGTGCAGAACCCCGATATCGGCATCATCGGCTGCGAGCCCTTCATAAACGGCGTCGCCATGCTGCTCGGCAAGATTCGCGAGGCAGGTGTGGGCAACCTGCGCGTCTATCCTGGCGATGTGCGCGACATGTTCGACGTGCTGCCCGAAGCGAGCATCTCGCGCGCCTTCCTGCTCTACCCCGATCCCTGGCCCAAGAAACGCCACCACCGCCGCCGTTTCGTGACGCCCGAACATCTGGAACCGCTGGCCCGCGTGCTGAAACCCGGTGCGATCTTCCGCGTGGCGACCGATATCCCTGATTATGTCCGCCAAACGCTGGAAGAAGTGCCGCGCCACGGGTTCGACTGGCTGGCAGAGGGGCCGGATGACTGGCGCGTGCCCTGGGGCGACTGGATCTCGACCCGCTACGAGCAAAAGGCGCTGAGAGAGGGCAGAACACCGCACTACCTGACCTTCCGCAAGCGCTGATCCCCTTTCATCTTGGCAAAAATACCTCGGGGGAGTCCGCGAAGCGGCGGGGGCAGCGCCCCCCCACGGGTGGGCGAATGCCCCCAAAGGGGGTGTGAGCACGTCCGTTCCCGGATCGACGCCGAAGGCGGCGACCCGGACCCGGACCCATCAGCGACAGCGTGCAAAGAGGGGAGTGGACGCCCCCCCTGTCAGGCGCTATCACCCGGCTCGAACCCTATGCAGGAGACGCGCCCATGTCCGGCCACGGCAGCCCCGTTCCCATGACCTCGCACCCCTCGGGGCCGCTGTCCGGCATTGCCGATGTGCCCGGTGACAAGTCGATCTCGCATCGCAGCCTGATCCTTGGGGCCATGGCTGTGGGCGAGACGCGGATCATCGGCCTTCTGGAAGGCCAGGACGTGCTCGACACCGCCAAGGCGATGCAGGCCTTCGGCGCCGATGTGGAGCGTGTGGGCGATGGCGAATGGCGCGTCCATGGCGTGGGTGTTGGCGGGTTTGCGGAACCTGATAACGTCATCGACTGCGGCAATTCGGGCACCGGTGTGCGCCTGATCATGGGGTCGATGGCGACCTGTCCGATCACCGTGACCTTCACCGGCGACGCGAGCCTCAACAAGCGCCCCATGGCACGGGTCACCGACCCGCTGGCTCTGTTTGGCTGCCAGTCGGTCGGGCGCGAGGGCGGGCGGCTGCCGATGACCCTTGTGGGCGCGGCGGAACCGGTGCCGGTGCGCTACACGGTCCCGGTGCCAAGCGCGCAGGTAAAGTCGGCGGTCCTGCTGGCGGGGCTGAATGCCCCCGGACAGACCGTGGTGATCGAGAAGGAGGCCACCCGCGACCACACGGAACGGATGCTGGCGGGTTTCGGGGCCGAGATCACCGTCGAGGATACCGATGAGGGCCGAGTCATCACCCTGACCGGCCAGCCGGAGCTGAAGCCGCAGACCATCACCGTCCCGCGCGATCCGTCCTCGGCGGCCTTCCCGGTCTGTGCGGCGCTCATAGTGCCGGGCTCGGATGTGCTGGTGCCCAATATCGGCCTGAACCCAACCCGCGCCGGTTTGTTCTATACGCTGCAGGATATGGGTGCGGACCTGACATTCGAAAACATGCGCGAAGAGGGCGGTGAACCGGTTGCCGACCTGCGCGCGAAATACTCGCCCAATATGAAGGGCATCGAGGTGCCCCCCGCCCGCGCGGCCAGCATGATCGACGAATACCCGATCCTCTCCGTAGTCGCGGCCAATGCGACCGGTCAGACGGTCATGCGTGGCGTCAAGGAATTG